>JBDHZF010000100.1:0-8900 GCA_039811765.1 Thermoleophilia bacterium | reverse complement strand
GGCGATCCGCTGCGCGTGCTGCCGAGCTACGGACGCGAGCCCGACGCCGCGCCGCCGCGCATCGAGGTCGTCGTCGACGAGCGCGTGCGCGCCGACCTGGACGCGCTGCTCGTGCTCGAAGCGCGCTGCTTCGAGCATCCGTGGACACGCGGCATGCACGCGAGCGAGTTCGACCGCGCGCCATCCGACCGCGTGCTGCTCGCGGCGCGCGATCGCGGCGGCAACGATCGCCTCGTCGGCGCCGCGCTCGCCGCCCGCATCGGCGACGCATGGCACGTGATGAACGTACTCGTGGATCCGTCGGCGCGTGGGCGCGGCATCGGTCGACGGCTCGTCGACCTGCTGCTCGAGCGCACCGTCTCGCTCGGCGCGGGGGAGGGCTGGACGCTCGAGGTGCGCGACGGCAACGATGCCGCGATCCGTCTCTACGTGACGACCGGGTTCGAGCACGCCGGGCGTCGCCCGGGCTACTACGCCGAGGACGGGTCGGACGCGCTCGTGATGTGGAGGCGCCCATGACGACCCCCCGCACGTTCCTGGCGATCGAAAGCTCGTGCGACGAGACCGCCGCCGCGCTCGTACGCGGCCGCGAGGTGCTCGCCGAGCGCGTCGCCACCCAAGGCGAGTTGCACGAGCGATTCGGCGGGGTCGTGCCCGAGATCGCGTCGCGCCGCCACCTGGAACTCGTCGACATCGTGATTCGCGACGTGCTCGACCAAGCCGGCGCGAGGCGCATCGAAGACGTCGCCGACGCGATCGCCGTCACCCGCGGTCCGGGGCTCGTGGGCGCGTTGCTCGTGGGCGTCGCCGCGGCGAAGTCGCGCGCATGGGCCACCGGCCTGCCGCTCGTCCCCGTCGATCACCTGCTCGGGCACGTCGCGAGCGCGTTGCTCGCCGACGAGCCGCTCCAACCGCCGTTCCTGTGCGTGCTCGTCAGCGGTGGGCACACGCTGCTGTTGGACGTCGACGAGCAGATGGCGCTGACGCTGCTCGGCACGACGCGCGACGACGCGGCGGGGGAGGCGTTCGACAAGGGCGCGCGCCTGCTGGGGCTGCCGATGCCGGGTGGTCCCGCGCTGTCGGCGCTCGCCGCGAGTTGCCCGATCGACGAGCGCGACACGGCGCAGTTCACGCCGGCGATGGTGCATCACGACACGCTCGACACGTCGTTTTCTGGCATCAAGACCGCGCTCGCCGTCGCTCTGCGTGAACGCGCCTCGAATCGCGTCTCGTCCCCCTCGGACGCGCAGCTTGCAGCGGCATACGAGGACGCGATCGTGGCGACGATCGCCGGTTCCGTGCGAAAGCTGCTGCGCCAACGCGGCCCCCGCTCCGGGCATGCGTGCGCACGCGATAGGATGGCGGTCGTGGGCGGCGTGGCCGCCAATGCGAAGCTTCGTGAACGAATGACCGAGATCTGCAACGAAATGGGAGTGCGCACCGTCAGCGCACCGCTGCGCTGGTGTGGCGACAACGCCGCCATGATCGGCGTCGCTGCCCAGTTCTGCTCCGAACATGCTGGAAACAGTGCATTTTCGCTTGATGCGTACGCGACAACTCCCCTCTTCAGAGGCGGAAGACTGGTGCCGAACTGACCAATGATGGGTCCGCGGCTTCCACGCACGATGATCTCGCACGCGCGTCGCGCGCGACGTTCGCGCATGGGCGCGGGCCTGGTCGTGTTGGCGTGCGCGGTAGCGATTGCCACGGCCGCAACGCCGGTGGCGGCCACAGCGGCTGCGGATGGTGACGGCGGCGCGTCCTCGGATCGCGCGGCGAGCCGCTCATGGAGTCCGTTCCTCGGCGAACAGCGAGCGGTCGATGCGGTCGATCCGCGTCGTGTGGTCGTGCGCTTCGACGATCCCAGCCTCGGCGAGTGGGTTGCCGCGCAGCGCGGCGTGACGAAGTTGGACGGCGCGGCGCGCGCCGCATGGCTGGCGCGGGCCGGCAAGGTGCAGCAGCGTCGCATCAACGCGCTTGCCGCGGCGGGCGTGCGCTTCCGGATCGAGCATCGCTATCTGCGCGTGCTTAACGGCGTGTCGATCATGGTGCAGGGCGACGGGGCGCAGCTGCTCGGCGCGGTTCGCGGCGTTGCCGCGGTCACGCCGGTACGCACGGTGTGGCCTGCGGCGCTTGCAGACGATGGCGCAGCGGGCGCGGCGGCCGCGGCCGGGGCGGAGCCCTCGCCCTCGTCCTCGACACATGACGCTGCAGTTCGCGTGGCGGTGCTCGACTCTGGCGTGAACGCCGCTCACCCGGCAGTCGCGGGGCGCGTGCTCGACGCGCTCGACGCGACGCGCACCGACGCCGCTGCCAAGCCGCGCGGCGCGAACACGAAGATCGCTGCTGACGCGCACGGCACTGCGGTTGCCGGAGCGGTGCTCGCCGGCGCCGGCACCGACGCGGACGCCGACGTTCGTATCCTGCCGATCCGGGTGCTCGAACAGCGCCCGGCGCGCGACGGCGTGGACACGCTGCTCGGCGACAGTGACGACCTGCTCGCCGGGCTCGAGCGCGCGGTCGACCCGGACGGCAACGCGCGCACCGACGATGCCGCGCAGGTTGCCGTGGTCGCGTCAACGTCGCCCTATGCAGGATTCGCGGGTTCGCCCGAGGATCACGCGGTGGAGGGCGCCGACGCGCTCGGCACGGTCGTGGTCGCCGCGGCCGGCAACGACGGCGCGAGCGGCGACGACGTGGGCACGATCGGTTCGGTCGCCGCGTCGCGTTCGGCGCTGTCGATCGGCGCGGTGGACCTGCGCGGGAAGATTGACGCGGCGGCTGTGCGCGTGCACGGCGACGGCGTGGACGAGACCTTCGCCGATGCTCCCGTCCTCACCACCGGCGACGAGAAGCTGCCGTCTGGCAACAACGCGATCGTCGTGGTGACCGCTGCGGGCGATTCGGTGGAGGACTACCTCGACGCGCAGCTGCGCAGTCGCGTGAGCGGAGCCGTCGCGCTCGTCGCCACGCGCGATGGCGTGTCGGTGGCCAAGCAGGTGCGCGCCGCAGCCGACGCGGGCGCGCTCGCCGTGCTCGTGGGCAGCGACGACGCGGGCGCGGCAGCCGGCACGATTGACGTGCGAGGCGCGGACATCCCGGCGATCGCGCTCGATCGCGCCGATGCGCGCGAACTTCGCGACGCGCTCGCCGACGGCCGCGCGCTCGCGGTGTCGTTCGACGCGATGCGCATCGACAACCCCAGCTTTGGCACGGTCGCAGGCTTCAGCTCCGGCGGGCCGCGCCTCGATGGAGCCGGACGCCCCGACGCGCTCGCGCCCGGCGTGGGCATGCTCGTTGCCGGCGACGGCGATTCGTGGCATCGCGTGAGCGGCACGTCGATCGCCGCCGCGTGGGCCGCCGGGCAGGCCGCGGCCGTGCGCGCGGCGCATCCCGAACTCGACGCCGCAGACGTTCGCGCGCTGCTGATGGGATCTGCCATCTCGCTTGGCACGGTCGGCGATCGCCCGGACGTCGCGCTCCAGGGCGCAGGCGTGCTCGACTCCAAGCACGCGCTCGCGGCGTCCGAACTCGCCGCAGGCGGACGCATCGACTTCGGCAGCGTCGCTCCCGGCGCGACGGCGTCTCGCGACCTCGTCGTGCGTGGACTCGACGGTGCGGTCGTGGAGGCGGATGCGCTTCGGCTCGACGACGGTGGTCGCGCCGCTCGCGGCACGACGCTGACGCTGCGCGACGGCTCGCTCGTGCTCACGGCGGCCGACGACGCCGAGGAAGGCCACGTCGGTGGCTGGCTGGTGCTCGACGGCGGCAAGCTGCGCATCCCGTGGACCGCCACGATCCGTGATTCGGCCGCGCAGATCGTGCCGCTGCGCGCCGAGCTCTCGTCGCGAACGCTCCGTCGCGTGGCCGGACCGAACGCGTACTCGGGCACGTTGCAACTTCGCATTGGCGGCGAGGGCAATGGCGACAGGTTGGGCCTGTCGGCGATCGAGCGGCTCGAAGTGCGACTGTTCGACGCCACGGGCAAGGATCACGGCACGATCGGCGCGCTGACGCAGGCCCTGCCCGGCGTCTACACCTTCGGCATCAGCGGCGTCGACAACGCCGGCAAGCAGCTCGCCCCCGGCGTGTGGCAACTGAAGGTGCGCTACGTGCCCGCCACCGATCCGGACGGCGCGTGGCGCGAAGGGCCGTCCGCCACGTTCGCGATGGCTGCGGCTCGCGCGGCCAAGAACTGACCGGCGCGCGGGGCAGCGTCGATCACGCGATGCATGCGTGCGCGACACCGCCCCGGCAGCAGCCAGGTCGTGCGTGTCCCCCTCGGACTGGGAAAGGCTCAGGCGACGAATTCGCCGGCGAGACGTGCGAATACGGCGTCGTAGTCGACGTCGAACTCCTTCAACACGTACGCCGCCGCGCCGTCCGCGTCGCGAAGCATCGCGAGCAGCAGATGGTCGGTGCCGATGTGCTCGTCGCCCAACCGACGCGCTTCGTCGCGCGCTTGCCGGACAACGTGCCATGCTCGTTCGGTGAGGTCCATGGTTCGCTATTACTACCCACTGAAGAAGTGACCAAAACCTGACCTGCTTCCGCGAAACTGCCTGCACGTTCGATACGCTCGTGTTCGCGATGCCAAACGATCCCGCGCAGTCCGATCCGATCCAGCTCGACGTCTACACCGCGCATGGGTGCTGCCTGTGCGACGACGCGCGCGCCGTGCTCGACCCGCTCGAGCGCGAACTCGACCTCGTCGTGCACTGGATCCACATCGACGGCGATCCCGTGCTCGAAGCGCAGTGGCGCGAGCAAATCCCTGCGGGCGTGCTCGACGGCCGCAAGCTCTTCAAGTACCGCGTCGACGAAGCGATGCTCCGCCGCCGCGTGCGCCAGCTGCATGAAGGGTCGAGAACCCGGTCGGTAGAATCGAGTCATGTCGATTGAACCAGCATCGCCCGCGTGGAATCGCAAGACCCTCATGCTCGAAGCGATGCAGTTCGCCGAAGTCGAAAGCAGCTATGCCGAACCGAGTCTGTTCGGCGTCACGGACGGAAAGGCGATTGGAACGTATCTTGAGCACAAGTTCCGAGCACACCTGAAACAGAACTACGAGTTCGAGGCCGGAAACTCTAGCAGTGGAATCGATTTTCCCGACCTGAACGTCGACATGAAGGTGACCAGCGTGCGGCAGCCGCAGTCATCCTGCCCGTTCAAATCAGCGCTGCAGAAGGTGTTCGGGCTCGGCTATGCGTTGCTCGTGTTCGTCTACGAGAAGCGCGACGATGCCGAGTTGGCGGCCGCGGTGCTGGACATCAAGCACTGCATCTGGATTGACGATGAGCGGACCGCCGACTTCCAAATGACCACCGGACTACGGCGAATCGCGGAAAGCGATGGCAACGTCGACGACTTCGATGCGTTTCTCGAAGAGAAGAACCTTCCAGTCGATCCAGTGGAGCGTCGTCGCATTGCGGAACGCATCATCGCCAGCCCGCCTCCAATCGGGTTTCTGACCATATCCAACGCGCTGCAATGGCGACTCCAGTACGGTCGCGCGATTGCTCAAGCTGGCGAGGTTGCCGGCGTGGAGAAGATCCGATGACGGCTACAGCAGTCGCGGCTTCCAAAGTCGAGCTGGGCGACTTCCAGACTCCGCCGGAGCTCGCGAGGGAGCTTGTCGCTTGGGTCAAGGCGTCTGGCGTGAACCCCGACGTGGTGATCGAACCCACGTGCGGCGTTGGAGCATTCTTGGTCGCCTCTGGCGACGCGTTTCCCCATGCTCGTCTTCATGGGTACGAACTGCAAGCGGATCACGTCCGCGCTGCGGTCGCTGCAACCCAGCAGTTCGACGCACGCTGCGACATCACGCAGGCTGACTTCTTCGCTGGTGAATGGAGCCAATCGCTAGGCTTGGATCGCCATGCCTTGATCATCGGGAATCCACCGTGGGTCACCAACGCCGTGGTGGGCTCGCTCGGCGGGACGAACGTGCCGGTGAAGTCGAACTTCCAAGGCATGAGTGGTTGGGAGGCCCGCACTGGCGCCGCCAACTTCGACATCTCCGAGTGGATGCTGGTCGAGACGCTATGTGCGTGTCGCGGGTCGCGGAACGTCGTCGCGATGATCTGCAAGCGATCGGTCGCTCGCAAGATGATCGGTCACGTTGAGAAGGCGGATCTCGACATCGCCTCCATCGACATCGTCGCGATCGATGCGAAGGCGCACTTTGGAGCCAGCGTCGATGCGTGCTTCGCGGTGTTCACATTCGGGCGAGGAGCGGTCCAAATCCGCGAGTTCGCCGATGTCGCTGCCACGGCAACATCGACGATGGGTCGGCGTAGCGGATTGCTTGTACGCGATCTTGCCGCGTTCGAGGCCAGCGAGGACCTTCTCGGTGGAAGCTCGTGTCGATGGCGATCCGGATTGAAGCACGATGCGGCCAAGGTGTTGGAGGTGCATCTCGAAGGCGATCGGCTCGTCAACGGTTTGGGTCACGTCGTGGAGATCGAGGACGAGCACCTGTTCCCGCTCATGAAAGGGACTGCGGTGTCACGAGGGAATGGTTGGGACGGCAATCGCTTCGTGGTCGTTCCCAATCGATCCGTTGGGCAGGACACATCGCTGCACGAAATCGCGTCCCCAAAGCTCTGGGCATACCTTGCGAGGCATGCGCCGGAGATGGCCGCTCGCAAGAGCTCGATCTATCGCAAGCAGCCCCCGTTCACGATCTTCGGGGTAGGCGACTACGCTTTTCGGCCTGTTCGTGTCGCGATCAGCTCGCTGCACAAGCGCTTGGACTTCCAACTCGTCGAGCCTAGCGACGGGAAACCGGTTCAGTTCGACGACACCGTCTACTATGCGTCGTTTGAATCGATGGACGAGGCCACGCGTTTCTGGGAACGAGTGCAGGACAATCGATACAGGTCCCTCTTGGACAGCCTGATCTTCTGGGATGACAAGCGACCAATCAAGGCGAAACTCCTGAACTCGATCGGCTGGTAGTCCACGACCTGAGCGAGATGCATGGTCCGGTGAAGAAACTCGTGGCCCGCTTCGAGGGACGAGTTCGAAGCGGGCCACTGGAGTTCTTGGCGGCCGGTGGGACGATCGGGACGAGATCTCCAGCCGCGATGCGAGGTATGTGGACGAGCGTCATGGTCGGCGTGAGCGGGACGAGTGCTCGGATCGGGACGAGATCCATGTGCCGGACGCTGGGTGGGAAGCTCCTCGCCGCCTCCCTGTGCCTCCACTATGCAACGCGCCCCAGAATCCCGGATCGGAGCAATTACCTAGGTTACCTACCTACGCATGGTCATCAACGATTCGACCTCGCTGGCGATCGCGTCCCAGCTCCACACCGCCGCGACGTTCGCACGCGCGCGCGCTGCTTGCGCCGCCCGTTCGTCCTCGTCCAGGTCGAAGCGCTCGACAATCACGCGCTGCAGATCCGCCACCGCGCTGCCATCGTCGAGCGCGTCGAATCGGATCGGCGCGACGCCGCCCAGCTCGATCACGCTCGCCGCGTCCGCCAGTCCTGAGTGGTCGCTCACCACTGGCACGCACCCGCACGCCGCCGCCTCCGCGGCCACCATCCCGAACGCCTCCGCGAGCACGCTCGGCACCACGCTCGCCTCCGCCAACGGCCACAGCTGCGCGAGCACGCCGTGATCCACCAACCCGAGCCACGTGACGCGCTCGTCCACGCGATGGCGAGCCGCCATGCCCAGCCACTCGTCCAGCCGTCCGTCAGACCGCAGCGCCTCGATGAACCGTTGCAAGTGCGCGAGCTCGCGCCCGCCCTCGCCCGACAGCTCGCCCATCCCGGCCGCGAGTTCGTCCAACGCTGCCGCGTTTCGCGTCGCCATCGCGCGCAGCATCGCCGCGAGCCCGTCGCGCAGCGGCCCGAATCCGGCAACGACCACGTGCGCGTCCGGGTGCCGCTCGAGCAGCTCGGGGAGCGCCGCGAGCAACAGGTGCACGCCCTTCTGCGGAATCAGCTTGCCGACGTACACCAACAGTCGCGCATGCTGCACGTCGATCGCCGCGACCCGGTCGGCCGCGTCCACCTCCACGTGCCGCTCCTCGTACGAGCCATGCAAGGACGCGAGCGTCGCGAGCATCTCGCCATCGGCCGCCTCGTCCACGGCGCGTCGCACCCGCTCGTCCTGCGCCGCGCCTCGCCCACTGGTCTGCGCCGCGCATCGCGCACGAAGCTCGTCGACGAGTCGTGCATGCGCCGCCGCCCGCGCCACGTCGCTGCGCTCGATCGGACGGAATCGCTCCAAGTCCACGCCCGGCGGCACCACCGCCACGCGCCCGTCCACAGCCTCGTCGCCGAGCAACTCCCGCGTGCGCCGTTCGATGTGCGCCGATCCCACCAGCACGCTCGTCGCTCCGCGCAGCGCGCGCGCCGCCGGCGCCACCAGCGATTCGTCCTCCGCCAGCGCGTACTCGAGTTCCGAGCCGTGCACCTTCACCGCGTACGGAACGCCCACCGCGTCGCACTCCGGCGCAAGGGCCTGTGGCAGCGGCGACGCATGGTTGATCAGCACGCCCGCGGCATGGGGCCAGTGCTCGAACACCCAGCGCATCGCCGACGCATGGTCGCTCACGTACGCGTCGAGCCGCGCGGGGTCCAATCCGGGCACGCGCACGACGTCGAATCCCTCATACCGATCCAGCACGTACACCGGCAGCACGCCATGCAGATCCGGCACCACCAGCACGCAGCGTCCCTCGCCGGCAGCTTCTTCACGCGCGCGCACCTGCACGCGCTCGCGCACGCGCGACACACCGCTCGCGCGATCGTGCTCGAGCTGCACGACCTCCTGGATCGACGGATGCATCGACGGATCGCGCTCCTGGCAGGCCAGGATCACATCCCGGCCGGCGCGCACCCACGATTCCACGAGGTGGTGCGTGTAGATGTTCGATCCGGTCGC
>JBDHZF010000099.1:0-8938 GCA_039811765.1 Thermoleophilia bacterium | reverse complement strand
GTGAGCTTGAAGACCGGGATGCCGGTCCACATGCTCACGATGTCGGCGATCTCCTCCTCGCCCACCTCAGGCTGCGGAGTGTCGTCGGACGCTTCCCAGTTCTCCTCGAGGTCGCGCTTCTTCTGGACGAGCTTGCGCTCCTGGTCGCGCAGGTTGGCGGCGTTCTCGAACTCCTGCTGCTCGATCGCGCGCTCCTTGTCGCGGCGCACGGTCTCGATCTCCTGCTCGAGCTCCTTGTAGCGCGGCGGCGAGGTCATCGTCTTGATGCGCAGGCGCGACGCGGCCTCGTCGATCAGGTCGATCGCCTTGTCCGGCAGCTGGCGCTCCTGGATGTAGCGGTCGGCGAGCACGCATGCCGCCTCGAGCGCCTCGTCGGTGATCTTCACGCGGTGGTGCTGTTCGTAGCGCTCGCGCAGCCCCTTGAGGATGAGCACGGCGTCCTCGATCGACGGCGGTTCGACGCGCACCTGCTGGAAGCGTCGCTCCAACGCGGAGTCCTTTTCCACGTACTTGCGGTACTCGTCGAGCGTCGTCGCGCCAATCGTCTGCAGCTCGCCACGCGCCAGCGCAGGCTTGAGGATCGAGGCCGCGTCGATCGCGCCCTCGGCCGCGCCCGCGCCCACGAGGTTGTGCAGCTCGTCGATGAACAGCACGATGTCGCCGCGCTGGGTGATCTCCTTCATCACCTTCTTGAGGCGCTCCTCGAATTCGCCGCGGTACTTGGATCCCGCCACGAGCGCCGCGAGGTCGAGCGTGTAGATCTGCTTGTCGCGCAGCAGCTCCGGCACCTGACCGGACGTAATGCGCTGAGCGAGGCCTTCGACGACGGCTGTCTTGCCGACGCCCGGCTCGCCGATCAGCACTGGGTTGTTCTTCGTACGGCGCGAGAGGATCTGCATCACGCGCTCGATCTCCTGCTGGCGACCGACCACGGGATCGAGCTTGCCGTCCGCGGCGAGCTTCGTGAGGTTGCGACCGAACTGGTCGAGCAGCTTGGAGTTGCCGCCCTTGCCGGACTTGCCGCCCGCGGCAGCGCCTTCGCCCGAGCCGCCCGAGCCGCGCTGTTGGCGACCGGGGCCGCTGAGCATGCGGATGATCTCGTTGCGGATCTTTTCGGCGTCCGCGTCGAAGTCGAGCAGGATGCGCGCCGCCACGCCCTCGTTCTCGCGAACGAGGCCGAGCAGGATGTGCTCCGTGCCGATGTAGTTGTGGCCGAGGCTGAGCGCTTCGCGAAGCGCCAGCTCGAGCACTTTCTTCGCGCGCGGCGTGAAAGGGATCTGTCCGCTCGTGGCCTCGTCGCCTTGGCCGACGATGCGCGCGACCTGCTGGCGCACCTCTTCCACGGTGATGTCGAGGGAATCCAGCACGCGAGCCGCGAGGCCCTCCTCCTCGCGGAGCAGGCCAAGCAGGATGTGCTCGGTGCCGATGTAGTTGTGCTTGAGCGCACGTGCCTCGTCCTGTGCCAGGACGACCACCTGCCGTGCTCGCTCGGTGAAGCGTTCGAACACGGTTCCTCCCTCCCCCGTCTTGTACGGGTGCGGACCCGCCCTCGTGGCGTGTCCAATCAGTGCAACGGCATGTCGGGCCGTGGACCTGAATCCACGATACGACGAACCTCGGACACACGGTCAGGAGGTGCTCCCGTTCCGGGTCCGTGTAGGCACCATACCCCCCTCGTCAAATCCGGCAAACCGCTTCGGCGAAGGTTTGGATTCGGGGTGGACAGCCTTCGGATTTCGGGCGGAATTCCGATGGATCTTCAATCCGGGCGAGATCAGAGGACGTGGCAGAAATCCCCGTGGATGGCAGGCGAGCGGCTGGGTTCAGCTCGCGCGGATCGCGCGATCACGCTGCGCGTGCTCGGCCGCGACGCGCTGCATCCACTGCTGGAATTGCGCGTCGCGATTGGCTGCGCGTTGCGCGCTGGCCTGCTCGTTGGCGCGCTCGCAGTTGCGGCGACGCTCGACGGACTTGTCGGCGGCTTTTTCGTCCGCGCGTTTGCGCGCGATGCGCTTGTCGTCGATTCGCTGCTGTTCCTGGCGCTTTTCCTCGGCCTGCTTGCGCTCTTGCTCGTGTCGCTGCTTCATCTCGTTGAAGCGCGCGAGGAACGTCTTCGTCAACTCGGTGGACATCGTCTGCAAGCGCGTGCTGCCGCCGGGCGTCTTCTCTTCTTCGACCCCCACTTCGGTCGCGCCGACGACGCGGGCGATCTGCTCGTCGGTGTAGCCCTCGGCGCGCAGTGCGACCACGATCTCGTCGACGGGGATGTCCCCATCGCCGCGCATCGTGTTGCCGCTCATCGCGTCTGTTCCCGCGTCGCTCATCATGCCACTGCTCTGGCGATCGACGATCCTCGCGAGCTTGTCGACGTATGCGGTCTGGCGATCGTATGCGGCTTCGAGCGCGGCGACCTGCGCCTGCACGTCGGCGCCGCCACCATTGGCCAGCTCGAGACGGGCCGAATCGAGCTGGTTCTTGAGGATCTCGAGGCGAGCGGCGGCTTCGGTCACGTCGATCACGAGTCGCTGCGCGAACGCTTCGGCTTGCTCCTCGGACTTCGGCACGAACGTTGCCGGATCCCACGTTCCCGTCGAAGCCGATACGAGCTGCGCCGCCTTCGGATACTCCTGTTCGAGCGACGCGCTGACCTTCGTGAGGCGCGCCTCGCTCTGGCGAATGCGCACGGCGTACACCTCGCGCTGTTCGGCGAGGATCGTGTCGCTCGAAGAAGCTCCCACGGACACGTCCGGGGCGGCGTTCGCGCCAACCACCGGCCCGCCGCCCGAGACGGTCCCGGAGCTGTTCGCTGCCTTCTGCGCGGCGAGCAGCCGTTGGAGCGCGGCCTGCTCTTCGAGCGCGAGCGTGCGGTCTTCGAAGTCGCCCGCGGTGCCGCGCTCGTACACGGTCGACAAGGTGCGATTGAAGGTGGACGAGAAGGTGGAGCCGAGCCGCTGATGCAGCGTCGAGGCAGCCGCGGACGAGCTGCCGGTCGCTTGGCCGGCAGGCGCGTTCGTCGAGCTGGCCGAACCGCTGGCAGCGGTTCGGAAGCCTGCGACGTTCATGATGTCGTTGAGCAACGACATGACGCGTGGTCCCCGATTTCGGGCCTCGACGCGCGATGGTGCGTCCCCGACGGCTCGCTGCACGCGATCCGTGGAACACGATCTTCCATGATGTGCCGGGACGGTTGTGCCTGCTGCGCTTCCTGCGTCCGTCCGGATACCCCACCGGCCTGAGACCGGTCTCCTCTCGCCCGTCTATCGAGGAATGGGGCCGACTCGTTTCACCGGTCCGGACGGTTTCCCGTCCCGAAGTTCACACGCGCGTTTCGAGCCAGAACGGCTTCTGCAGCGCTGGGTCGACGCAGGGCTTGGGCTGGAGCGGATCGTCGTCGCCCGCGGCAAGCGCGTCGATGCGATCGCTCGCGGTCGCGATCGAGGCCTCGGCCACGTCGCCGCCCACGAACGAGCAGCCCTGGCGCAGCGCGGCGACCGCCGCCGAGCCGGAGCCGAGGAACGGGTCGCACACGACGATGTCGCTCGCGGCACGCTCGCCGATGCTCGCGGCAATCATCGCCTCGAACACCTCGATCGGCTTCTGCGTGGGGTACGCGCCGCGGTGCACGCGGCGGATGCGCCACACGTCGCTGACATCACGCCGGGCGAGCTTCGCCTTGCCCGTGGTGACGTACAGCACGAACTCGCTCTGGCGGCGGAAGTGGTGCCCCATGCCGAGCGCGACCTTGTCCCACGTGATCACGTTCTTCACGTGGAAGTGCTCGCGCACCACGCTGCCGAGGGTGAGCATCGAGTACGCGTCGAACATCAGGAACGCGGCACGGTCCGGGCCGAGCACGCGCGCCACCTCGCTGCAGAAGAGCGCGTAATTTCCGGGGCTGTCGTCGAACTCGTCGAACCAGCGCTGGCCATCCCCGCGCCCCTGGTACTTGCCGACGATCCGCCCCTTGCCGAGCTTGAGGTGCTGGTTCATCCCGTTGTAGGCGGGATCGGTCACCAGCAGGTCCACCGATGCGTCGGGCAGCGACTGCAGCAGGGCGATCGCGTCGGCGCGTACGAGCCGCGCGCTACGTCCGGCGTCGAATGTCGTGACGTGCTCGCGCTCGGCGAGCTTTGGTGCGATGGTCGCAGCAGGCATCCGTCATCTGTTCGACGGGCGCGACTCGCCCCCTGCCGAATGCAAGCGGCGACCCCCAAAGGGATCGCCGCCAAAGATCACTCGCCATGGTTCCTCAGATCATAGCCAAGGATCTTCGCGTCAGCGGTCGAGCAACGCGCCCGCTTTGTTGACGAGGTTCTGGGCGTCGCGATAGAGCTGCAGGGTGCGCTCCAGCTCGTAGGCTGGACGAAGCGCGTCGACGTTCGCGTCGATCAGCCCGGCGGCGCCACGCAGCGCGTCACGACCGGCATTGGCGTTCGCATCTGTCCACCGTGCAGGGATCAGCTTGCTGACGTCCTTGATCAGAAGCATGCTCGTGAGCAGCTCTCCCTTGATCGGTTCGGACTCCTTGAGGATTTCGGCGTCCACCGTCGCATGCGCGCGGCCGATCCCGAGCGCGCTTTGCGCCTCGTGGATCGCGTTCTGGATCCTGTGGTCGGCAATTCGGTCTTGGATGTAGGTGATCGGGGAGAGGTTCGTGCGGCCAGCGTAGTTTCTGAACGTTCTCGTTGTCGCCAGCCGATTGACGACGCGGCAGCGACGTCCCGCTCGCATGGCCGCTCTACGCCTTCGAGCGTCGCGCCGGGAAGAGGATCACGTCGCGGATCGACTTGCGGCCCGTGAGCAGCATCAGGAAGCGGTCGATGCCCATGCCGATGCCGCCGGTGGGCGGCATGCCGTACTCGAGCGCGGCGATGTAGTCCTCGTCGAGCTGCTCGGCCTCGTCGTCGCCGGCGGCGCGCGCGGCGTGCTGCTCTTCGAAGCGCTCGCGCTGCAGCGCGGGATCGTTGATCTCGCTGTAGCCGTTGGCGATCTCGAACCCGGCGACGAACGCTTCGAAGCGTCGCACGAGCTTGTCGCTGCCCGAGTGTGGTCGCGCGAACGGCGAGAGCTCCACGGGGTAGTCGATCAGGAACGTGGGCTGGATCAGGTTCGGTTCGACGAAGTGGCTCAGCAGCGCGTCGATCAACTTGCCGCGAGTGGCCTCGCTGGACGGGTCGTAGCCCGCTTCGTGCAGCGTCGCGCGCAACTCGTCGTCGCTCGCGGAGTCGATGTCCGCGCTGGAGCGCTCGAGGATCGCGTCGCGCAACGTGATGCGCTTCCACGGGCGCGCGAGGCTGATCGATCCGAACTCCTCGTGCTCGATCGTGGTCGTGCCGAGCACCGTGGTCGCGACGTGCTCGACGAGCTCCTCGAAGCCGTCCATCACGTCGTCGTAGTCGGCGTACGCCTGGTAGGACTCGATCATCGAGAACTCGGGGTTGTGCTTGAAGCTCACGCCTTCGTTGCGGAAGTTCGGGCCGATCTCGAACACGCGCTCCATGCCGCCCACGATCAGGCGCTTCAGATACAGCTCCGTCGCGATGCGCAGATACAGCTGCATGTCGAGCTCGTTGTGGTGCGTCACGAACGGGCGCGCCGCGGCGCCGCCGTACATCGGCTGCAGCACCGGTGTTTCGACCTCGAGGAAGTCGCGGTCCTCCAGGAAGCGACGGATCGCGCTCACCGCACGCGAACGCAGCACGAACGTGTCGAGCGAATCGCGGTTGGCGACGAGGTCCAAGTAGCGGCGCCCGCGCCGTTGCTCCTCGTCCTGCAACCCGTGGAACTTCTCGGGCAGCGGACGAATGCACTTGGCCAGCAGCCTGGCTGCGTCCACTTTGAGCGAGAGCTCGCCCTTGCGAGTCTTCATCGCCGCGCCGGACACCTCGATCCAGTCGCCGAGGTCGAGGTCGGCGAACGCCGCGAAGCCGTCGTCGCCAATCTCGCCTTTGCTGACGAAGAGCTGGATCGTGCCGGATCGATCGGCAAGCTGCGCGAACATGAGCTTGCCTTGGCCGCGACGCAGCATCATGCGCCCCGCGAGCGTGTAGCGCGAATCTGTTTCGACGCCGTCCTCGAGATCGCCATGCGCGGCGATCACGTCGCTCACGTGCGCGTCGGGCTTCGCCGAGTACGGCCACGGCTCGCCGCCGGCCGCCGCCATCGCGTCCAGCTTCGCGCGACGCGCGTCCATGATCTGCTGCTCGGCGCTCGCGCGCTCGGCCGCAGTGGGTTCGGGTGTGGGGGCCTCGGTCTCCGACATGGAGCCGAGTCTACGCGACTCGGGATCAGGCTGCGGCTTGCTCGGCCACGGCCTTCCATGCGCTGGACGCACCGTCGAAGTACTCGGCGAAGCCGTGGCCGAACACGTGCACGGGCGATGCTTGCAGCTCCGCGGTGGCGCGGTTCACGATCGAGCCTTGGTACACGTAGAAGCGACCGTCGCTGCCTTGCGTCGTCACCCATCGCTGCCATTGGCCGCCGCCTCCGGCGGTCGCACGTGCCTGACGCGCGGCCTGATCGGCTTCCTCGGCGGTGCCGAAGCCGCCGGCGCTCGTAGCGACGAACGACTGGATCTGCAGCGCGCCGCCGCGAGCCAGCAGGCCGCTGGTCGTGTTGGACGCGTTGATCGAGAACGTGCGTCCGATCTGCGAGGCCGGGTCGAACGGCGTTCGCGTCGTGGTCGACGTGGTGGACGTGGTCGCGCCGCCGCCCGTCACCTCGGCGATGGTCTGGTCGACCACGTTGCCCGAGTTGGAGGTCGTCGAGGTCGTGTTCGTCGGACCGACGATGCCCGCTCCGCCGCCGCTGGTGTCGGAGCCGAAGACGTTCGTCGTGCCGTTCGGGACGACCTTGGTCTGCACGCCGCTCTCCTTGTTCCAGGAGAACGCCATCCAACCGGGCTCGCCGTTGATCTCCACGTGGTTGAGCGCGCTCCACCCCACGACGTTGCCTTGCGTGGTGGGCAGCGGATTGGCTTGCCCGTTCTCCACGAGCGTAGCGATCGCGCCGTAGTAGCGACCGCCGTGCTCGACGACGATCCAGCGCGTGTTGCGCGAACCCATGTACTCGGTGCTCATCGAGGCGCGCGCGGCGGTGTTCGCCTCCGCGAGCGTGGCGTAGCCGTTCGCGTCGCCGGCGTTCTCGGTGATCTGGAACGTGCCGGCCGCGGCGACGGCGATCCCGTCCGCGCTGTTGCCCGCGGTGAGATCGATCGTCGTGCCCACGAGACCCGACGCCGCCCACGTGCCGCCCTGCGTGTTCGTGGTCTGCGTGTTCGTCGTCTGCGTGTTGGTGTTCTGCGTGTTCGTGGAATCCGTGCCGGGGCCGATGCCCGTGCCGCTCGTGCCGTTCGTGCCGCCGGTTCCGCTGCCCTGCTGCGCCGCCTTCGCCTGCGCGAGTTCCTGCTGCAGGGTCTGGATCTTCGTCACCGCGAAATTCGTCGTCTCTTCAAGCTTCGCGTTCGCAGCCGCAATGATCTGCTGCTGCTCGGCGTCCGCCTGCACGCCGCGCTCCTTGACGCCCTGCGCCTTGAAGCCGATCGCGGTGAGGCCCACGCCGGCGATCGCCGCGGCGATGCCGCCCCACTTGAGCAGTCCGGTCCCTTTGGTGGACGCCTGCGCTGCTGCCTTCGTGAAGCCACGGATCGCGGCCGCCCCGCCACCGAACGTGAGCAGCGGTCCCATCCAAGTCCCATGCTGAAACAGCGCGGACGGATCCGCGGCCGCGGCGGTCGTGCCACCCGCACCAGTCGTGCCGGCAGTCCCCGTCGTGGTCGGATCGGTGGTTCCGGCGTTCGCGCCGCCCGTGAGCGACGGCAGCTTCGACGCGCTCGTGCCCGCGCCAGCGTTCGTGCTCGGCGCCATTCCAATGTTCGACGCACTTCCCTGTACGTTCGCGGTCATCGGACTCCCCCCAGAAGTCGCGGTTCCCTCTCCTCAGTTCATCGGGATTGCGCGCGAATCTGTTTCACGCGATGCGTCGCGTGCGATCCAAAGCACGCACTATCGAGCGAATTCGCGCCCTCAACTGACGTATTCGCTCGATAGTGGGCCGCCGCGAAATCACTGAACAGTGAATCCGACGCCCATGCCGTCGTTTTCGCTCGACAGTGGGACGCGCCGAGCTTCAAATCGAGACAATGCCGCGACAGCGCGCCAGAGGGTCTGAGCGCGGCGAGTTGCAAGCGAGACAAGGAGTGCGATCGAAGGCGTACTTCCGTACGCCGAGCGAGCAACGACGCAGTATCGCGCCGCAAATCGCCGTGCTCAGGCTTTCTGGATCTTGATGATTTCGTACTTGATGGTGCCCTTGGGCGCGGAGACCTCGGCGATCTCGCCCTTCTTCTTGCCCATGAGCGCCTGCCCGAACGGGGATTCGTTGGAGACGCGGTTCTCGAGCGGGTCGGCCTCTGTGGAGCCGACGATCTCGAACACTTCCTGCGTCTTGCGGCCCTTCTCCTGCACCGTCACCTTGTTGCCGATGCCGACGGTCTTCGTGTCGATCTCGTCGACGACCTTCGCCGTGCGCAGCTTCTCTTCGAGTTGGACGATGCGCGATTCGACGCGCGCCTGCTCGTTCTTGGCGTCGTCGTACTCGGCGTTCTCGCTGATGTCGCCGTACTCGCGCGCGATCTTGATGCGCTCGGCTACTTCCGCGCGCTTCACGTTGACGAGCTCGTCGTGCTCGGCCTGCAGTTTTTCCAGCCCCGCCTGCGTGACGAGCGTTTCTCGACCGGTGAGTTCCATCGCTGCGCTGCTCCCCTTCCGGCGCGGCGTTCGGCCTGCGACGCCATGTGGGCGCGCGGCGCGCCGCGCGTGATGCGCGATACCATGCCGGCATGGGACTCTAGGGCACGCCTCGGATCCCTGCACGTTGCTGCCCTCCCTACCCCGCACAGCGATCCGGAAAAACACAGGAAACGTGACGGATTCACACC
>JBDHZF010000098.1:0-8963 GCA_039811765.1 Thermoleophilia bacterium | reverse complement strand
AAGATAATCGGGGTTATCTTCACCGCAAAGAGGGGTTGCGGCCGATGGGAGCGTGGAATGGCCGATATTCGTTTGGGGATCGGCCGGCCGCGGGAAGCATTCGATCGTGCACGCCGCGAGTGACAACCCGCCCGACGCGATCGACGATGTCGAAGACGAGATCGGTCGCACGAAACGTCAGAACGTGCGCGTCGACGTGCAGTTGCCGATCGTGCTGTCGCTCGCTGGTCGGGAAATGCCCGCGCGCACGCGCGACGTGTCGGCCACCGGGATCGGATTCTCGACGCGCTTGCCGGTCGAGATCGATCAGCGCGGCGAAGTTGTGGTCGAGTTCTCCGACTGGCGATTTCGCAAGGCCTTCATCGTGAAATTCGTCAAACCGATTCTCGCGGGCAGCGTGGTCGGCGTGCAGTTTGACGAACTCACCCAGGAAGAACGCGAACGGCTCGTCAAGCAGGTGTTCGACGTGCAGCGCGCGCAGCTGCAGAACACGCGCGTCGCAGAACGCTGACGCAAGGTCCTACCGTCAGGCCGAACCGTCGACGAATCGCGGCACGGGACGATGGTTCGAACCAAGCGGCGCATAGGCTCGCGCCACCGTGCGAACCGACGAGATCGACTGTCGCTGGCCACCGGCGGACGCATGCAGCTGCGCGGCGAGCAACTCGTTCTCGGCGTGGATCGACGCGAGTCGCTGCAACGATTCCAGTAGTTCGCCAGACAACGCCGCGCCATGTTCCACGTGCGTCTGCAACGTCGCGAACGTCTCCGAATACTCGTCCTGCACCGGCAGCGCGGCTTCCCAATCGCCGCGCGCGAGCAGATCGTGCACGTCGCCGGCCAAGAGCACGAGCCGCCGAACGAGCAGTTCCAAACGTGGCTGGGCGTCGATCGGGCTCATGCAGCGGCGACGTTGAGGTTCATCGCTTCGGCCCATGCGCCGCGAAGCTGGTCGACGATGCCGATCGCTTCAACGATCTTGCTCGACGATTCCTCGAGCATCGCCTCCGACAAGTGCCGGTTCACGAACAGGTACAAGCTGCGCAGGTTCGTGGCGATCTCGCCACCCGCGTCCATGTCGAGCGTCACGTTCAGCTCGTTGACGATCGCCTGCGCGCGTCCCGTCGCGTAGCTCGCGTCGGCGCGGTCGCCGCGATCCAGCGCTCGCCCGGCGCGTCGCATGAAGCGAATCGCGCCGTCATAGCACATGAGCGTCAGCTGTTCGGGCGACGCGGTCTCGATCGCGTTCGTCCGATATGCGTCATGACCTGAAGCCATCGTTCCTCTGCTCGTGTCGCGGTGGAAACTCCCCCATCGCATCGACATGCTCGAAGTCCTGCTTGAGGTTGTCTGGGCAAATGCGGCTGGCTGCAACGCGCGCTTGCATGTTCACGCGCCGATCTGGCTGCGCACCGCGTCAAGCAAGTTGCGCGCGTCGTTTTGGCTCGGATCCAGTTGCAGCGATTCGCCCAAGAACACTTCCGCGTCTTCCCATAGGCACTTGATTGTGGCGACCTTGCCGAGTCCGGTGAGAATTGCAGCATCGGGACCAAATCGCTGCGCGAGCAGCATGAGTTCCTCCCCAGCCATGTCGGGGAAACGAAGCCGCAGGTACAGGCGCGCGAGCTGCAGCCGGCGTTGGTACTCGTCGTCGCCGAACGCTGCTTCGAGCAGCGGATGCAAACGTTCGAAGGCGTCGGCCGCTTCCACACGAGCAAGCGTCTCGAGATTCCGCAGTACGGCTGCTTGCGCGGATTCGTCCACCGGCACGATGACGTGCATGTCGTCGCTCGGTACGAGCAGGTGCCGCCACGCGACGTATACAGCGCGTTCGGGCGTGGGCAGCGCGGACGATTTCGCGATGCGTCGCGCCGGCTCGTCGAGAACATCGCGGCGATCGAGGGCCACTGCCGCAACGAACATCGTTTGCGCGGCTCGCGGCGCGAGCCGATCGAGCGCGTCCACGCGCGACGCAAAGTTCAGCGCGCTTTCGACGTCCTTGCGCACGAGAGCGATCTCGGCGAGCGAGAGCAACGACTGCGCGTGACGCTCGTTCACGGCGAGAACCCGTTCGAAGCGAGCGCAACCTTGATCGATCAGCCCCGCTTCGACGAAGCGCGTGCCAACCAGAAAGTTCGCGTGCGCCGCCGAGCCGCGCGCACCCAGGTGGGCATCGATCGCGGCGTCAAGCTCGTCGCCGATCAATCCTGATTCGACGAGCGCCTCCACGAGGTCGCCAAGCGGCGCGACATACCCGGCGGGTGCCTCGTCGAGCGTCTGCTCGAGCGTGGCGCGCGCGCCATCCAAATCGCCCAAACTGCGCTGCGCGGTCGCCAGCAGGTGTCGTGCTTGGAACGATCCCTTGCCCGCAATCGACACGAACTGAGCGGGGGCGTCGCCGATCGCGAGCGCCGCTCGAGCGCGCTCCGCGGCTTGCTCCCATTCCTGTGCGTCGTGATGGACGAGCGCCTGCTCGAACGCGAGGTCCGCATAATCGGGCCAAGCTTCGAGTCCTTCGTGCGCGAGCGCGAGCGCGCCCGCGAGGTCGCCCAGCAATCGGCGTGCGGTCACCGCGCGCTGCACCAGCAGCGACGTCCATCCCTGGCTGATCCACGGCGTGCCCTCGTCGCGCAGCTGCGTCAGCGCGCGCTCGAACCACGCGCTGCCATCGCTCCATGCGCCAACGGCGGCATGTTCGGTGCCGATGTTGAAGCTCGTGAAGGCGGACGGCTGCTCGTCATGCTGGCGAAGCAGCAGCTCGAGGTTGCGCGTTCGCTTGTCGCGATCGTTCACGACGTTCGGCATGTAGCCGTAGTGGTTCACGCGAACGGTCGACGCGCGCACGCGACCGGGCACCCAACCCGGCAGGCTTGCCGCGACCTGCTCGTGCACCGCACCCGTCCAATGATGCTCGGGACGTCGCTGGAACAATCGCATCGGCGAGTGAGTCGCGGTGGCGCCGAAATCGTCGCTGTCGCCGAGCATGTGCGTTTCGAGGATCGACCATCCCTCCACCCATGTGCGCCGAGCCAGCTCGCGCAGCTTCGGACCATCCTCCGGCACGAGGTGTTCGTCCGCGTCCAGCCACAAGATCCAGTCGCCGGTGGCGTGGCGCAGCGATTCGTTGCGCGCCGCGCTGAAATCGCCCGTCCATGTGAACTCGTGCACCTGCGCGCCAAGCTCGCGCGCGATCTCCCGAGTTCGGTCCGTGGAACCTGTGTCCACCACGATCATCTCGTCCACGAACGGCGCAACCGCTTCCAGGCACCCCGGCAGCAGCTCCTCCTCGTCGCGCACGATCATGCACAACGAGACACGACGATCCTCGAGCACACGGGCGCGTTCGACGATCGACGCCACCGTTTCGCGCGTGGCGGCGAGCATGGGCGCCGATCGCGACACGTCGGCGATCGTTCGTCCACGAAGCGAACGAATGTGTCGGCGGTGCGCCCGCGCCTGCGCGTGATCCGGATCCAGCTCCAACACCACATCGAGCAGGCGTGCCGCGGTTGCGTCGTCGCCGAACTCGTGCAGCACGATCGCGAGCAGGTCGAGCAGCTCGGGCTCGTGCGGATTCGCGTCGAGCGACGCCACGAGCAGCTCAAGGGCCAGATCGAGCGGGTGACGCGTCGCTACGTGCGAATCGCTACCGCGCGACTGGTTCAGTGCGTGCAGCGCGGTGACCGTGCGATGCAGGGCCACATAAGCACGCTGCGGATCGGCGGCCCGAGACGCCACCCGCATCAACGAGCCGATCTCCTCCACGTCACAACGCGCGGCGGCGGCATCGATGAACTCGCCGAACAACTCCAGCAGACGCGGCCCGTCGGCGAGCAGCGGCTCCAACTGCTCGGCAGGGGTCGATTGGACGATGCCGGCGCGGCGAAACCGGCCGGTCGAAGCGTTCGAAGGCGTGCTCATGCCGGTGTCGTCGGCGTACCTACCTAGGTGCTTGATTGGGGCGAGCACGCTGGAATTCGTGCATGAATCCCCATTGCAGCGTGGAATTTGGCCACTCGTTGCCTAACTTAGGTAGTTCCTCTCAGTACCTAGACAACGAGCGGTCGTACGTTTGTCGTGAGAACGGCGCCAGAAGCGGCGCTCACGGAGGGGGAATCCGTCATGCACAGCCACCACGCAGACATGTTCGACGCGATCGAGTTCGGAGCGCGCTTCGAAGTGCGCATGAAGAACGTCGGCGCGACCGGCGGCAAGACGCACACGCCGACGGCTGCGGAACTCAAAAAGCAGCAGGACGCGGCGAACAAGGCCGAGTACGACCGTTTGAAGAGCAAGGCCGATTCAGAGAAGGCAAACGCCACGTCCAAGCAGAAGGTGGATTCCGCGGCGAAAGACGGTCACGTCAACATCAAGGAGAAGAATACCGTCACCAACAGCTCCGGGCTCGACGACGCCAAGAAGGCCGTCAAGGAGAACCAGGAGCGGCTCAAGAAGAGCATCAAGGAGTCGAAGGGCGAGTCGACGTCGTACGCAACCGGGTACGGCAGCACGAGCGTGAACGATCACGACGCCCGCATCAAGAAGCTCAAGGACGCGAAGGCCAAGGGCGTCGACCTCGACTCCATGGAGCGGCGGGCGAAGGAGCTCGACAGCAAGGATCCTTCCGCAGCCAAGGCGATGCGCGAGCAGATCGCCGCACGCAAGGCCGAGGAGGACAAGGTCGTCGCGGAGACCAAGCAGATGACCGAGCTGCGCGGCAACAACGAAGTCGAGGCCGCGCAGATCGAGAACGATCGATCGACCAGCGACGCCGAGGTCACAGCCAAGTACAAGAGCCGCGCCGCCGACGCGATGCGCCGATTCAACGAGGCGAACGGCAAGGTCGACAACAGCGACAACGGCGAAGACGGCATCTGGCGCGACGACGACTGGAAAACGCCCGACAAGGACGCCACCTTCGAGGAACTCTCGGATCGCTTCAAGAAGTACCCGAAGCGGCTCGAGGAGTTCGCGAGCGGTCAAGGCAACGGCGACATCGGCGGCATGACCGACGAGGAATTCGCCAACCACGTGAAGACGATTCGCGACGACGGCGAGCGCGCCAACGCGATCGCACGACACCAAGCCGCCAAGGAACTGCAAGGCATCATCAAGGACTACAACGCCGAGCGCAACGCTCGCGAGGCCGGCAGCAAGCGGCTCGACGAGATCAAGACCGAGAACGAGCAGCTCGACAAGGACATCGCCAGCAACCGCGAAGCGCTGTCGGAATCGACCAAGTACCAGATGGACAAGGAGAACGGCCAGACGGTCGACTACTCCGACCCGTCCGACTCGTCGTCTGGCAGCGTCAGCGGCGGTGGCGGCACGTCCACCAACACCGAAACGTCATCGAAGAGCAACGACACGAGCACGTCCACCACGACCAAGACCGTCGCGATCGACTACAGCAAGGGCGCCGCGCACAAGACGCTCGTGGCGAAGGCGCGCAAGGCCGGCCTGATCGACGAACACGTCAGCTTCAACAAGGACGGCCAAGCGGTCTACAAGGTGCAGCGAGGCGACGGGTTCTGGCGCATCGCGCAGCGCACCGACGGCAACAAGGGCAGCGGCCTCGACGGCAACTACTTCCAGAAGCTCGTGGCCACGAACGTGAAGCGTCTCAACATCCGCGACGCCAACCAGATCGAGATCGGTCAGAAGATGGTGCTGCCAGGCCGCAGCTACGACGACCTGATCAAGCTGCTGAAGTTGCCGCTCACGAGGACCGAAAAGGTGGAATCCGAGAAAAACGATCAGCCGGCAGGTGGCTCGGGCGCTCGGCGCAAGGCGGTCTGACCGTCACGCCCATGCGCTGCGCAAGCTGCGCGCGGGCCCACGCTCCGCGCCCCGCGACGACGACCTCGTCCACGGCTCGCAGCGCCAACCGATCGTCCGTTTCGCGGGCCTGCACGACCATCACGTCGGGCAGGCCCGCAACGCGTTCGCGCTCGTCGGCCGTCTGCTCCAAGAGCGCCTCGGACACCGTGTCGCGCGGATCGACGCGCACCAGCACCGTCACGTCGTCCCGAGGTCCCCACGACGACAGGGCCGTCTCCAGCGCAACGCGCGTGCCGTCCGGGTCCCACCGGTCGCAGCACACCGCCGCGATCCGGCTGCGCGCTCCGGCGACATCGACGCGTTCGCCCGAATCACGCTCGCCCAGGAGCGGCGCAAAGTGCCGAGCGTCGTCCCACGCGGTCTGCGCAAGGATCTTCCCCGCGGGATACGAGAACGTCTTCGGATCCACATCGGCGAGCTCGAGGCCCCACGCGTCGATGAAGCGTCGGTAGTTCGCCACCATGTGCGCTGATTGGTCGAGCTGCTCTCCGCTGAACGTGCGACTGCCGAAGTGATGAACGAACGAGTCCTGCGCCACGACGCATCGCATCCCGGCCACGCCCGCGCGCAGGCACAGATCGTCGTCCTCGAAGTTGCCGATGTCATAGCGCAGGTCGAAGCCGCCGATGTGCTCGACGACCGCGCGCTCCATGAGGATGCAAAACCCCACGAGGCGCATGATCGGCGTGCGCTCGCCGCAACGCGACGCGCACCAATCCGCGCTCCACTCCCCAAGCCCGTCCAGCGTCTCTTGGTCGTAGCCCACGCCGTCGACACGTTGGTCCCCAGCGATGCGATTCGTTCGCGGGCCGACGAGCATCGTGGTTGGATCGGCGTCGAGCGCGTCGTGCAACGCGCCGAGCCAACCCGCAGTTGGCACGACATCGTTGTTGAGCAACAGGATTCGCTCGCCGAGGCTCGCGGCGATGCCCATATTGCAACCGGCGCCGAAGCCGATGTTGCGATCGTTGTCGATCACCACCGCCCCCGGGATCGATCGCAAGTACTCGAGCGTGCCGTCGGTGGACCCGTTGTCCACGAACACCAGCTCGTGCGGTTCGGGCGTGCATCGCGCGATCCCGTCCACGCACTGCTTGGTGCACGCGAGCTGGTTGCGCGTGAGGATGACGATGCTCGTGAGCGGGCGCGGCGCGGTCATGCCTTGGCCTGCTGCCGGGCGCCGCGTGGGACGTGGCGAGGTTCGCCACGTTCGGGGTACGGCAGTTCGATCACGTCGAAGTCGCGCGCCACGATCGTGTTCGGATGCACCGTGCGCGCCTCGTCCTGCAGGTCGCGTGGTCGATAGCGCGCCGAGACGTGCGTCAGGGCAAGCAGATCCACGTTCGCCGCCGTAGCGGTGAGCGCCGCGTCGAGCGCCGTCGAATGGTTCGTCTCGCGCGCGCGGTCGGCGTCCTCCTGCAAGAACGTCGCCTCGTGGATCAGCAGCGTCGCGTCGCGTGCCGCGTCGCGAATCGAACTGCACGCGGTGGTGTCGCCCGTGTAGACGATCGTGCGGCCGCTGCGGTGCTCGCCGAGCACCTGCTCGGGGGTCACCGTGTCGCCGGCTGGCGTTCGCACGGCCTCGCCGCGCTGCAGCGTGCCGAAGTCGCGCACGTCCACCACGCCGAGCTCGCGCGCGCGAGCGGCGTCGAACCGACCGGGACGGTCCTCCTCCACGAGCGCGAATCCAACGCTCGGCACGCCATGTTCGGTCGGAACGGCATCGATGCGGAATCCGTCTCCCCGCCATGCCGTCTCATGGTGCAGCGGCAGGATCTCGACGTCGTACGGCAGCGTGCCGATCGTGGTGCGTCGCATGGAATTCCAGAACTGCTGCAACGCGGGCGGGCCCGCGATCACCAGCGGCTCGGTACGATCGCGCAACCCGTACGTCTTGAGCAGGCCCGGCAGCCCGAGCACGTGGTCGGCGTGCAGGTGCGTGATGAGCACCGCGTCGACGTCGGCGAGGCCCCCGGCGCGCATCAACTGGCGCTGCGTGCCCTCGCCGCAGTCGATCAGGAACTTCTCGCCACCGCGCCGCACGAGCACGCTCGCCAAGCCCCGCGATGCAGTTGGCACGGAGGCGGCAGTTCCAACGAAGACGACGTCGAGGTCCATCGCCGAGCATCGTATCCGACGTGACCGGTCCGCAAGTACACGCGCCAGGTTCTCGGGAGGCGTGGATGAAACCAACGCGACTGCGTCGTCGGTGAACCGACGGACGAGGCCAGGGCAAGGGGGCGGGATCGATGAATGCAGGAGCGATCAGCACGTTTCGTGGCGCGATCTTCGACGCGCCCGCGCTCCGACCGGCACGCGAATTGCGGGCGTCCTCGCCCGCGGGGCGGTCGGTGATCGAGCGGGTCAAGGGGCTCCGCACCACGGTCGTCCAAACCAAGTCGACCCTGCGCACGATCGCCGAGTCCCCCGAGTATCGTCCGGGACGCAACACGATCTCGATCCCGGAACTCTTCATCGCCGGCACGTTCAGCGATGGAACCAAGGTCAGCGGCCTCGATGCATTCCAGTCAGCGAGCGTCGTGGCGCACGAATCGGTGCATCGCGCGCAATACGGGCGCTTTCCTCGGGCCAATGTGGCGGGCCAGATCGCAGTTGGGGGTCCTGGCGTGCTCGCTCGAGGATTCGCCGGAGCGGTGGAAGGCGTTCGCACCGGGAAGAATCCGTGGACCGCGGCCACCGACGCGGTACGACGTTTCGAGCTCCGGGGCGAGACCGAGGCGTATCTCGTCGAGCAGCAGATCGACCGTGAGCTGCGCGTCGCGGCAGGGCAATCGCCGAAACCGACGCAAACCGCGGACGAGATCTTCGCCGAGATGAACCAGCGCGGAAACAGCTACCGGCGAACTGCCAACATGACTGCCGCGGGAAAACTGGCCATCGGCGGGTTGATCGCGACCGAGGCCGGCATCGTCGCGAATTCGTATCTGGAGGGGCCCGATCAGCCCTGAACGTCGTTGCCCGTTTCGGTCTTGAATCCGACGTGGATGTGGTCGTCGTGGTCGCTCATCGCGAACGACGCGCCGCCCATCTCCCAGAGCGAGATCAACTCGGCCGGTTGCATCGACTCCGGCAGCACCAAGATGTCGCGCAGCGCGTGCCAC
>JBDHZF010000097.1:0-9208 GCA_039811765.1 Thermoleophilia bacterium | reverse complement strand
GCGACGATCTGGTCGCCCATCGATCCCGTGGTCGGTGCGTAGCTCGCGAGACTGCCCACGGTCACGATCACGTCCCATGCGGCCGCGCACGCGCCGGCGAGCGCGCACAACGTCGCCTTGCGCGCGCCACGCGACCAATCCGCGTCCGCGCGCGCTGCGCGTCCGGCGATGCCGCCGACCGCGGCGATCAGCGCGCCCGCCACGACTTGCCACGTCGTCCACACGCCGACGCCGCCGCCGAGCGACGAGCCCACGATCGTGACGAGCGCGACTGCAACGCCCGTGGGCGTGCCGAGCACGATCGCGGTGACGAGCACCACCGTGGTCGTCACCTCGATGCTCGGGACGGGAACGACCACGTTGAACGCGGCCGCGGTCGCGCCGAGCACGGCCACCAGCGCGACGCGTGACGCCCCGTCGATGCCGCGCAGCGACCAGCGCCAACCACCGATCGCAAGCAGCGCGCCCGCCACGAGCATCCAGAGCGCGCTCATGGTTGGACCTCCGACCACTGGGCTTCGTCATCCACGAAGGCGTTCCCGGGCGAATGCTCGATCGGCGTTCCGTGCGATCGCTCGACGCCGATCAGGCTCGGCCCCGTGCGCGCGTCCAGTCGCAAGCGATGCGTCGCGACCGCCGCCGCGAGTTGCGCGTCGTGCGTGGCGATCACCACGACCCCGCCCGACGCCGCATGCGCGAGCACGTACTGCGCCACCCAGCGTCGCGCCGCCGCGTCCATGCCGCGCGTTGGCTCGTCGATCAACCACACAGCGGGACGATGCGCAGTCGACGCGATCAACGCGAGGCGCTGTCGTTCGCCCACGCTCAACTCCGTGGGGTGCGCGTCCGCGCGATCGGCAAGCCCGGCCGCGGCCAGCGCTTCGGCGACATGCGCATCGCCCAATCCAACGCGAAGGCTCGTCTCGCTCGCGGCAGCAAACACGCTGCGCCCGGGAAGCATCGCGCCGGCCCCTTGCGCCTGCCACGCGAGCAGCCGCGCCGACGCGCCGACGCCGTCGCATGGGACACCATCCACATGCACCTGCACACCCGGGTGCAGCCCGCGGATCGCCCGGAGCAACGTCGACTTGCCCGTTCCGTTCGGCCCTTCGAGCGTGACGATCGAACCCGGCGGCAGCGAGACGGCCAACGACCGCAGCAACGTGCGGTCGCCCGCTTCCAGCCGATCGCAGCGAATCGCGAGTCGAGCGATCGCCGCGTTCGGGATCGGCGGCGCCGGTACCAGCCCCCGATACGGGTCCGACACCATGCCGTCGATCACGCCACCCGACGCCGCTGGCGAGACGCGCTCGCCCACGAGTCCGTGCTCGACCTGCACGATCGCGTCCGCGCGCACGAGCAGCGCGTCGAGACGATGCTCCGCCACGAGCACAGCGACTCGTCGTTCGCGTCGCACGCGATCGACAACCGACCAGAACCGCTGTTCGCCCGCATGGTCGAGCTGCGACGTCGGCTCGTCGAGCACCAGCACCGCCGGATCGAGCGCGAGCGCCGCGGCGAGCAGCACGCGCTGCAGCTCGCCACCGCTCAACGTCGAGCAGTCGCGCCGCGCGAGATGCAACGCGCCCATCAGCTCGAGGGACTCCACGACCCGACGCTCCACCTCGCCGCGCGCAAGCCCCGCGTACCGTGGCCCGAACGCGACCTCCTCCGCGACCATGCCCACGAGCACCTGCGCCTCGGGCAGCTGGAACACCGCCGCCACGCGTTGCGGCTCGCCATGCGCGCGATGCACGCCCAACACGTGGGAGCCGAGTCGAACCTCGCCGCTGCGCACGCCACCAGTGGTTCGTGGCGCGACGCCGCTGACCACGTCCAACAGCGTGGACTTCCCGCCACCAGATGGCCCCGTGAGCACCACGAGCTCGCCAGGGGCCACGACGAGCGACGCGTGCTCGAGCGCGAGCTTCGACGCATGCGGATACTGCATGGACGCGTGCGCGACGACGAGCGAATCGACGACGCCGGACGATCGTGCCATGCCGTTCGCAACACCGGGACCGCTCGAAGCACGCTCGTCACGTCGTCTAGCAATCGGCAGCAGCGCGAGCGTCGCCAACAACGCCGCCACCGACATCGCGCCCATCGTCGGCGCGACGTCGCCATGCACGACCAGTCCGATTCCAGGCGATTGGAGCAACCCGCGGGCATGCAACGCCACCACGAGCGCCACGGTCGCGCACGCGCACGCGATCATCACAGCGTCCACCGCACGATCGCGCGACGGACCGTCGCGCAGTCGAGGATCGTGCAATTCGTCGGACATTGGCGTCGCGACGCCCCAACCGCGCGCATCCAATGCGGCGGCCGTGACGAATGCGCGATCGAGCAATCCCGCCACAGCGCCTTCCCAGAGCGCGCGAATCGCATTCGCGCGCTCGCCGATCGGCGCGCCGCGGCCGATCCGAAGCCCGCGACTCTCCAGCGTGTCGCGCAGCTGCGCCACGTCGCGACCGAGCAATGGCTGCATGCGCGCGGCGAGCGCGCCGAGCAGCGCCGTTCGCGGGCTCGCCCGTGCCGCGCCAGCCAGGAGCAGTCGCGCTGGAACGAGCAACAAGAACACCGCCGCGAGCACCTGCGCGGGAACGCGCAGCGCCACCCCGAGCGTGGCCGCCCACTGCGCGCGCCCGTCGGGCAGGCCCGCGTCCACGAACGCGAGACGGAAACTGCCGTCCGCGATCGACACCCCCGGAATCACGAGCGCCAGGCCGCACCCGACCAGCACCGCCAACACGACGAGGCGACGATGCCCCGACGCGATCGCCAGCGTCGCAAGCGCGACGAACGCCGACGCGCACACGATCGGATCAGCGGTCACGTTCAGCGCGACCAGCACCGCCACGAACGCTGCCAGCGCGGCTCCCGGTCCCAGTGCAGCGCCGTGCCGCATCAGCGGACCACGTGCCCGTCGCGGTCGACCGCGCACGCCAAGTAGAACTGGCATGCGCCGCTTCGCAGCGCTCGCGCCGCAGCACGCACGCCGTCGTCCGTCGTGCCAGTGATCACGAACGCGATCGTGCCGTCCGGCTCGCCGTCCGTGGTCGCCGCCCACACGAGTCCCTCGGCGTCGCCCAGGTCTTGCGGAAACTCCATGTCGGGATCCTGCCGCACGATCGTCGTTCCGGTGATGTACGTCGTGATCCCGTAGTAGCGACTGTCGAGATTGATGTCGGTGAGGTTCGGATCCAAGCGCAGTTGCTCCCAGCGCCCGATCACGAGGTTCGCGCGCTTGCTACGGACCGCCACCGGCAGATCGGTTTCGTCGTCATGGCCGTCGCCGGAGATCGAGACGACGTCCGGATCCACCCGGTCGAACACGCTGTCGCGGAAGTACTCGGCGTCCTTCTTGAAGCCGCTGCCATACGAGATCCGCAGTTTGTGGCCGTTGCCACGCCATCCGCTGAACAGCGGCTCGGGGAACGTGCCCACCGCCACAGGCAGGCGCTCGTAGATGTCGAAACGACGCAGGTCCCACCAGATGTTCTGCCCCGGTTTCATGCGGAACCGGTCCGGTTGGATCGTCGTGGATTCGATGCCGTCCACGCGATAGAACCATGCGGCGGGTTCGGGACCGAACGTGCGCAGCGCGCCACCGCCCTCGCCGTTCACCTGAGCGATCGTGCCATCGAGCGCGAGCCGCACGTCAGCCACTTTCGCAAGCATGTCGAGCGCCGTCTCGCCGTGCTCGAGCCGGACGCTACGCCTGGTGACGATGCGCCGCCCGCCGTCCGTGGTGACGGTCACCCACACGCGTGCTCCGAGGATCCGCGTGGAGTGCTCGGTCGGGTCGGAGCGAAACGAGGACGCGTCGCAGCCCGCGAGCAGCAACCCGCAGGCGATCGCCAGCGCCGCCGCGAGGGCGCGCGCGCACGTACGGATAGGATCCGTCCCCATGCCAGTTTCGTCGAACAACGGCGCCTCATCGTTTCGCCGCGGCGGACCGGCGGGCCGATGGCTGGCCGCATTCGCATGGTACGGCGTGATATTCGCCGCCAGCAGCCGACCGGACCTGCGCGTGAGCGACGACGACGCCCTCGACTTCGTGCTGCGCAAGTGCGCGCACATGGCCGTGTTCGCGATGCTCGCGATCCTGGTCGTTCGAGCCGTGGCCCGCGGCGCGAACTGGACGCCCGCGTCGATCGCGGTCGGCTGGCTGCTCACGTTGGCGCTCGCGATCTCCGACGAGTGGCATCAAACGTTCGTGCACGGCCGAGTCGGGCATGCCTCCGACGTGCTGATCGACATGGCCGGCGCCACGCTCGGCGTCACGACTGGAGTCCTCGTTCACCGCCGTCGCGCGCGTCGCACGCCCCCACGATCGGAGCCCTTGCAATGACCACGTCCCTGCTTGTCGTCGAACGCGTCGTCTGGACCCCGGGCGACGAATGGCGCGAGGCCCTTGGACACCTCGCCGATCGTTTCGAACGCGTCGCCCCGCTGGACGTGAACAGCGTGCTCGATGCCGGCGATCTGTCCGCACAGCTCGCAATGCTCGATGACTGGGTCACCGAAGCGGACGTGGACCTCGACCGCGAGCTAGGCCGCTGGCTCGACGAACACCTGGCGATGCACCTGCGCCCCGACCCCGGTGTGACCCGAACCGTGCGCGCACGCGCCGCGGACGGCCCCGTGCACGCGGCATCCTCGCTCGGCCCTCGCGCGGCCGAGTCCTTGCTGCGCCACGCCGGCTGCTGGCGATCGATCACGCAGCTGCACGCGGACCTTCGCGACGACGCGGCGTTCGACGCGCTCGCCGCAGAACTCGACGCGCAACCGCTGCTCGTCGACGCCTAACCGCGACACTCCCATGGCCCACGGTCACTTTGCCGTCGGATTCGCGAACTGGTTCTTCACAGATTCCAGATTCGGTCGTACCGTGGCGATGTGAGCGGCTGCGGAGTTTCACCTCCTCCGCACCTATCCTCCAGCTCGTGCACGGGACGCATGGGCTCGAGGGTCGCGGCTCACCTGAACGCGCAACGAGCCGGGCCGGACGCCCGGTCGCTGCAGAAGCGAACGGTTTCAAGGGACGGGACATGACGGTCAGCACGACTTCGCACACGCATTCCATGGCGGGCATGGACATGTCGACGACGAGCACGTCGACCACCACCGCGACGACGGCCCACGCGCACAAGGTCGAGCCCAAGTACCCCAAGGGTCACGATCCGCGCTTCATGGACCTCACCGTGGGCGACGCCGCAGACGCCAAGAAGATGGGCAAGTACACCCAGGCGGGTGGCGCCGGCTATGGCGGCAAGGAAGGCGAGAACGTCAACAACCAGAAAGACAAGAACGAGATCATCGACAAGACCGACGCGAACCACCTGCCGCAGTACGGCGTGCTTCCCGGTCAGAACTACGTGCAGACGATCCAGTCCTACACGGGCCTGAGCGCGATCAAGGATCTCGCCGGCATGGACGGTTTCCCGATCACCACGTCCGATTGGGAAAAGATCGTCAAGCTGCAGGACAATGGCGGAACGCCGGTGCTCGCGGTCGCGAACTACCTCACCGGCCTCACGGACGAGCGCCCTGCGGACCTGCCGTCCGACATCGCCGCCAAGCGTTCGGCCGTGTCGAACTACGAGCTGCCTGGCGCGAACGCGACGATCGCGGAGATCGCGATCAACCCGAAGGACGTGAGCGGCAACAACATCGCTCGCGCCCACCACAGCGTGGACTGGTTCGGCAAGTATCGAGCCACGGTGGCCGACGGCATCCCCGCTTCGTGGGCGTACGCGCTGTCGTTCAGCGACGACGGCGTTTCCGGCTCGGGCCGCTTCAACGGCTTCAACAACCAGGACGGCAACGCGACCGGCGCGAACAACGGCGAAGACGCTTACTTCAAGATGGTTGCCGTCGCGTCGCAGCAGCTCAACCGCCCCGACTTGTTCTTCGACATGCTCGCCGAGGGCCACAACCACACGGCGCTCGACGAGAGCGTGCTGACCGATCCGAAGATCAACAAGCTGATCGGTTGGCAACCGTCGAACGACCGCACGATGAGCGAGGAGCGAGTCGAGGCGATCCGCCAGTACTACTTGCGCCCTGACGTGCTCGTGAACGAGGGCGACTTCAATCGCCATCTCAAGACGCTTCCCGCGGACATGCGCGCGCAGCTGAACTTCACGGGCGTGGGATTCAAGCCCGAGGAGCAGCACAACCACACGAACACGAACAACAACACGGCCGAGGAGCCCGCCGGCGATCCGACGGGCGCGGGCACCGGCACGGTCACGAACTTCGGCACCGAGGCCGGTGGCGGCACGATCACCCCGATCGGCAGCGGCGCCTCGTTGCAGATGGACCTGCCGGGTTCACCGACGATCGACACGCGTCCGACGCTCGAGAACCTCGGCGTGGGCGGCCCGTTCCCAGTGCTCGACCCGACCACGGGCAAGCTCGATCGCGCACTCCAAGAGCAGTTGATGACGGCGCTGATCGACGCGATCCGCTCCGTGAACGACAACCCATTCCTCGAGGAAGAAGACGAGACGGCGGCGTTCAACGACGGCGCGAAGAAGGGCGTCGAGTTCCTGAAGGACGCCGTCGCCAAGGATCCGAAGGCTGTCTCGGCGCTGAAGGACGAGCTCGCCTCCGCGCTCAAGGACGGCGTGATCACCGACGAGGAGCGCGCGTCGCTCTCGGAGAAGCTCAACGACGCAGGAATGGAAGACGCCGCGAAGGCAGTCGAGGACGGCACCGCGACCGACGAGGAGATCGCGACGCTCCAGGAGAAGGTCGACGGAGCGGCGTCCGCCAAGCTCGAGAAGGACATCACCGAGGCGATGGAGGACGGCAAGCTCACCGACGAGGAGCGCGCTGGAATCGAGAGCAGGCTCGGCAAGGAAGGCCTCGACGCGCTCGAGAAGGCCATCGCCGACGGCACGGTCGACGAGGACGAGCTCAAGGCGATCTCCGACGGCGCGACGGCCGACGAGAAGAAGAAGCTCGACGGTTCGAAAGACGCGAAGGACGGCGCCGAAGCTGTCGCCGATGGCGAGGCTCCGGACGACGCCGATCCGACCGCGGGCGGCGATGACGCTGCCGCTGGCGCAGATGCTGTGGCCGGCGACGACACGGATGCCGCCGAAGCCGATGGCGACGATGCCAAGGCCGAGGGCGACGCGGACGACACGAAAACCGAAGGCGACGCTGCGAAGGCGGACGGCGATGCCGCGAAGTCCGAAGGCGAAGGCGCCGACGCCGAAACCGCCGAACCAGCAGCAGCCTGATCGAGCGACCGCAGCCGACGCGCTGCGACCAACTGAGTGGCCACGAGCGGCCGCGACCATGGGAATCGTCCCGCCAGGTCGCGGCCGTTCGTGCATGATTTCGCAATCATGCTCGCCGCGACTCCCACGCCCACGCTCTCAGTCGCTCGCGCGAGCACGCTGACGGTTGCTCCGCATGCGCCTGCGAAGCCCACGTGGGAGTTGCATGGCGAGACGACTGCCACGGGCGCGATCGTGGACGCGATCAACGGCGCAAGACAGGTCGTGAACGCGGAGTTCTTCGGACTGACCGACGCCGGCAAGGGCGCGCAGGTTGCCGCGGCGCTCGTGAACGCGGCCAAACGGGGCGTCGAAGTGAACGTCATCGTGGACTTCATCAGCCAGGCCGCGCCGCCGTTCGGGTCGTTCCAGTCGATGCGTCGCGACATCGAAGCCGCCGGCGGGCACATGATCGTTACGTCGCGCGCGATGTTTCCGTCCTCGGCCGCATCCATTCCGGGTGTGAAGAACGTGGACCATCGAAAGGTCGTCACGGTGGACGGAACGACTGGTTTCGTCGGCGGCATGAACCTCGTGCCGATGACCGATGCATACCACGACACGATGGTGCGCCTCTCCGGCGTGGACGCCGCTCGCCTCGCCGCGAACCAGATCGATCGCTGGGCGAGCGTCGGCGGCGCGATCAGTGCGCGGCACGAGCAGTCCGTTCGTGACGCGTTGGGTGGCGCGGAGCTGATCCCAACGGATCCAAACGCGATGCGAATCGTGTCGAACGCGCCGGACGTGCAACGATTCGATCTCAGTGCGGCCTACGCGCAGCTGATCAAGACCGCGAAGCGGCGCATCTGGGTGTCGACCGCAGGGATCTCGGATCGCGCGATCATGGGTCTGCTCGCTGACGCGGCAAAGCGCGGTGTGGACGTTCGCATCATCACATCGAAGAAGCCGCCGGTGTCGCGCGTGGTGGGATGGGTCGCGGACGGCCACTTGGCGAATCTCGCCGCGGCTGGCGGCACGGCGTGGCAAACGCCGGGCATCCTGCATCGCAAGGCAATCGTGGTGGACGACGAAGCGATCCTGTCGTCCTACAACTTGACGCAGCGATCCGCCGAGCACGATCACGAGATCGGCGTGCGCACGAAGGACCCCTCGTTCGTGCGCGCCGTCAGCGACCTGCTGCAGCACGCGATGGACGAGTCGACGCAGTTCGATCCCGCCATCCGCCACGGATTCGGCAGGGCGTTCGGCGACTTCGTCGCGCGCCACATCGACTACTGAGCGCGCGCACTACGTCCGAAATTGCGCCCTGTGAGGGACACAATTCCGGACTCAGTGGGGCGGTGACTCCCCTACGGAGCGACTTCGTCCGAAAATTGCGTCCTGTTAGGTCCCAATTCCGGACGAGGTGGCGCAACAGGAGCACCCTAGTCGTGACCGAGCCGAAGCGGGTTGCCGGATTGCCGATTTGCCGGGTTGTTGCCGGATTCCGGAACGAATCCGGCAATTCGGGGCGGTCGCGTCGGCATCGAACGATTCGAACGGGCCGATTCCAGCACCAGCGCTCATCCAACTCCCTGCTGAAACGACCAATAGAATCCGCCAACGAAAAACGATACGAACGTACCGAATTGGCTGAACGACCGAGCTGGGTCAGGCGCAGCCCGCACCAGCCCGCCCACGCACGGGTCAGGAGAACCGTTGATTCGCGCTCGACACGTCTGCCGCATAGAACGAACTCGGGGCCCCGACCGGATTGGTCGAGGCCCCGCGTCGAATCGCTGTGTCAGCGGATCGCAGTGTCAGCGGATCAGATCCACTTGTTGAGATGGATCCACTGCGCGAGGTAGTTGCCGAAGTCGCCCTTGGCGCTCGCGTAGATCGGGATCATCAGGATCGCGACGAGGTTGGCGATCTTGATGAGCGGGTTGATGGCCGGGCCGGCGGTGTCC
>JBDHZF010000096.1:0-9354 GCA_039811765.1 Thermoleophilia bacterium | reverse complement strand
TCGCGGTAGATGTCGATCGTGTACGACATCGAGTTGAACGTGTAGAAGCTGATGCCGATCGGCAGGATGATGTCCGGCACCGACACCGCCGGACCACCACTCGTGAACAGGCCGAACACGGCGTTCAGGGTGGTGGCGAAGAAGCCCAGATACTTGAACACGGCAAGCAGGCCGAGGTTGAACACGAGCGCCGAGATCAGCACCTTCTTCGCGCGCCCGCGCTTGTCGTTGCCCGCGTCGAGCTCCTTCTGGATCGCGCGCCCGGCCCAATAGTCCACCGTCGTGCTCAACAGCATCAGCGGCAGCAGCGCGAGCCCCGTGAACACGCCCTCGTGATAGCTGAGCACGTAGAACAGCCAGCTCATGAACGCCAAGTAGCCGAGGCGATACTGCGGCCTGTCGCTGCTTACCCACCACCCCAGCAGGATCGCGGGCACGGCAAGCACGAGCAGCGTCAGCGCCTCGCCTTGCCCCTCGTTCGCCGCCACAACAGCGAGCAATCCGCCGATCAGCGCGGTGAACGCGACGCGGCGAATCCAGTTGCGCGCAGACGAGCGCGCCGCCCACCAACCGCACAGCACGGCAGGCAGGAACAGCAGCAGGAACGGGTACGAGTTGAAGAGCAACTGCATGCGGGGGATTGTCGCACAGCTCGCAGTGCAGCCGACGCGCTGTGATCAGTCCGAATTGCGTCCAGCGCGAAGCACGACTGGACGAATCGCCTCGATCGCGTTGATCGCGCGCGGAAAGCCGATGTATGGCAGCGCGTGCACGATCGCTTCGACGATCTGCTCCCCGCTCAGTCCCACGTTGAGCGCGACGTTTGCGTGCACCGCGAGCTGCTGCTCGCAGCCGCCCTGCGCCGCGAGCGCGCCGATCGTCACGAGCTGACGCTGGCGCTCGTCGAGCACGTCCATCGGCCGGTCCGCATACGCGTCGCCATAACCGAATTCCACGATCATCCGCGCGAGATCGGGCGAGAGTTCCGCAACGCGGCGAACGATGCGTGGATCGTCGGTGCCGTTTATGCGCGTGAGCTGCTCCCAACCGCGCGCGTGCCGCTCGTCGTCGCTCATCGTGCGGTCATTCGGAACAGGTTTCCGGTGCGCGACGACGCGACGATCACGTTGCCACCCGACACCTCGCCGAAGTGCACGATCCCGATCTCGGCGCCGTGCGTGCGCGGATCCTTCGCGTCGCTCGCGCGCACCGACCAGATCTTGTTCGTGCAGTAATCCGCGTACAAGTAGCGTCCGCGCATCGACGCGATCGGTCCGCGGTAGACGATTCCGCCCGTGATCGAGCAGCGTCCGCCCGAGTGCGAGTACGTGACGACGGGTCGCGTGTAGCGGCCGGCCGACAGCGCCACCTCGTCGCTGAACAATGCGTTGCCTTCCATGCGCGGCCACCCGAAGTTCGCGGCGGCGGGCTTGCCGGCGCGCAGCACGTCGACTTCCTCGTGCTGGTCTTGGCCAACGTCGCCGATCCAGATATCGCCGGTGGACGAGTCGACTGAGTAGCGCCACGCGTTGCGCAGGCCGAGCGCGTAGATCTCCTTGCGCGCGCCCGCGCGCGTGCGAAACGGATTTCCGGCGGGGATCGTGTAGCCGCCCGCGGCCCTCGGCGTGACGCGAAGCAGCTTGCCCATCAGCACGCCAAGGCGCTGCGAGTTCTTCAGCTCCACGCCGCCCCCGCCGCCATCGCCCACGCTCAGCCACAGGTTGCCGTCGGGCGTGGTCCACAGGTTGCCGCCGTTGTGGTTCGTCGCGTCGGGCGGGCTCAGCGGCACGCGCAGAACGAGCTTCGCGGAGGACGTCGCTGCCGTGCCGCGTCGCGCGGTGAACTGGCTCACCACGCCGTTTCCGTCCTTGCCGACGTAATACGCGTAGAGGTGCCCCGTGCGCGCATAGTCGGTCGCGAACGCGATCGACAGCAGGCCCTGCTCGCCGCTCGCGAGGACCTTCGAGCGGATGTCCAAGAACCGGCGCTTCGTGCGGCCGGTGACCGCCCACACCACGCCGCCCTGCTCGACCACGTAGTAGGTCGCGCCGCTGCCGGGAGCGCTGCCGACCCACACGGGTCCGTCGAACGACAGGCCAGGAACCTGCACGAGCTTGAACGAGGGGATCGCGCGCGCGGCGGCCGTTGCGGTGGTGGGCTGCGGCAGCGCCGCGAACGCGGCGATCAGGAGCGTGACGAGGACGAACGGGGTTCGGAGCGAGCGCAACATGGCGCACATGTTGGCACGATCCCGGCCGGCCTGCCAGCATGACGCCATGACTGCACCGATCGTCGAACTCGAGATGTTCCTTGACGTAAGCTGTCCGTGGTGCCACGGCGCGCTCGAGACCAATCGCCGCGTGCTCGACGAGCTCGCCGCCGATCCGAACGTGCCCACGCTGCGCTTGATCTGGCGATTCATGCGCCTGCACCCGATGCCGTCCGATCAGCCGTTGTCGCTGGACGCCTATTACGGCTCGTGGGGCGACGAGTCCCCCGAGGCGCTCGAGCGTGCGCGAGACCAGGTGCGCGAGTACGTGCGCGGCGTGGGCGTGCGCGTGGACTATTCGCGTTACGACACGCTTCGGGATCCGCGCACCGCGCATCGGCTGCTCGCCGCGGTGCGCGACGACGAGCGCCTCGAGCTGCCGTCGCTGTGGAGCGTCGCGCGCGCAGTGTTCAACGCGAACTTCGTGCACGGCGTGGACATCACCGACCACGCAGCGTTGCGCGGAGCCGTGGAGCGCGCTGGGCTTCGGCTTCCATCGAGCGTGTGGGAGCGCCTCGCGCGCCCGGCGGACGACGACGCCGCGCCACGTGTCGATCATGCTCGCGCGCTCGACGTGCAACTCGACGGCGTGCCCCGGATCGTCGTGAACGGCGAGGCGATCGTCCCCACGTGGGTCGATCCAGTGGATGTGCGCGCGCGCCTGCGCGAGGCCATCGCCGCGGCGTAGCAACGCCGGTCAGATTGGCGATGAGGGCTGCAGGACGACCACCACGGTCGCAACCACCAGCAACAGCAGCTCCCCACGCGCCAGCAAGTCGACGCGGCGGATGCGCCACTGCACTTCCTCCTCGTCGTCGCCGTCGCGTTCGGCGAGCGTGATCGCGCCGCGCAGGTGCCGGCCTCGCATCGCCGTCGCGCCGAAGAAGCACATGAGCCACGCGGCCAGCGCCGTGCCGATCCACCAGTTCGGATCGATCGACAGATCGCGTCCGAGCACGTACCAAACGCCGCTCGCCGCCACCACGAGCGCCGCGGGCAGCGCCGCGAACCACGCCACGCGCGTCGCGACGGCGGCGCGCTGCACGACTCGTGCGGCGTCGCCGCTCGCGCGTGCCCGTGCAAGCAGCTGCATGGCGAGCGCGACGGACGCGATCCACGCTGCGGCAGCGACGGCGATCAGCGCCACGAGCACGTGCTGGGTCGTGGTGGACATGCGCGAGTGCTACCCGCGTTGATGCAGTCGCGAAACGAGCAGCGAATGTGCCCCGATATGAAGACAGGGACGAATGCAAGGGACGAAGACGGGTGTCGATCACGCCACTCAACAACGCAGCGATGCCCATGGTGTCATCTGATGCCGCGGGCAATCCGATCGATCGCGCGCTCGACACTCGCGCGGGTCGAGCCGTGGAGGGGCATATCGGCGACGTGTGCTCCGTGCTTGGAATCGTCGGCGCGGCGGCGCTGGTGATCAACCATCGAACCAGCCAGCTGCCGATCGTCGAGCGAATCGGCGACGCTGTGGTCACGGGTTCGCTCGCCGCGTCCGGCGTGGACACGGCAATCCAGGCTTACGACACGATCCAAGGTCCCGATGGCGGCGAAGTGGCGCGCGGCAACGCCAAAGCGGATTGGGGCACCGTCGCGTACGCAGCGACCGGCATGATCCCGGCCGCGTCGCTGCGCGCGCTCGAGGGGTTGCATGCGAATCCCACGCGCGGAGAGCTGGTCGCGCTTGGCGCGCTTGCCGTCAACGGCGGGATGCTCGGTTACGAGGTGCTGCGTCGAGGCAAGGACATCGTCCACGGCAAAGAGGACGCGTCCGGCTACGGCTCTCTGTTCGCCGCAACGGGCGGGTTCGTGGTCGCGCGCAGTTTCGCGCGACTGTGAACCTCGCGGCACGGTCGCGTCAACACGCCTCGCGAAACACGGACGCCACTGGTTCGTCGATCACAGACAATCGCAGCACCGCGTCGTCGAGCATCGTGCGATCGAGGCGGCGGCCCGACAGGAGCACTTGGTGCACGAACCAGTCCGGATTGCGTTCGGAGATGTAGCGAAGCTTCTCGTCGTTCGTTCCGTGCGCGATCAATCGAAGCGCGTGCGCGGGGACTGTTGGGGCTGCATGTGCGTTGCTCATGGTGACCTCCGGGGGCGAGAGCGTATGTTGATAATTCCCGGGGGCGCGAAAAGCATGCACGTCGGACGCGCGAATCGACTCGAATCGATTCGAACCTCAGTGGCCGTGCAGCGGCGCGTGTTCGGGATCCATCGGCACTAGGTCGGCGAGTTCGTGCTCGATCTCGTCCACCACGTCGATCGCGGCGCGATTGCTCAGCTCGTCCGTGCGGATCAGCAACGCCGCCACGAACGCGATCGCCAAGAACGGGATAGCGAGCGTGAACACATGCGTGAGCGAGTCCGCGGCCGCGGTGCGAATCGCGTCCTGCACCGCGCCTGGCAGGCCTGCGCCACCACCGAGGATCGCGTCCTGGTCGACCTTCGCAAGCGAACCCGCGAACGCTCGCGGCACCTTCGCGAACTGTTCGCGCATGTCGTCGGCGAGATGATTGGCGTACACCGTGCCGAGGATTGCCACGCAGATCGTGCCGCCAAGCGTTCGCGCCAGCGTGAGCAACGAGGTGACGACGCCGGTGAAGCGCAGCTCGACCGTGTTCTGGGCGACGAGCATCACGTTCTGCATTACCAAGCCGAGCCCGGCGCCGAGGATCGCCACTCGCCACGCGGTGTCGAGCACTGTCGCGTCCGGGCCGAGCTGCGCCAGCAGCCACAACCCGCCCGCGCCGATCACGGGACCGACGATGATCATGCCGCGATAGCGACCCGTCTTCGACACGAGGATGCCCGAACCGATGGACGTGAAGATCAGTCCGAGCATGAGCGGGATCAGCGCTTCCCCGCTGTCGCTGCTCGACAGTCCGGCAACTGACTGCATGAACAGCGGCACGTAGAAGGTGCCGGCGTACATGCCGCCGCCGATCGCGAGCGACGCGACGGTGGTGGTCCACACGTTGCGATCGCGGAACAGGTGCATGGGGATCAGCGGCTCGCTCGCGCGCAGCTCCACGAAGACGAACGCCACGAGCGCCACCGCGCTGGTCGCGAGCAGCCCGACGATTCGAGCGGAATCCCAGGGGTGCGTCTTGCCGCCTTCGCTGAGCGCGAGCAGCAGCGCGCTCAGTCCGATTCCGAACGCCACGAAACCAGGCCAGTCGACTCGCGCATGGCGTCGCTCGAACGGAATGTGCATCTGCGTGACGATCAACACGAGCGCCACGACGGCGAGCGGCACGACGAGCCAGAACGTCCATCGCCAGCCCACTGCGTCGTTGATCCAGCCGCCGGACAACGGGCCGAGCACCGTCGCCAGCCCGAACACGGCGCCCATCAGTCCTTGCCATTTGCCGCGCTCGTTCGCCGGCACGACGTCAGCGATGATCGCCATCGCGAGCGGCATGATCGCCCCCATGCCGATGCCTTGGATCACGCGTCCTGCCACGAGCAGATCCATCGTCCCCGCCATCGCGCACACGAGCGTGCCGACGAGGAACGTGGCGACGCCGAGGATGTAGAGGTTGCGCCGGCCGTACAGGTCGCTGAGCTTCCCGAACAGCGGCGTGACCACGGCGGTGGCGAGCATCGCGCCGGTGAACACCCACGTCAGCATGTCCGCGCCATTCAGGTCGCGCGCGATGGTGGGCAGCACGGTGGTGACGATCGTCTGGCTGACGGCAGCCACGAGCATGCCGACCATCGTGCCGACGAGGACCAGGGTGCGCTGGCGTGGCGTGATCGTGAGCTTCGCGGCGGTGGTGGGTTCGGGCGTCATGAAGCGCCTTCCTCGAGTGTCGCGCCGAGCCGCTGGAGCAGCTCGGCGAGTTGGGTGACGTCGTCGCTGCTCCAGCCGGGCAGCAGCGACGCGAGATGGATTGCATAGGCGTGGGTCGTCGACTCGAGCCAGTCGCGGCCCGCGTCGGTTGGGTGGAACACGAACGCGCGGCCGTCGCGTGGATCGCGATCGCGCTGCGCGAGGCCGGCGTGCTCCACGTGGGCGAGCTTGCGGCTCGCGACGGACGGGTCGACGCGAATCAGCTCCGCCAGTTCGCTCACGCGCAGACCGTCATCATGGGCGCACAGCACGTACAGCGCATCGAGCCACGTGCGCGCCTCGTCGGGTGTGACGCGCGCCAGTTCGCGGCGAAGCGCCGACAGCGACGGCATGCCGTTCAGCAGCGTGCGGCACGATTCGATGGACGGAGTTGCATGCATGATGCACGTAACTGTAGCGCGGTTGCGTGCATCATGCAACTAGTTGCTCGTTTGGGGCGTTGGCGTCAACCAAGTGGCGCGCGCGCGACCGACTCGATTGCCTGCAGTGCAGCATGCAACTTGTTCTCAAACGCGTGCTGCGCGTCGATCACGACGCGATTGGGGTGGCCGTCCCACGCGCGGAGGATGCTCTCGTCCAGTGCGCGCGCGGTGTGGGCGTCCTCCACACGCACGCTGTTCGCGTGGTTGTAACCATCGTCCAGGTCCGGGGTGCGCATGTGCACGACCAGCGCGTAGCGCTCCAGCTCGGCGTCGCGCGTCGAATCGATCTCATGCCAATACTCGTTCGGATCGCCAGGCCAGTAGGCCTGACCGTCCACCGTGCCGCGATCGCATACCACCGTGTGCGCGGTGCGCTCCTCGTCAACCAGCCGTTCGCCCTCGCGCTGCACGTGGAAGATCGCGCGCTGCGCCGCGGCGCGCGCCGGCACGGTGTCGTGGCGCGGGAACCCGCCGCCGAACAGGATCGTCGCGGCTTCGGGCAGCAGCGCCACGTGTTCGCAGAACGTGTCGCGCGCGGCCGCGATCACTGCCGTTTTGCCGGCGCCAGGCCCGCCGGTGAGCACGATCGCTCGAAGTGGCTGCTCGGCGGCGCGACGCTCCGGGCAACCGCATCGTGCGCGCCCGCGTGGCAGGTGCGGCGTCGGCAGCCGATTCCAGAGCGGCGAGGGGCCGTCGCCATGCACGTGCGGGTGCGGAAGGCGATCTGCGGGAGCGTGGTGGTCGATCATGTGTCGGTAACCGTATCGCGTGCGCGCGATCGGCCGCATCGCGTCCTATGATGCCCCCATGGGCATGCACATGGACGAGCTGTTCGGACCGATCTGCGACAGCGTGCATTGCACGGACTCCAAGCGCGCAATGCTCGAGGAACTGATCGAGCTCGCGGTGGAGCTCGCGCGCGAGGGCCGCGAAGGACGCAAGGTCGGCACGCTGTTCGTGTTCGGCGACCACGAAGCGGTGCTCGAGCGTTCACGCCCGCTGTTGCTCGACCCGTTGCATGGGCACGACGCGCCCCTTCGCCACATCAGCCGCGCTGACCTTCGCGAGACGATCAAGGAACTCGCCCAGCTCGACGGCGCGTTCGTAGTGAATCAGGACGGCACGTTCGAATCGGCGGCGCGCTACATCGACGTGGAGATCGGCGGCGACTTCTCGCTCGGGCTTGGCACGCGCCACGCGGCGGGCAGGTCGATCACCGCCGCGACGCGATCGGTGTCCGTGGTGGTGTCGCAAAGCTCGGTCGTGCGCGTGTACGCGAGTGGCGAGCTGCGCGCGGAGATCATTCCCGAGCTGTATCTGCTGTCGAAGGATCGCCTGTTCACGCCCCGCGCGACCGTGCGCAGCGTTCCCGAACTGGGCGTGTCGATCGCCGTCAGCGCTGACCACGCGCACGACGCGATTCAAGTTGCAGGCGATCCGGTTCGATAGCAACGCCATGCACATCGATCCGAGTTCCACGAGCGAGGTTGGCGCGAAAGCGAAGGGCGTGCCGAAGAAGACCCCCTCTGCCAAGGGTCCGGCCGCCAAGCCCTTCAGCGCGCACTACGAGCAGCAGATGAAAGGCGCCGGCTCGACGACGAATTCGCACGGACCGATGCGGGGCGCCAAGCCACGCCCCGCGCCGTCGCCGCTTCCGGATGCGGTGAGCGACCCGGCCAGCAACTTCCTATAGCAGTCGCTGCGCGATTCCGTATTCGGTGTCGTGGCCGTAGCTCGATCCAGGCCCGCATTCGCTGAGCACCGCGAGGCTCCATCGCGCGCGCTCGCCCGTGCTCGTGAACAGCGCGACCTGATGCTCGATCTGGCCGCACGGTTGCGGCAACCACCCGCCCTTGAACGCGATGCGCCAACGAGATTTCGTGTCGGCTGCGGCGGCCACGCCCCATCGTTGGCTCGCCGTGACCGAACGAAGGAGCGTCATCCCGAACGACCGATGCCGCCGCGGCATCAACGCATCGATTCGATGCATGAGCTTCGCCTGATCGATCGCCGAGAAGTAGTTCGACCCCCAGTTGCACCCGCTGGGCGCCGTGAAGTCGTCCATCCCGGCGCGTCGCGCGAGCGCGATGATCCGATTCGAGCACACGGCATGGTATTGACGAATCGCCGCGGCGTTGTCGGACCGAGTGATCATCGCCGTGAGATCGGCGCGCGTTGCCGAGGACAGATCCGACGTGCCGTGCTCGCGAAGCCGTGCGACGAGGATCATCGCCTTCACGACGCTGGCGGTGCGAAAGCGGTCGTGTCCGTGCCACGCGTGCAGTTTGCCTCGGGTGTCGACGACAGCCCAAGCGACGTGGCCGCTGCGCGACGCCGCGAACCGCCGCGCCGCTTCGTAGGACGCGCGAGTTGGGAACGGAGCAGGTCCCAGGCTCACGACGATGCCGATCTTTGTCGCATACCGTCGCGCGACGCCGCTTCTGGCACGCAGGCGGACCACGCGACCGGCGGGAACTGAGTTCGAATACGCCTTGGCGACCGTTCCGAAGCGGCATCCAGCGTCGTGCAGCAGGACGCGAACGGTGCGTCTCAGCCTGAATCCACCGTTTTCGCGGTGACCCCTTGAAGAAGAAGGTGCCTTGACTCAGTATCCAGGCCGGTTTTCGACGACTGACATGGATCTCGAGAAAGGCACCTTCCGGATGCAATCTTCGCACACGCTCGATCGGCTTGCAGTGACGTTCGATGACGACCGTGCGGTCGCTGACGCGGGGCTCGTGCTCGCGGCGTCGATTTCGCAACGGGTCGGGTTGGTCGAGGCCGCCGATTCG
>JBDHZF010000095.1:0-9510 GCA_039811765.1 Thermoleophilia bacterium | reverse complement strand
CGCTCGTCGTTTGGCGCGACTGGAAGCGTTTGAGCGTGGTGCGCGACGCGGCCACCACGCTCGTGGACGTGCACGTCGATCGGTTGGACGCGTCCGTGCAGGAAGCCGGCCAGCGCGCCGAGGCGATCGCGCAGTCGGGCGAGGCGCTCGCGGAGTCGATCGCCGAACTGCGCGCCGACGTGTCGCAGCTGCGCTGGCTGCTCGACGCGATCCCACGCGAACGAACGAGGATCCGCCGCATGATCCTCGACATGGTGCTTCCCACGAAGGAGCGATCCGATGGCGACGCGTGACGAGGTTCGGATCGCCGCAGTGGACATGGGGTCGAACACGACGCGACTGATCGTCGCCGACGTTCGACGTTCAGACGACGGTTCGCTGGTCCACGACGTGATCGAGCGTCGGTCCACGATCACGCGCCTGGCCGAGGGTGTGGATTCGCGCGGGATCTTGCTGCCCGAACCGATCACGCGCGTGCGCAACGCGCTCGTCGAGTACCGGCGCGTCGCGCGCGAGCTCGGGGCAGTATTCGTGCTCGCGACCGCCACGAGTGCGGTGCGCGACGCCGACAACGGGGAGGCGTTCCTCGGTGAAGTCGAGCACGGCTTCGGCTTTCGCGCCGTCGAGCTGAGCGGCGTCGAGGAAGCGGAAGCCACGTGGAGCGGCGTGACGAGCGATCCGGCTACTGCGGCTCGCGCCGCGCGTGGCTCGGGCCTGCTCGTTGACATCGGCGGCGGCAGCACCGAAGTGGTGCTCATCGATCGCGGCGCGATCGTCGACCGACACTCGTTCCAGCTCGGGAGCGTCCGCGTCACCGAGCGTTTTCTCTCGGACGCCGGCGATCCGCCGTCACGCGACGCGCTGCAGCACGCACGCGATCATGTGCGAGCGCTGCTCGCGGAGCGATTCCCGCAGCCCGGCCATGTGGACCTCGCGATCGGCGTGGCCGGCACAGCCACAACCGTGAGCGCGATCTTGCTGGATCGTCCGGCCTACGACCCCGATCTCGTGCACGGCTTCAGCTTCGGCGCCGATCAGCTCGCCGAGGTCGTCGACACGCTCGCGTGCCTGCCGCTCGCCGAGCGCGAACAGGTGAACGGGCTCGAACCCAAGCGCGCGCCCGTGATTCTCGGCGGGCTGTTGGTGCTGCAGGAGCTGCTGGCGCACTTCGGCATCGAGGAACTCGAGACGTCCGAACGCGACATCCTCGACGGAATCGCGCTCCTGGCAGGGAAAATCGCCTTCGACGAGGGGATCGAGGGAATGCCCGAGCCATTCGGCCGAACGATGTGCTGAATGGGGGTTGCGCGATTCGCGAACCCGTGGTTCAGTAGGGATGTGGGACACACCCCACAGGGACACGAATGACGGGGACGATCCACTGGCGAGGACGACAATCCCGGTGTCCAGATCGGGTTTCGCGGTTCGGCGACTGCGCTTCCCGAGATAGCAACACCCTTCCAAAGCAACTCGATAGGCGGTCCGATCGGCGTCGGACCGCCTATCATCTTCTTCTCGGGTCTATTCCTCGGCGAGCAGGCGATCGAGCGCGTCGTGCGCCTTTCGCTCCTTCTCGGTCTCGCCCAAGCGCGAGCTGAAGAAATCCGCGGCGGCCAAGGCCTTCGCCTCCACGCCGAGCGCGTCCTGCCACTCCGCGTGCTTGTAGGCGCCGTGGGCTTGCTCGATGATGTGCAGAAGGCGCGCCTCGACGCTCTTGGGCGCACCCACTGCCGCGCACGCCTTCGCCAGCCGGAACGTGGACCAGATCTGGTGCTCGCCCAGCAGTCCTTGCGCGGTGTAGCTGATCGTGGGTGGGAGCGTGTACGTGTCGAGCTTGCCGATGTCGTGCAAGAAAACGCCCGCGAGGAAGTACGGTCGATCGTAGGCGTCGCCGGTGGATTCGAGCAACGCGAGTCCGGCCGTGCCGACCTCCACCAGGTGACGCACGAGCCCGCCCGGCTCGGCGTGATGCAGCCGCACCGCGGCCGGGGCCATGCAGAAATCGTTCCATGTGCCCGGCTCGGCGAAGCACGCGCGCAGCACGTCGCCATAGACCGTTCCATCGCACTCGGCGAGCCACTGCTCGAGGATCGCGACACGCTTCGCGTGCACCTCCGGATCGAGGCCGCCGAGGCGCAGCACGTCCTCGTGCGCGAGCTGCGCGACGTCGTACGCGTTGATGATGCAGCTCATCGAGCCGTTGAACTCTTCGACCTTCAGTCGCGCGTCGATCGCGCCCGCGTCCTCGAGCGCGCCAACGAGCGCGGCGTCGAAGCAGCGAGCAGTGAACGAGCCTGTGCCGTCGCGCAGCTCCACCGTCGCGAAGCGATTGCCCGTTCGGCTCTCCTTGAACGTGCAGTTGACGACGGCGAACCGTCCCTCCGAGAAGAACGGGCGACCGTTCGCGCCGTCGTACTCGGATCGAATCTGCTCAACGGTGCTCGCCATTCGCACTGCTCCTTGATCGCGCTTGCCGCCTCGATGCGTCCATCGACTGTAGCCCGAGCGGCGGACGGCGTTCGTCAAGCAGCGGCGGCGGCGGAGGAGGAACGGGAAGCGGAGGAGGAGGATCGCGCGAAGCGGCCCGCGTCGAGCTGCGAGAGCCAACCGTTCACGGTGAGCACCGTCCACAGCTCGCTGGGCTGGAAGGCGTTGACGCCTGCGAGGTAGTCGGGCGTGAACACCGTCGGCGCACGTGCCGCGTCGGGCACGCTCCAACCGTGTTCGCCGCCGTCGCGACCGGCGATCGTCAAATCGAGCACCAGCTCGCGCAGCGCGGGACGCTCGCGCCACCAATGTAGCGGCGTGGGGAAGCCCTTCTTGTCGCGGCGATTCACGACGTCGCTCGGCAGCCACGACGACACGGCGCGGCGAAGCAGCGGCTTGGGCTCGCCGCGCTCGAACAGCAGGTCGGCGGGGATGCGCAGCGCGAGTTCCACGAGCCGGTAGTCGAGCAGCGGCGTGCGGCTCTCGATCGACGCGGCCATGCTCGTGCGGTCTTCCACATGCAGCAGACCAGGCAGGTAGCAACGCAGATCGTGCCACATCAGATCGCGTACGTTCGCGTGCGACAACGCGCCGCGCCGGACCTGCTCGCGCAGCATCGGGTCGACGCTCGCGAGGAACTGCGGATCGAGCTGGGCGTCGGTGACGCGAGTGCTGGTGCGGCGCACGCGTCGCCACTCCCCGCGCGCGAGTCGCGCGAGTTCCATCGCTGCGCCGGCGCGAGCGGCCATGCCCGAACCGCCGGACATGCGCTGCTTGAAATAGAGCGCGCGGTGGCGCAGGTAGCCGCCGAACAACTCGTCCCCACCTTGGCCGCCGAGCACGGCTTTCACGTGCTGGTTGGCAACGAGGTCGCACACTTTCAGCTGCGGGAACACGCCCGGTCCGGCGATGGGTTCGTCCATGTGCCACAGGATGCGCGCGAACTCGTCGGCGAGCTCGTCCACGCCGATCTCCACTTCGTGGATCTGCACGCCGGCATGCGCGGCCACGGAGCGAGCCCAGCGACGCTCGTCGCTCGCGGCGTCGTCGGTGAACGCGCCGGTGAACGCATGGAACGGTTCGCTGCCGGTGTGGTGACGCGCGGCCGCGGCGGTGATCGCGCTGGAATCCAAGCCGCCGGAGAGGTGGGCGCCCACCGGCACGTCGGCGCGCAAGCGAATGCGCACTGCGTCGTCGAGCAGCTCGCCGATGGCGTCCGCCCATTCGGCGGCGCTTGTGAAGGAAGCGTCCTCGTCGCGCGCGGGATCCCACCACCGCCAGGTGCGCAACGGCAGGTCCTCGCCGAGCAGGATCGCGGTGCCGGGTTCGAGCTCGCGCACGCCGGCGTGGAACGATCGTCCCTCGCTGGTGTAGCCGCGCGCGAGGTACTCGTACACCGCGTCCGGGTCCATGCCGCCGTCGACAAGCCCTGCGGCGTGCAGCGCCTTCGTCTCGCTCGCGAACGCGAATCGTCTGCCGTCCCATGCGTACACGAACGGCTTCACGCCGAGACGGTCGCGTGCGGCGAACAGCGTGCGCTCGCGGCGATCCCAGATCGCGAACGCGAACATGCCGTTGAGGCGAGCCAGACAGTCCGGTCCCCACTCGGCGTACGCGGCGAGCAGCACCTCGGTGTCGCTCGACGATCGGAATTCGTGGCCGAGTCGCTCGAGCGTCGCGCGCAGTTCGACGAAGTTGTAGATCTCGCCGTTGTAGGTCACGACGTAGCGGTCTTCCGCGTACTGCATCGGCTGCGCGCCCTCGGGCGACAGATCCAGGAACGCGAGGCGTCGATGCCCGAGCACGATGCCCGGATCCACCCACACGCCGCTGCCGTCCGGGCCGCGATGGGCCTGGACGTCGAGCATTCGCGAGACCGCGCTCGCGTCATGCTCGCCGTTTCTATCGAAGATTCCGGCGATGCCACACATATGCGGTCGCATCGGCGGTCCGAGCGCGGTGCTTGAGCGTCACGCGGACGGGAGCGGCCACACGTCGTCGAGATCGTCCGGAACGTCGGGAAATTGCGGGCGATAGTGCGCTGGATCCTTGCGCACGAGCTTCGAGCGATGGGATTGGTGGAAGGCATCGTCGCCGAGCCACGGCGGCAGCTCGTTGGAGCCGTCTTCGTCGGCGAGCGCCGCGATCTTTTCGGCGCACGTGTCGCGGTATCCGCGCGCCGTCCATTCGCTGCAGATCGCCAAGCCGTACGCGACGAGCGCGTTCTCGTGGCCGCGCCACCCGTCGCGTTCGCCGCGCAACGTGCGCAAGATCTGCATCGTCTCCACTCGCTGCTTGCCAAGGCGCTGGCGATCGAGCGAGCGCGCGGACTCGGCGAAGTCGGAGTGCGGCAGGAACGTCTGCATCGCGACGAATCCTACGCGGCGGCGGAACCGGATTCGTCGTGGCCGACGGGGGTGTTGTCCCACGTCACCCCGACGAGGGAGTCCACGAGCAGCTCGCATGCACCGAGATTCGTGTCGCGATCGGCGCGCTCGGCGACGACGGAGAGGTTGTCGGCGGCCACGCGATCGCGATCGAGGCGCAGCGCTTGACGGATCCCGTCGGCGATGTCCGCGGGGTCGATGTCGACGAGGATTCCTGTTGCGCCGTCGTTCACCCACGGGCGATTCGCCGGGATGTCGCTCAGTACGGGGACGGCTCCGAGCGCGAGCGCCTCGAGCAGCGCAAGCGACACGCCGTCGCTCTCGCTCACGCTCACGTAGACGTCGCTCGCGCCGACGACGCGCTCCAACTGACCGGGCGTGACCGCGCCATGGAAGGTGCAACGATCGTCGATGCCCAGCCGCCGCGCGCGTGCCTCCAGCGCCGCGCGTTCCGGACCATCGCCGAGCAAGTCGAGGTGCACGTCGTCGCCGTCGCTCGCCAGCAACGCCACCGCGTCGAGCAGGGCGTCGATGCGGTACAGGTCGAGCATGGCGCGAGCGCTGACGAGCCGAACCCTGCCGTGCCGCGGGGGAGCCGCTGCGCGAGCGGCGCGACCGGCCGCCGCCAAGCGGGCGCACTCGACGCCGTACTGGAACACGGCGATGCCCCCGGCCGGAGGATCCTGCGGAGCAAGCAGTTCGAGCGCGGCGACGCGCATTGCGTCGCCGGGAACGGTGATCAGGTTCGCGCTGCGCAGCACGCGACGCACGATGCGTCGCAGCAGCGGATTGCGCGGTGCGATCAGCACGTCGTCGCCATGGGCCGTAACCACCAACGGCAGGTCGCGTCGGTCGCATGCCAGTGCGAGCAGGCCATAGCTCGTCAGCCAATGCGCGTGCAGCACGTCGGGCTGGATCCTGCGGATCGCGCGACGCGCGGCTCGCAGCTTCAGGAAGTAGCCGAGGCGTCCGCCGCGGGGCGCGCCGAGGTCGTGCACGTGGTAGCGAAGCGGCAGCGAGGCGCCGTCGCCATCCACGTCGCGAGCGTCGCCGTCGCCGCAGGTCACCACGTGCACCTCGTGGCCTCGCTCGGCGAACCAGCCCGCCCAACGACGCGTGTGCACGGATCCGTGCCATGCGAGGTACGCGATCCGCACGTCAGGCAACCCTTCGTCGGCGCGGCACCAGCAGTCGGAAGCCGACTTTGCGCGCCACCGCCGTCGTGCGAACGATCGGATTGGACAACGCGTGTTCCCACCGATCCGCGAGCGCGTCGAGGCTGACCGCCTGATCGGGCTCGGGCGCGACGCGAGCAATGGCTCGAACCATCGTCACGTGCAGCTGATGGTAGAAGGGACTCGCCACATTGGCGATCGAATGCGGATATCGATCGTAGGTCGACCAGCCGCGGCCCGTTTCATACGCAGGCGCTTGCGCCACCAGCGAAGCCACGCCGGCTTCCCATCCGTCTCGCGCGCTCAGGCGAGTCGCGTCGTCATCTGTCAACTCGGTGGAGTGGACGATGTCGTGCAAGCCGAGCAGCGCCCACATCCAGCCGTTCAGAACATGTGGACGAGGCTCGGCAGGGTACTCCTCGAGGATCGGTCCGTCGATCGTGTCGCTGATCAGTCCGTACGAGCGATCGAGAAGGCTTCGTGCCGCGCGCAGCGCGTCGCGATCGTCGCCGGTTCGCACGAGCAAGCTCGCGGCGAGACCCTGTGCCATCGCCGAGTGCCACGGCGGATCGATCTTGTAGGTGTGCGGCATCGGCTGCAGATGCGCGAAGAGGCCGTGTCCGTCCATGTCGACGATCGCCCAATCTGCGACCTGACGCGCGACGCGCGACCAGCCGCCGCGCTCGGGATCGTCGTCGTCGAGACTGCGCTGCCACGCGCCGAGTCCGATCTGCAGCAGGCTCACGGGCAGCACGTGCTGGCGGCGCGAAACGAGCAGGTCCACCCACGCCTCGGCCTCGTCGGGCGTGCCGTACGAGCCGGCCACGCCACGAAGATCGATGTGGTACCCGGACGCGACCACGCCCGGCGCGAAGAACGCGAGCGGCTGGTGGCGCGGGTCGTCGTTGTGGTGCGAATCGATCATGCGGCCTCCTGCCTGGCGTCTCGCGTCGCGTCGCGTCGCGTCGATCGCGCGCGCGTGGCGCTTCGGCGTGCGTCGAGCACGTCGTCATAGGTGTGTTGCACGCGATCGACCATCGCGCGGAACGAGTACTGCTCGCGCACGCGATCGCGTCCTGCGGCGCCGATGCGCGCGCGTCGAGCGGCGTCCTGGACGAGCGGCCGCAGCGCGGCGGCGAGCGCGTCGGGGTCAGCCGGCGGCACGAGCACGCCAGCGTCCTGGTCGAGCAACGTCGGCAATCCCCCCACTGCAGTGGCGACCAGCGGCACGCCGGCGGCCATCGACTCCAGCGCCGCCAGCGGCAGGCCTTCCCAGTGCGAGCACACCACGCCGATGTCGAACGCCGCGGCGAGCGTGGCCGCGTCGCGACGCTCGCCCGCCCATGTCACTCGTCCTTCGATGCCCAGTCGCGCGGCGAGCAGCTGCAGCTCGGCGAGGCGCGGGCCGTCGCCCACCACGCACAGGCGAACGTCGCTGCCGCTGCGCGCGAGCATGGCAACCGCTTCGAGCAGCACCTCGTGGGCTTTCTCCGGCCGGAGGCGTCCAACGATGCCGATCATTGTCGAGCCGCCAGTCAAGCCAAGCTCGGCGCGGGCTGCTCCGGCGGGCCATGCGCAGTCGAGCGACACGCCGTTGGGCACCACGTCGATCAGCGCGTCGGGAACGCCGCAACCGCGTTCGATGTCGGCCACGCTTTCGCTCACGCAGAGCACGCGACTCGCGCGCGTGGCGATCCAACGGCGATCGATGATCTGGCGCATTCGCGAAGCCTGCTCGCTGAAGTTGTGTTCGTGCACCACGAGCGGCACGCGCGCGGTGCGCGACAGCAACGCGCCCCACGCGTTCGAACCGAACTTGTGGGCGTGCAGCAGATCCGCGCGATCGACGAGATGGCGATGCGCCGTGCGCCATGATCCGAGTTCGACGACGCCGCTGCGATCGAGGATCGTGCATGGCACGTCGGCCCGGTCGAGCAGGTCGCGAAGCGGGCCATCGCCACGCGTGACGAGCACGTGCGGTTCGAATCGCTCGCGGTCGAGCGCGCAGGCGAGTTCGACGGCGACGCGCTCGGCGCCGCCCGCGAGCAGGGAATCGATCATCGTGGTGATCCGTGCGGGGCGTTCGCTCACGCGACCTCCGTTCGAGGGGTGGAATCGTCGGAGCGTGCGGTGGCGTCGAAGCGCGTCGGCTGCAGTTCCACGTAGGCGTCCGCCATGTCGCGAACCCATCGGCGCATCGAGTGGCGGTCGATCACGTGTCGGCGGTTCGCAGCGCCGAGCGATGGCCAGCTCGGGCGCGCGTGCACGAGCATGCGGATCGCGTCGGCCAGCGCGTCCGCGTCGCCAACGGGCATGGTGAGCACGCCGTCGAGACCGCGAAACGTCTCGATCTGGCCTTCGGCAAGCGCGGCGATCGCCACGCGCTCGCACGCCATCGCCTCGACGAGGCCGTTGCCGAATCCCTCGCTGCGACTCGCGCTCACGAAGATGTCGCTCGCTTGGTGGTACTCGTGCACGCGATCGGTGATCGGCAGCGCTCGCACGGCGCCGAGCAGCGCGTCGTCGGGAGCGCCGATCGAGAACGCCACGATTCGTGGCGCTTCGAGCACGGCGAGCGAGGTGGCCGCCTGCGCGAGCAGATCGCCGCCTTTGCGATGCCAGCTCCAGCCCATGTGCAGGACCATCACGTCGTCGTCGGCCAAACCGAGCTCTTCGCGCACGCGCGCGCGAGTTCCGGAATCTCGCCGGAACGTGTCGGTGTCGCAGCCGGCTACGATCCCGCGGCAGCGATCGGCCGGCGCGCCGCGAGCTGCGGCTTCGTCGGCCAGCGCGCGTGTCACGCCAACGACGAGATCCACGTCTCGTCCTGCTCGCGCAAACTTCACGCGGTCCTTGATCCTGCGCACGACGGAGCGTTTGTTCACGGGCGTTTCGAGCGCGGTTCGGTAGTGCCATACGAGCTTTGGCATTGCGGGGCCGAGCAGTCGACGCAGGCCGCGCACTGCGCGTCGAGTGGACAGGTCGTAGGTGCCGAAGTGCACGTGCACCACGTCGGGACGCAGTTCGAGGATCGCGTCGGCGATCGCGCGCGCAACGGTGCGCTGCGCGCGAGTCGAACCGGCGGGGATGATTCTGAGATCCCAGCCGTCGTCGCGCAGGACGCTCGCCCATTCACGCTGGGCCGCCGTGGACGTGAGGCACAACGCGCTTGCACGGGCGCCGCGACCGCGCAACTCGTCGTCCAGCATGCGCAGCTGGCGCACGAACGCACCCTCGTACGCCGAGGCATAGTCCGTCACGTGCAGCACGCGAAACCCGGTCATCGTCAGGCAACCGCCCCGTCGGGTCTGCCGCCGGACGTTCCAGGAGCCTGCATCGGCGGTGGCACGGGCACGGAGCCCGGCGCGGCAGGACTGGCGCCGGGCACGGGCACTGCCGCGATCGGGCGTTGCGGAGGCGGCGTCGACTGCGAAGCAGCGGGAGCCGCCGTAGCGGCCGCC
>JBDHZF010000094.1:0-9548 GCA_039811765.1 Thermoleophilia bacterium | reverse complement strand
ACGGGCGGCTTGTCGAACTTCAGGTAGACCTTGCGATCGCCATCGGGGCAGCGGCTGCCGGTGACGGCTTGCCAGCCGAGCACGCCGCCCATGCCGAAACCGACCACGACGAGCGCGAGCCACGAGCCGCGCGAGCCGAGCCGGTGCCAGAGCACGAACGCAGCGCCGATGCAGGCGAACATCGCGATCGCGCCGGGCAGCGACCACGCGAACCACATCGCGGGTACCGCAACGAGGCCGAGCGTGCCCCAGGCGACGTGATGCCGGTCGATGCGCGTCATTCGGCAGCTCCCACCATCGTCACCGTGGGACCCTCGACGCCGTCGAGCTTGCCGAACGCCTCCTTGGCGCGCTCGCTGGGCTTGCCGGCGGCGATCCACTTGTCGATCTCGCGAAACAACTCGTCGACGAGCTCGGCCTGCGGCACCTTCTTGAGCACCGCGCCGTGCGCGTACAGGAAGCCCACGTGGCGCCCACCAGCGATGCCGAAGTCGGCGTTGCCGGCCTCGCCCGGGCCGTTCACCGCGCAGCCCATCACCGCGATCTCCATGACCTCGTTCGCGTAGTCGCGCCGCAGGCGCTCCTCCACCTCGCCTGCGAGCGCGACGATCTCCACGTCGGCGCGCCCGCACGACGGGCAGGCGATCATGTTGAAGCCCTTCTTGCGCAGGCCCGTCGCCTTGAGGATCTCCCAGGCGACCTTGACCTCCTCCACGGGTGGCGCGCTCAGCGAGACGCGGATCGTGTCCCCGATCCCGTCGAGCAGCAGCGCGCCGATGCCGACCGAGCTCTTGATCGAGCCGGCCCACGGCGTGCCCGCTTCGGTGACGCCCAGGTGCAGCGGGCAATCAACCCGCTCGGAGAGCATGCGGTAGGCCTGCACCATGACGACGGGGTCGCTGGCTTTCACGCTGATCTTGTAGTTGTCGTAGCCGACCTGCTCGAGCAGGCGCACCTCCTCGAGCGCGCCCTCGACGAGCGCCTCGGCCGGAGCCGGCACGGCCATCGAGCGCAGGTGGTGCGGCAGCGAGCCCATGTTCATCCCGATGCGGATCGGGATGTCCTTCGCTTTGGCGGCCTCGACCACGCTGACGACCTTGTCGTCGCCGCCGATGTTGCCGGGGTTGATGCGCACGCATGCGACGTTCGCCTCGATCGCCTTGAGCGCGAGCGAGGCGTTGAAGTGGATGTCCGCCACCACCGGCAGCGGCGAGAACTTGACGATCTCCGGCAGGGCGTTCGCGTCGGGCAGGCCCGGCACCGCCACGCGGACGATCTCGCAGCCGGCCTCGAACAGCTCTTGGATCTGCGCCAGGGTCGCCTTCGGGTCGTTCGTCTGCGTGGTGGTCATCGACTGGACGGCGACGGGAGCTCCGCCACCGACCGTGACGCGACCGACCTGGACCTGACGCTTGGAAGCCATGCCGGCAGTCTACCGGCTCGCGCAGGCGTCAGTGGTCATCGTGCATAGCGTGGGCCGTACTCGGGCAACGACTCGAAGAACTTCGAGTTGTTCACCTGGGAGCCGTCCTCCTTGGTGATCATCATCGGCACGCCGCGATCGTCCACCGTGGTCAGCGTGTCGCTGTAGGCGCGAATCGCCTCGTTGCGGAAGCGAGCCAGTTCGTCGGGACCGAGGTAGCCGTCGCCGAGCGGCTTGGAGTTCGGGTTGAAACCGAACGTGCCCTGCGTGTCGTACACGGCGATTGCCGCGTATAGCTCCTTGCGCGTGACGCGCTCGTCACCGTCCGTGTCGGCCTTCTTGAAGAACTCCACCATCGTGTGCTTGTCCAGCGGGTCGCCGGTGGTGCGCTCGTCTCCCGCTCCCGGCGCCTGATGGGACGAGATGTCGATCTCGTCCCTGCCGTCTTGGCCGTGGTCGTACATCTTCATGTACGTGTCCACGAGTGGCTGCACGCCGATGCCGACCTCGGGGAGGTGGAAACCGGTGTCCTGCGACGGCTTGTCGGTCGGGACGAGCTTGTGCTCTTCCTGCAACCCCTGGACGATCATCGGAATTCCGATCACCGCGCCAACGCCCGTTGCGGCAGCGGCGATGCCGAGCGCGATCTTCGTGTTGACGTTCATCGTGACGTACCCCCGTATCGACGCCGTGCGCACCCCGAGCGCACGCCTGCTATCCGTTCATCGAATGCGAGGGACGATTCGTTGCAGCAGGAGCAACGAGCGATCGACCGATCACCCGCGCGCGCGGGTGATGTCGTTGTCGAGGCCGATGAAGAACAGGATCAGCACGAGCGCGAGGCCGACCATCGAGTAGCGCTCGAACGCGGCGCGGGGCATCGGGCGGCGACGCACCGCTTCGAGCAGCCCGAACAGCAAGTGCCCGCCGTCGAGCGGCAGCAGCGGCAGCAGGTTCATCACGGCGAGCACGAGGCTGATGATCGCGACGTAGCGCACGAAGGTGCCCGCCTTGTCGACGTCGCTCGCGACCTGCACGATGCCCACGACCGATCCGACGTCCTTGCGCGCCTCGGAGTCGACGAACACGCGCGGCAGCCTCGTGAAGGTGGACGTGACGATGCTGCGAACGTCCTCGCTCGCGCCGCGCACGCCGGTGGCGAGGTCGGTGCGCTCGCGCCCCGTCACGGTCACGTCGAGCCGGTCGCCGAAGTCGGGCGACAAGCCGAGCAGTTTCGTGTCGTCGTCCGGATCGAGCTGCTTCGGCGTGATCGTGGAGGTGTGCTCGTCGCCGTCCGCGTCCGTCCAGCTGATCGTGGCGGGTTTGCCGCGTCCATCGTCGATGCGCTGCACGATGTCGAACGGGTCCTCGCCCACGACCGCGCCGTTCCACCCAGTGATCTTCGAGTTCGTGGTGATGCCTGCTTGCGCCGCAGGGCTGGATTTCGTCACCGCGTCCACGCGCAGCGGCCCGGAGATCTCGTACGTGGGCTGCAACAGCCAGTAGAAGCAGGCGAGCGCGACGAATCCGATCACGAGGTTCACGAACGGGCCAGCGAAGATCACGGTCATTCGGCGCCATAGTTGCGCGCGCCAGTACGAGCGCGGGTGCAGGTCGTCGAGCAGCGAATCGATGGCCGCCATGGCGCCCGACGCCGCATCGACGCCGTCGAGCGACTCGCGCAGCTCCCGCAGCGGCTCGATCATCGCGTCCGCGTCATGCGCATGCGCGATCGCGCGCCGTGCCGCGTCGACGCGCAGGCGTGTGTCGCTATCCAACGAATCGTGCACGTCTTCGAGCTCGTAGCGCAGTCGCTCGGCGACTTCCCCGGTCTCCGGCCGGAACATGCCGGGGAACTTCACGAACCCGCCCGCGGGGATGGCGCCGAGTCCGTACTCCACGTCGCCGATCTTCTTCTTCAACAGCGCGGGTGGAAAGAACACGTAGAACTTCGTCGCGCGCACGCCGACGGCTCGCGCGGCGAGGAAGTGTCCCAGTTCGTGGAGCACCACGAGCGCGACGAGCGCGACGATTGCGTACAAGTACGGCATGCTCAGGAGTTTGCCAGATCGGCGAGCGCGGTTCGCGCGGCGTCGCGCGCAGCGGCGTCGAGCGCGCGGGCAGTATCGAGCGAATCAGGATCGGTTGGCGCGTCGACGGCTTCCAGAGCGGATTCGACCACGTCGGCGATGCCCGAGAACGGCAGATGGCCGGTCAGGAACGCCTCCACCGCCACCTCGTTCGCGGCGTTGAGCACACAGGGAGCTCCTCCGCCGATCCGAGCGGCCTCGCGTGCCAAGGCGAGGCAGCGGAACGTCTCGAGATCGGCCGGCTCGAACTCGAGCGGCGGCATGTGGAGCAGGTCGAGTCGGCGCACGTCGGCCACGCCGGGTCGCGCAGGATAGTGCAATGCCCAGCTGATCGGCACGCGCATGTCCGGCCAGCCAAGATGCGCGAGCAGTGAGCCGTCGTAGTGACGAACGAGCGCGTGGACGATGCTGTGGCGATGCACGACCGTCTCGATGCGATCTTCGGGCAGGTCGAAGAGCACCATCGCCTCGATCAGCTCGAGTCCCTTGTTCATCAAGGTTGCAGAGTCGATCGTGATCTTGCCGCCCATCGCCCACGTGGGATGTGCGAGCGCCTGCTCCACGGTCACGCCGTCGAGTTCGGCGCGAGTCCGACCGCGGAACGGACCACCGCTTGCCGTGAGCACGAGCGACTCGACTTCCTCGGGAAGCGAATCAGCGAGACATTGCTGCAACGCGCTGTGTTCGCTGTCGACGGGAATGATCGCGGCGTCGGTTCTCGCGGCGGTGTCGATGCACAACGCGCCCGCGGCGACGAGGCTCTCCTTGTTGGCGAGCGCCACGTCGATGCCGCGATCCAGGCACGCGAGCGTTGCTTCGAGCCCGTCGAAGCCCACGACCGCATTGAGGACGAGATCGGGTTCGCAGCGGTCGATCAGTTCGGTGACGTCGCCGGCGACGTGGATCGACCCAGCGGCGCCATCGATGGCGTCTCGCGCGCTCGCGCTCGCTCCCGCGTCGGCGAGATAGATCGCGCCGACGTCGAAGCTGCTGGCCTGCACGAGCACGTCTTGCCACCGACTGCCCGCGGCCAGTCCGACCACGCGCATCGGATCGTCCGCGCCGCGTGCGTCGGCGAGCACCTCGAGCGCCTGCACGCCGATCGATCCGGTCGAGCCGAGGACGAGCACGCGACGCATGTCAGAGCGCCCCGACGAAAAAGCAGCCGATGTACATCGCCGGGATCGCGAGCACGAGCGCGTCGATGCGGTCGAGCATGCCACCGTGCTCGCCGAGCAAGCGACCGGAGTCCTTGATGCCGGCGCTGCGCTTGAGCAGCGACTCGAACAGGTCGCCAGTCGGCACCACCAGCGCCACGGCCAAGCCGATGAAGAACGCCTGAGCGCCGGTCATCACGTAGTGCCCGTCCACCTTGATCAGGTAATGCCCGTACCACATGGTGAGCGTGCCGAGCGTGACGCCACCGACGAATCCCTCAATGCTCTTGTTGGGGCTGATGCGCGGCGACAGCTTGTGACGACCAATCGCGCGACCCACGAGGTACGCGCCGGTGTCGTTCACGAACACCGACGCGATCAGCAAGAACACGAGCCCGTACTTGGATTCGCCTTGCCGGAGCACGACCGCCAGCCCGGCGGCCGGTGCGAGGTACATGAGCGGCATCAACGTGGCGACGATCGAAGCGAGCGGCGATTCGCGTTCGACCGACACGCCTTGAAACGCCATGAGGAGCGGAATCGACGCGAGCATCGCGAGGAAGATGCCGACCTCCCCCAGTTGCCACGCCAGCAGCGGCGCGAGCGCCACCGGCACGAACGCCGCGGGGACGAACGGTCCGAGCGGGCGCAGCATCTGACACAGCTCGAGCGCCGCGATCGCAAACGCGGCGGACACGAGCAGCGTGAACGCCAAGCTGTTCGCGAACTCGCTGAGCGTGATCAAGTACAGCAGCGGAATCCCGATCGCCGCGACGATGATTCGGCTTTTCACGTGCGACCTCCGAATCGTCGCTCGCGCATCGCGTACTGCCCGAGCGCAGCGCGAAGGTCGTCCTCGCCAAAATCGGGCCACAGCTCGTCGGTGAAGACGAGTTCGCTGTAGGCGGACTGCCACAGCAGGAAATTCGACGTTCGCTGCTCGCCAGCGGTGCGGATGATCAGATCCGGATCGCCAAGCTCGGGGCGATACAAGTGCGCCCGAATCGACTCCTCGGAGATGGCGTCGGCGCCGTCGGACGCGGCGATCGCGCGTGCGGCGTCCACGATCTCGGCGCGACCGCCGTAGGCGAACGCGATGCACAGCGTCATCGCCGGATCCTCGCGCGCGGTGAGCTGCTCGGCCCACTCCATGCGCTCGCAGATCTCCGCGCCGAGCAGGTCGCGCCGGCCCATGAAACACATCCGCGAACGCCGCTCCACCATGATCGGCGCCTCGCGTTCGACCTGCTCCACGAACAGCTGCATGATGCCCGCGACCTCTTCGGGATCACGAGCGAAATTCTCCGTGGAGAAGCCATATACCGTGAGTTCGTTCACGCCGAGTTCGAGCGCGGCTTCGGTGGTGCGGTGTAGTGCGTCCGCGCCTGCGCGGTGCCCCTCGGTCACGCTCACGCCGTGACGGTCGGCCCAGCGGCCGTTCCCGTCCATGATGATGGCGACTCGCGTGCCGATCGGAAGCGATCCAGCCGGGGTCATCAGACCTCCATGATCTCCGCTTCCTTGCCCTTGAGGGCGTTGTCGATCGCCGCGATGAACTCGTCGGTGACCTTCTGGACGTCGGTCTCGGCGCGTCGCACCTCGTCCTCCGTCTCGTCGCCATTCTTGATCGACGCGATGGCGTCGCGGCGGATGTTGCGAATCGCGATGCGTCCGTCCTCCGCCATCTTGCGCGCGAGCTTGACCATGTCCTTGCGTCGATCTTCGGTGAGCTCGGGAACGGGCAGGCGGATCGTGATGCCGTCGTTGGACGGGTTGAAGCCGAGGTCGGCGTCCGCGATGCCCTTCTCGATATCCTTCATCGCGCCCTTGTCGAACGGGGTGACGGTGAGCAAGCGCGGCTCGGGCGCCCCGATCGAGGCGAGCGACTTGAGCGGCGTCGGCGAGCCGTAGTACATGACCGTGACGCGATCGAGCAACGCAGGGTTGGCTCGCCCGGTGCGCAGCGAGGTGAAGTCGTGGCGCGTCGAGTCGACGCTCTTCTGCATCCGCTCGCGCGCGGACTCGATGGTCTCGGTGGCAGTCATGGTCAACCTTCCTGGAGCGCCAGCAGCGGCGCGTCGGCGTGGACGAGTGTTCCAACGCGCTCGCCGCGTGCGATCTTCGCGATCGCGTCGGATGCGTCGATGTCGAACACGTGCAAGGGAACCTCGTGCTCGGCCAGCAGAGCGAACGCAGCGGCGTCCATCACCTTGAGGCCGTGCACGAGCGCGTCGTGGAACGAGACTTCCTCGAGGAAGCGCGCGTCCGGGTTCGTGCGCGGGTCGGAGTCGTAGATGCCACGCACGCGGTTCTTGCCGACGAGCAGCGCGTCGGCGCCGATCTCGAGGGTGCGCAACGCCGCGGCGGTATCCGTGGTGAAGAACGGGTTGCCAGTGCCGCCGGCGAACACCACCACGCGGTCCTTGCCGAGATGATGCAGCGCCTTCGCGCGGATGTACGGCTCGGCCACCTCGTGCACCGGCAGCGCGCTCATCACGCGAGTGGGCACGCCGGCCTGCTCGAGCCCGTCCTGGAGCGGCAGGGCGTTGAGGATCGTGGCGAGCATGCCCATGTAGTCGCCCGTGGCACGGTCCATCCCGAGTTCTGCTTGGGTGGCGCCGCGCAGGAAGTTGCCGCCGCCCACCACCACGGCCACTTGGATGCCAGCGCCGCGCAGATGAGCAACCTGCTCGGCCACGCGGCGCACCTGCGCCATGTCGACGCCGGCATTTTGGGTGCCCATCAGCGCTTCGCCGCTCAGTTTGAGCAGCACGCGCCGCGGCGCTTGGGAATTCGTCGTCTTGCTCACGTGCGCGAGCCTACAGGAGCGACGAAGCCCCGGCGCCTGCATGAGGCGCCGGGGCTTCGGGAATCGCTTGGGCGCGACGCGAGCGCGTCAGCCCTTGACGCTGAAGCGCACGAACGCGCGAATCTTCGCGCCCGTCTGCGCGGCGTACTGGCCGATCGTGAGGTCCTTGCCCACGCGGTCCTTGGCGAAGATCCAGTTCTGCTCCGGCAGCACGATCTCCGAGTACCACTTGTTGAGCTTGCCCTCGGCGATCTTCGCCTTGATCTCGTCCGGCTTGTTGTCGTCTTCCATCTGCTTGACGAAGATCTCGCGCTCGGCGTCCACGTCCGCCTGGGGCACCTCGTCGCGCGTCAGGTAACGCGGGCTCGCCGCCGCCACGTGCATCGCGACGTCGTTCGCGAACGTCATCACCTCGTCGGTGGCGGGGCCTTCCACGTCCACGAGCACGCCGATGCCGGTGCCGTGCAGGTACGTGCCGAGCACGCCCGAGCCGGTGGCGTCGAAGCGCGCGACCTTGGCGATCTCCACGTTCTCGCCGGTGGAGCTGGACGCTTCCATGCGAGCTTCCTCCACCGTGCCGCCATCGGCCCACTCCTGCGTGAGCAGGTGCGCGGCGTCCGTCGAACCGTGTCGAAGTGCGTGCTCTGCAACCTGTTGCACGAACGTGCCGAAGTCCTCGTTCTTGGCGACGAAGTCGGTGTTGCAGCCCACGAGCACGAGCGCCGCGGCCTCGTCGGTCTCGTCGATCGCCTTGGCGAGCGCCACGCGGCCCTCGGTGGTTTCGCGATCGCCGAGCTTGCCGGCCTTCGCGATGCCCTTCTCGCGCAGCAGCTTCACGGCCGCGTCGAAGTCGCCGCCGGTCTCGACCAACGCCTTCTTCGCGTCCATCATGCCGGCCTGCGTGGCTTCGCGCAGCTCTTTCACTTGGGCAGCGGTAATCGTTGCAGTCATCGTCATCGTTCCTTGGTGTGTCGTGCGAATGTGTGTGGGGACGAGGTGCGGATCAGGCACCAGCGCCGACGGCTTCGGCCTCGGCGACCTTCGCCTCTTGCTCGGCGGCGAACTGCTCGGGCGTCACCATCTGCTTAGCGGTGCTGATCGAGTCGCTGATCGCACGCAGGAACAGCGAGCACGAGCGGATCGCGTCGTCGTTGCCGGGCACCACGTACTGGGCGAGGTCCGGGTCGCAGTTCGTGTCCACCAAGCCGATGATCGGGATCTTCAGGCGGTTGGCTTCCTTCACCGCGAGCGCCTCGTTGTTGAGGTCGATCACGACCATCGCGTCCGGCAGTCGCTCCATGCCAGCCATGCCGCCGAGGCTCTGCTCGAGCTTGGCGAGCTGCAGCAGGCGCGTCTGGCGCTCCTTCTTGCCGAGCAGGTCGAGCTGACCCTGCTCGCGCTGGCGGCGCAGCTCCTGCATGTGCTTGAGACGATCGCTGATCGTCTTCCAGTTCGTGAGCAACCCGCCGAGCCAGCGGTGGTTCACGTACGGCATGCCCACGGCTTGCGCGTACTCCTCGATCGCGTCCTGCGCCTGCTTCTTGGTGCCGACGAACATGACGGACTTGCCCTTCGCCGCGAGACCGCCCACGAAGTTACAGGCCTCCTCGAGCAGCGTCTGGGTCTGGACGAGGTCGACGATGTAGATGCCGGCGCGCTCGCCCCAGATGTAGCGGCGCATCTTCGGGTTCCAACGACGGGTCTGATGGCCGAAGTGGATGCCGGCCTCGAGCAGCTCTCGCATGCTGACTGGTGCGCTCACGCGTGTATCTCCTGATGGTTCGTTGTGTGATGTGTTCCGGTCGCTGCCTGATGCTCGCGGGACCGACCGATCCGGACGGATCGATCGGCACCATCCCGCGGGGCGGCGCCGGTCTCGTAGGAATGCTGCGCGCCCCTGTGGCCCGCAACCTGACCGTCGCACTATAGCGAAGTCTTGATCCAGCCGCGGAATCTGCAACGTTCGGCTGCGTTGCAGCGATAGGCCGGTGAGTGCGCATCAGGGGGGTGCGCCCTTTCGCCGAAGGGTAGCGGGGGAACGAACGGGTGTTGGCACGCAGCGACTTCAC
>JBDHZF010000093.1:0-9752 GCA_039811765.1 Thermoleophilia bacterium | reverse complement strand
GCACGCCAACCGGAACACCTCGCTGCCCGACCGGCACGTGGTGATCGCCGTCAGCGCTTCCAATCGGGCACGATGCCGATGCTGGCCACGTCGTCCGCGTCCACTCGCGGCGGCTCGCTGAGCATCTTGCCGAGCGTGGGATCCACCGCGGCGCGGCGCTGTTCCTCGGCCTTGTAGGACGAGCGTACGAGCGGCCCGGCGAACACGCTGCCGAAACCGATCGACATGCCGTACGAGGCGAGATCGTCGAACTCCTCCGGCGTGACGTAGCGATCCACCGGCAGGTGCCGCTTCGACGGGCGCAGGTACTGGCCGATCGTGACGACGTCCACGCCATGCTCGCGCAGGTCGTCCATCGTCTCCTTGAGCTCGACAATGGTCTCGCCCATGCCGGCGATCAGGCCGGTCTTGGTGAGCACGGGCGTGCCGTCGGGATCCAGCTCGCGCGACATCGTCTTGGCGCGCTGCAGCACCCACATCGCGCGCTGGTAGTCGCCCTTCGGGCGGATGCGGCGATACAGGCGCTTCACCGTCTCGGTGTTGTGTGCGTACACGTCGGGGCGCGCCTCCATGACGATGCGCATGCCTTCTTCCTCGAACCCCATGAAGTCGGGCACGAGCACCTCGATGCTCGTGCCGGGGCTGCGTCGGCGGATCGCGGTGATCGTCTTCGCGAACTGTGTCGCGCCGCGATCGGCGAGCTCGTCGCGATCGACGCTTGTGACCACTGCGTGCGTTATGCCCATCTTCGCCACCGCGTTCGCGAGCTTGCCAGGCTCGAGCGGGTCGGGTTCGGTTCCGGGAATCCCAGTAGCCACGTTGCAGTATCGACACGCACGCGTGCAGGTGTCGCCGAGGATCTGGAAGGTGGCGGTGCCGCGCCCCCAGCACTCGCCCAAGTTCGGGCAGTGTCCTTCCTCGCAGATCGTGTGCAGGTTGTTCTCGCGCACGACCTGCGCGGTTTCCGAGTAGCGACCGCCGCCGGGGAGCTTGATCTTCAACCACGGGGGCTTGGGTTCGCGCAGCGACGCCTCGCTGATCGCTTGCTTCTGCTCGCGGGTGAGACGCCCACCGTGATCGCCGGGGTCGGCTGCGAGCTCGGTCACGAGCGTGCGCGGACGAGCCTTCGGGCGCGGCTGCTGCGTGACCGGATCGAACTCCATGCGCTCGAGGATGCCCACGCCGCGTGCGCCTTCGGCGCGCGGCTCGCGCTCGGTCTCGATGTCAGTCGCGTCCGTCATGCCGTGGGCGCTCCAACGGCGTGCAGGTCGATGCGTGTCGCGCCGCGATGGCGCGGCTCGCCCGGCAGCGCCAAGTCGGGGTCGTCGACATGGTGGCGCATCGCGACGAGGCGCAGGTCGTCCACGCCAACGTTCTGCGCGTCGGAGTCGAACTGCGAGAGCAGCTCGCGCTCGATGCGTTCGGAGACGCTGCGCACGAGCACGTCGAGCAGCTCGGGCGACGCGTCTTCCATGCCGAGCTCACGAGCGACGCTCGTCATCACCGCGTCCGGAATGCCGCATGGCGTGAACCATGTGAACGGGGTGAGATCGCATGCGACGTTCACGGCGAGGCCATGGAAGGTAACGCCGCGCGTGAGCCGCAGGCCGAGCGACGCGATCTTGCGCGCGCTCGGCAGGTCGGCGTCCACCCACACGCCCGGGTAGCCGTTGCGCCGCTCGCTCGTCACGCCATGCGCTTCGAGCGCCACGATCATCGCTTCCTCGAGCCGCCAGACGAGCTCCTTCACGTCGTCGTCGGCGATCGCGAGGTCGAAGATCGGGTACATCACGACCTGTCGCGGGCCGTGGTAGGTGGCGCCGCCGCCGCGCTCCACCGCGACCACCGGAATGTCAGTCGATCGGGCGTACGCGACTTCGTGCGCCTGCGTTCGCGGGCCACACGTGATCACGGGCTCGTGCTCGAGCACGAGCAGCACGTCCTCGATCGCGCCCGCTTCGCGAGCGGCGCGCAGCGATCGCTGCAGCGTGGCCGTCTCGGCGTAGTCGACCGTGCCTATGCGACAGGTGCGGATCGTGTGACGATGGCGGGAAGGCATGGGCAGATCGTACACCCGAACGACGCCAACGCCCCCGCACGCGGCCACGATCGGCACGCTCGCGGCCACGCCGTTCGCCGCACGCGGCCACGCACAACGTCAGGCTGACGGGGGCGGGCCACCTGCCTCGCCCCCACCAGCCGGCGGCGAACCCTGTGAGCCACCTGGTGGCGGCTCGTTCGACCCGGCGTTTGCGGGCGGAGCATCGGGCGCGGCGATTCCGTCGTCGCCGGACGGCGGCGGCGACGACGACGACGCGCCCGGATCGTCCACTGGTGGCGCGCCGTCGTCCCACGACTCGTCCGCGTCGCCCCACGACTCTTCAGGTGATTGCGCGGGTGCTGCGCGAATGTCGTGCGTGCAGCGCGCGTTCACGTTCACGATCGACGGGCGTTTCGCGCTGCGGCTGTGCGTGTCGACGATCGCCCGCGACGAGTGCGCGCGGCCCGCGCCTGCGGCAGCGTGGACGGCTCCCTTCGAATCGGGGGCGCGGTTGACGGATTGACCGTGCGCGATCCGCGCGTGCCGCAGATCCTGTTCGCGCCGATCTCGCAACCAGCCCGGCAGCACGCCGACATGATCGGCTGCTGCACGCACGAACCGCCCTGCGCTGCTGTCGGTCGCGGCGAGCGCGGATGGAATGAGCAGCATCAGCAGCAGTGCGGCAACGAGCAGCACGCGGGCGTGACGCCACGATCGAGGGCGCCACCATTCCACGCGTTCCTGCTTGGGTCGACCGACTGCAAGGGCATCGAGGACGGTCTCGCGCGTGCCGGGAAGCGGCGTCGGCGCCGCGTCCACGGCTCCACCGATGCTGCGCAGCCGCTCGCCCAACGCCGCGAGTTCGACGAGCTCGCGCGACAGCAACGGTTGTGGCCGTTCGCTCGAACCTCGCTTCGCGACAATCGGCCGATCAAGCGCGTCGGCGAGCATGCGGGCGGCGGCGCTCATCGACAATCCTCCACTGCAACTTCGCGATCGCGAAGCGACGTCAGCGCGCGAAGTTGGATTTGTCTGATCGCGTCCTCGCTGCGGTCAAGCGCGCCTGCGATCTCAGCCGTGGTGAGGTCGGCGAAGAATCGCAGCTCGAGCACGTGCCGTTGCATGCTCGGCAGCGTGGCGAGCGCCGCGGCGAGATCGATGCGATCGCACACCGCCGCGCACGAGTCGCTGTGATCGACCGACACGTCGTGATCAGCACGATCCACCACCACGCGCGGGCGGCGGCTCGCGGCACGCGCGTGCTGCAACAAGCGGCGATTGCAGATCGCGAGCAACCATCCCGCGAACGGCGCGCCGGTCCACTGCCACCGCGGGATCGCGCGCCACGCGTCGATGAACGTGTCCGCCGTCACGTCGTCCGCGTCGCTCGCTCGCCAACCGAGTCGGCTGAGCGCGTACCGGTGCACCGCGCGGTGATACCGATCGTAGAGCGCACCGAAGGCCTCGGCGTCACCGGCGCGTGCGGCATCCACCGCACGAATCGTCGCCCGCTCCTCGACCGGATGGTGCCGGGCGGCGAGTTCGACTCGCGCGACGCCGTCCACGCGGGACGGCGTCGCGGCGAGCTGGGGGATCGATGCGAACTGGATCGCCATGGTCACTCGGGATGATCGTCCCCGCCAGCGCCACGGTCAGGCCTCTGACCCGAGTTCTCACAGTCTCGGCATCCACCAGGGCCATTGTGTGGACGAGGTCGCGGGCGCGGACGTTCCGCTCGGCTTGCGACGCCGCTCGCGTCGAGCACGCGAAGTTCGAGCACTTCGTCGGTCGTGGCGTCGATCTCGATGTCCACCACTTTCGCGCCCGCCACGAGCGCGCTCGTGGGATCCCAATCGGCGAGTTCGTCGTCGAAGTCGCCGTAGTCGTCGCCTTCGTCGTCGCTGGCGTCCTCGTCGTCGCTCTCGTCGTCGGCCGGCGGATTCGCGTCGACGATGGCGTCTTCGCCGATCGCCCACGTCGCCGTCGTGCCATCGCGAAGCGTCACCACCAGCGTGCCATCCGCGAACGACACGACCGTGCCCACGAGCTCGTCGTCGTCATCCGTGCCGTCGCGATCGCTGTCCTTCGATCGAGGATTCATTCCGTACGAGAACTCGTCCGCGTTGGTCACGCCGTCGCGATCCAGATCCTCCGCGCCGTCGTCCGTGCCGTCGCCATCAGTGTCCGATTTCGCGGCGCTCGTTCGCGTGTTGCGCTCCCATGCGTTCGGAAGCCCGTCGCCGTCGGTGTCCTCCGCGCCGTCGTCCACGCCGTCGTCGTCCGTGTCGGCGAGGTCCGGATCCAGCCCGAGCAGCTGTTCGGCCGCCGTGCGCAGACCGTCGCCGTCCGGATCTTCCAAACCGTCCTTGGTCTTGTCGCCATCGCTGTCGCCACGCCGCGGATCGGTTCCCGCTTCGAATTCGGTGAGTGCCCACAGCCCGTCCTTGTCGGCGTCGCGCTTCTGGTCGCGCACGCCCACCTTCAGCCCGTGCGCTCGTTCCCAACGGTCACGCATTCCGTCTCGATCGCGATCGCCGCTCGCCGCGCTCGCGCTGCCCGCGCACAGCAGCATCGCCGCGGTCGCGGTGATCCCGACCAGCGCCATGCGTCGTCGTCGTGCTCGATGGTCCATCTCGAAGCCTCCGATGTCGTGCGCCGAACTCGGCGCGATGCCTTCCGAAGAGGGAATGCCAGTTCGACCCCGCGCGTGACACGGCCTGCCTGTGCATTCGTTCAAGAATCGTCCCGCCCCTGGTCGGCGTGACGGGCCCCAAGAACTCGTCGCCACTTTGCACAAACAGGTCTGCCAAATCGGCGACGAGTTCGCATGTCCAAGAAACTCGTGACCACTTGGTAACAACAGGTCTGCCAAAGTGGCGACGAGTTCTTGGGGCCGTTCGAAGACGCAACGGCCCCGCATGCCGGGGAGTGGCATGCGGGGCCGTGCTGATCATGGTTCGCCGCTCGCGAGCGGCGGGTTCACGCTCGAGCGCGCGCGATCACGCGTGCTCGCGCGGAGCGGCCTCGAACTGCTGCTCCTCCGTGGATCCCTTGAGCGCCAGCGTGGACGAGGTGCCCGCCGTGACGGCCGTGGAGATCCGATCGAAGAAGCCGGCGCCGACCTCGCGCTGGTGACGCGTGGCGGTGTAGCCCTGATCCTCCATCTCGAACTCGCGCTCCTGCAGTTCCACGTACGCGGTCATGCCCGTCTCCGCGTAGCCGCGCGCCAGCTCGAACATGCCAGCGTTGAGCGAGTGGAAGCCGGCGAGCGTGATGAACTGGAACTTGTAGCCCATCACGCCGAGCTCGCGCTGGAATCGAGCGATCTGATCGTCGTCGAGATGCCGCTTCCAGTTGAAGCTCGGCGAGCAGTTGTAGGCGAGCAGCTTGCCCGGGAACTTCGCGTGGATCGCCTCGGCGAACTGCTTGGCCTCGTCCATGTCGGGCGTGCTGGTCTCGCACCACACCACGTCCGCGTAGGGCGCGTACGCCAAGCCACGCGAGATCGCCTGCTCGATCGACTCGTTCACCCGGAAGAACCCTTCCGCGGTGCGCTCGCCCGTAGTGAACGGCTTGTCGCGATCGTCCACATCGCTGGTGAGCAGGTTCGCGCCGAGCGCGTCGGTGCGCGCCACGATGATCGCGGGCACGCCGAGCACGTCGGCGGCGAGCCGCGCGCTGTTGAGCGTGTTCACGAACTGCTGGCTCGGCACCAGCACCTTGCCGCCCATGTGCCCGCACTTCTTCTCGCTCGCGAGCTGGTCTTCGAAGTGCACGCCGGCCGCGCCCGCCTCGATCATGCCCTTCATCAACTCGTAGGCGTTGAGCACGCCGCCAAAGCCCGCTTCCGCGTCGGCGACGATCGGCACGTGCCAATCGATCCCCGAATCCAGGCCCTCGCTCCACTCGATCTGGTCAGCGCGCGTAAGCGCGTTGTTGAGTCGACAAACGTGCGCGGGCACGGAGTTCGCCGGGTAGATCGACTGGTCCGGATACACGTCGCTCGCGAGGTTCGCGTCGGCGGCGACCTGCCAGCCGGACACGTAGATCGCCTTGAGGCCGGCCTTCACCATCTGCACGGCCTGGCCGCCGGTGAGCGCGCCGAGCGCGTTCACGTAGTCCACGCCGCCGTTCATCAAGCTCCACAGCTTCTCCGCGCCGCACTCGGCAAGCGTGTAGCGCTGCGGCAGCGAACCGCGAAGCGCCACGACGTCAGCGGCGCTGTACGTGCGCTCGACGCCCTTCCACCGAGGATTCGTCGCCCACTCGCGCTCGAGCGCCTCCACGTCGCGATCGAAGTCCGCTCGCGTGCGTCGACCGTGCGTGTCGGACCAGGTGTTCGGGTTGGCGCTCATGGTGGTGCTCCTGTGCTGGTGGGTGGTGATGGTCGATGGAAAGACGGGCGGGTGGTCAGTCGATCAGGTCGTACGCCGGCAAGGTGAGGAACTCGATGAACGGCGATTCGAGCGCGACCCGTTCGAAGATCCCGGCGGCCGCGTCGAGATGTGCCGCGGCCGGCGTGCCGTCGAGTTCGTCGCGCAGTGTGGCGAGCGCCGCGTCGAGTTCCTCGCGCACGAGCTCGACGTTCACCACGCGACCATCCGCGAGCGTGGCCGCGCGCTGCACCCACTGCCACAGCTGCGAGCGACTGATCTCGGCGGTGGCGGCGTCCTCCATCAAGTTGTCGATCGCCACTGCTCCGCTGCCGGCGAGCCATGCGGCGAGGTAGTACACGCCCACGCGCACGTTCGTGCGCAGGCCCTCGATCGTGATCGCGCCACCCTCGACACGCGTGTCGACGAGCTGCGTGGCCGCGACCCGCACGTCGTCGCGCTGGCGCTCGACCTGGTTGGGCGCGTCGCCGAGCACCGCGTCGAACTGCTCGAGCGCGATCGGCACGAGATCGGGATGCGCGACCCACGTGCCGTCGAATCCGGCAGTCGCTTCGCGCTGCTTGTCGGCGCGCACCGCTGCGATCGCCCGCTCGTTCACGTCCGCGTCGCGACGGCTGGGAATGAACGCGGCCATGCCGCCCATCGCGTGCGCGCCGCGTCGATGGCACGTCTTCACGAGCAGCTCCGCGTACGCGCGCATGAACGGCACCGTCATCGTCACCTGCTGGCGGTCGGGCAGCACGGGGACCGAATTGATCGCGCGCAGGCGCTTGATGACGCTGAAGATGTAGTCCCAGCGACCGGCGTTGAGGCCCGCGGCATGATCGCGCAGTTCGAACAGGATCTCGTCCATCTCGAACGCCGCAAGAATCGTTTCGATCAGCACCGTGGCTCGGATCGTGCCTCGTTCGAGATCGAGCTCGTCCTCGAGCCAGCTGAAGACGTCGTTCCATAGTCGCGCCTCGAGATGCGACTCGAGCTTGGGCAGATACAACCAAGGTCCCCAACCACGCTCGGCAAGCGCGTGGTGGTTGCGCGTCACGTACAGCACGACGTCGAGGATGCCGCCGCTCACCGGTGCTCCGTCGACCGTCACATGCCGCTCGTCGAGGTGCCATCCGCGCGGGCGCACGAGGAGCGTTGCCACCTCGTCGGCGGGCCGCAGCTTGTACTCCTTGCCGGCCTCGTTCGTGAAGCTTATCGTGCCTCGGATCGCGTCGCTCAGGTTGCGTTGACCGTCGATGCAGTTGGCGAAGGTTGGCGAGTTGGCGTCCTCGAAGTCCGCCATGAACATGCGCGCTCCCGAGTTGAGCGCGTTGATCACCATCTTGCGATCCACCGGGCCGGTGATCTCCACGCGGCGATCGCGCAGGCCCGCGGGCACGGGAGCGATGGTCCAGTCGCCCTCGCGCACGCTCGCGGTCTCCGGCAGGAAATCCGGCAGCTCACCCGCGTCGAAGCGTCGCTGCCGGTCGGCGCGCGCGGCGAGCAGCTCGCGGCGTCGAGGCTCGAACAGCTCATGCGCGCGCGCAACGAGATCCAACGCGCGAGAGTCGAGCACGTCTTCGAATGCAACTCCAGCCGGCGCGGCTACAACTGCCGTGCTTGTCGCGGTGTCCGACATGGTTCCTCCCTCGCGCGTCAATGAATTGACCGACGGATCAATTCCTCGTCTGCACTCTCTCATACCCGACGGAAACACGTGCATTCCGCAACCCGCGAAGGTTCATCGAATCGCGTTCGCATCGAATTCGCGTCGGATGACTGGACGATTCCGCAATTCGGGCGCACGCTGGACGAGACGACTGCGTCACGCCCGATCACGCACCCATGCGATCGGATCACGGCATGGCGCCCTCAGGCGAAGGACGAGACCATGACCCGAATCAAACATTGGCGCATGCTTGCCATGATCGCGATCGCCGCGTTCACAGCTCTTGCGGTATCGGCGCCGATTGCTTCGGCGGAGGGTGGCAGCATCATCGGCGGGCGCGTGTGCCCTCAGGCGACGAGTTCCACCGCGGGCGTGGGCCTGTGCCGAGTGGCGGGCTACTCCACGGCCGACATCAACTACGTTGGCTGGACATATCTGAATCTCAATTACTGCGCGCCCGGCATGGCCTGCATTCAGGTGTACCGAACGTCGATGAATGCATGGCGCTGGAACGGCAGCGCATGGGTTTCCGGGCAGCTTCCCGGCGGCTGGACCTACGTGCAGCCTGGCGGCGGCGGCTGGCGCTTCGCGTACAGCAACTCGGCCAAAGCCTGGTTCGCGGTGACGACCGGACGGTTCGAAATTCGGGGCTGACGGCCATCGAGGCCACGGCCGCGGCACCGCGCGGCCACCGCTCCGAACAGCGATTGCTGCCACCGGCTCGCGACGGCTACGCTTCCTGCGGACAACGCGATGGTCCTGTCCACACAGGACCGGAGCGGCCGCAGCAGACAGGTAGCGAGGGCCGGTCGAGCAGCGCCGCACCATCGTCGAGGCCCCCGAGCGATCGGGGGCCTCGATGCAATTCGGGGTGGTGCCGCGCCGGGCGAATCAACCGATGAAGGCGGCCTCGTCCCACGTCTCGAGCGAGCGCTTCAGGTGGGCGAGGAACTGCACAGCGTACGCGCCGTCGATGAGGCGATGGTCGTAGCTCATGCAGAGGTTCATCATCGAGCGGATCGCGATCGAATCGGCGCCGTCCGCGTCCGTGACCACGACCGGGCGCTTGACGATCGCCTCGGTGTCGAGGACCGCCACCTGCGGCTGGTTGATGATCGGCGTGCCGTGGATCGCGCCGAAGATGCCCGGATTGGTGAGCGTGAACGTGCCGCCCGACACGTCGTCCGGCATCAGTTTCTTCGTGCGCGCGCGGCCGGCGAGGTCGTTGATGCCGCGCGCGAGGCCGACGAGGTTCTTCTCCTCGGCGTTCTTGAGCACGGGAACGATCAGGCCTTCGCCATTGTCGAGCGCCACGGCAATGCCGAGGTTGACGAAGTTCTTGACGACGGCGCTGTCGCCGCGGATCTCCGCGTTGATCAGCGGGTAGTGCGCGATCGCGTCCACGAGCGCACGAACGACGAAGTGCGTGAAGGTGACGTTGACGCCCCACTGCTGCTGCAGCTCGCCCTTCAGCCGGGTGCGCATTCGCACGACGCGCGTCATGTCCACTTCCATGGTGGACGTGACGTGCGGCGAGGTGTGCACGCTCTCCACCATGTGGCGCGCGATCGCCTTGCGCATCGGGTTGAAGTTCACGACGGTCTCGCCGCCGGTGAATGCCGCTGGGGCGGGCGCGGCCGGTGCGGGGGCTGCAGGCGCGGCG
>JBDHZF010000092.1:0-9781 GCA_039811765.1 Thermoleophilia bacterium | reverse complement strand
GAGCGATGCGGGCGAACGTGCGGTCCAGCAGTCGCAGCTGCTCGAGCGCGGGCGGGCGCTCCACCCCGTCGTGGTGCGCGACCTCGCCGTAGCCGACGAACGTCGCGTACACGCTCGGTCGACCGCGAACGACGTCGCCGATCACCATTTCCGTGGCGATGTCCCGCATCACCACGGTGGTGGCGGCGCGCACGAGCGGATACCTCCACCCCTTTCGCAGCCTCGGCTCGACTCCGCGACGACGATACCGAAGCGTCCACGTCAGCTCGTGCGCGATGTCCGCGACCACGAGCAGGATCGTGCGCAGCACGTTGTTCGGGTTGGCGAAGTACGGCCCCCAGATGCGGCTCGCGCCGCCTGCGGCGGTGAGCGTGCTCAGCGTCATCGAGGCCGCGTCGGCGTCGCCGTCGAACAGGTTGTTGCGGCTCGCCCCGCCGCCGACGAGCAACCCGTGGCCAGTGGACAAGCGCTGCTCGACCATTCGAGCGTCGGCCGGGTTGGACGACACGACGACGGCGTCGCGATCGCGCTCCCACCAGCGAAACGCCACGATCCCCTCGTTGCTGCCGAGCAGCAGGCCAGCTTGGCTCGCGCCGGTTTGCGACGACAGGTCGGCATGCCAGCGCTCGAGCCGGTGCCCGTCGTGCAGCCACGAGGCCATGTTCGGCATCCACCCGGCGCGCATCGCGCGCTGCAAGACCCCGTGCGAACAGCCGTCGATCTCGAGGAACAGCACGCCCGGCACGTCGGTGCGCTCGACGCCCCCCGCTCGACGGATCGCGCGGCGCACGACCGCTCGCGTGAACGTGGCCTCGTCGTCGAGCGCGAAGAGCCACGCCACCAGGTTCGACGCGAGCGCGACGAGCACCGCCACGACGATCGCGTCGGTCCAGCCGTCGAGCTGCAGCGAGTCCAGCAGCGCGTCCGCCAATCGAACGGCGAGCACGTTCAGCGCGATCGAGGCGATCCCGAAGGTGTACACGACCACCGGGAACGCGAGGCGCACGACCAACGGCGTCACCACCGCCCCGAACACGCCGATCACGAGCGCCGCGCCGAACGCCGCGCCACGCGGGTCGAATCCGTCGAGCCATGCGTCCGCCACCAGCACGGCGGCGTAGTTGGCGAACAACGCGACGAGCATTCGCCCCGTCATCCGCAGTGCCGTCACTCGTTCGCCCACGTGGTGGTCCTGCCCCGTTTCCATTCGTCCGACGCGCACACTAGGTTGCGTGCTCATTCCCGCAGGCGCGGGTTTCATCCACGTGCAGCCCAGCGATTCGCGGTCGCTGCACCGTCATCGGAGGACATCCATGCGATATCGATCACCGCTCGTCGGTGTGGCGCTCGTGCTGGCGGCCGGGTTCGTCGGCGCCGGCTGCGGCGAGAGCACCGCCGACGCCGAGAAATCGCTCTGCGCCGACCTTGCCACCCTGCGCGCCAGCGTGCAGACGCTCGCGGACATGGATTCGAGCTCGACGGTCGACGAGTTCAAGGACGCTCGCAAGAACGTGCAGCGCGCGTGGGCCGACACGCAGGACGCCGCGGCGAACCTGGGCGACGAGCGCTTCGACGACGTGCAGGACGCGTGGGACGACGTCGCCGACGCGATGGACAACGTCGACGACAAGGACACGCTCGCCGAGGCGCACGACGAGATCACGGGCAAGCTCGACGCGTTCGACGACGCCAAGCAGGAGTTCGGTTCGAGCATCGATTGCTCGGACGCGAACGCGTGAGGACGGGAGAAGCATCGACATGAGTGATTCGACAATCGCATCGACGACCGCCGGCAAGCCCCAAGGAGTCGGATGGGGGTGGCTGCTCGCGGCCGGCGTCTTCACCACGCTGATCAGCCTGTTCATGTTCGTCTATCCCGCGGCGGCGAGCGTCGCCGTGACCCTGTTCGTGGGGTGGTCGTTGCTGCTGGCGGGCGTGCTCGGGTTCGTGAGCGGCATCGTCAACCGCGCGGCGGGCGGCATGTGGGCGAACATCGTCCTCGGGCTGCTCTCCGTCGCGGCTGGCTACTTCCTGGCGTTCAACCCGCTCCACGGCACCGTCACCCTGACGATGGTGTTCCTGTTCTGGCTGCTCGCGGACGGCGTGCTGGGCATCGTGCTCAGCCTGTCGCGTCGCGGGCACGGCTGGGGCTGGTGGTTCGTCTCCAGCTTGATCAGCCTCGTGCTGGCGTTCGTGCTGCTCGGCAGCATGCCGCTCGCGTCGATCTGGATCCTCGGGCTGTTCGCCGCGATCACGCTGCTCTTCCGCGGCATGATGCTCACCACGATCGCCTTCGAGGTGCGCCGGCTGGGCAGCGCCGGCTGACGTCGAACGACGAGGTTCGCGTGGGCGCTCCGACCAGCTCAGGTCCGGGCGCCCACGTCCGCGTCGCGAGCCGTTCCCTCGAGCAGCTCCGCGGTCGGATTGCCGTCTGCGTCGAAGAGCCGCGGCAGGACGATCTGGTCGCGGCCGGTGTACTGCAGGTACTGGTTGACGATGATCGCCGCGATGCTCGCCACCGGCACCGCGATCAACGCGCCGAGGATGCCGAGCAGCTGGCCGCCGACCATGACGCTGAAGAAGATGGCGATGCCCGGAAGGTGCACGACCTTGCCTTGGATTCGCGGCTGGATCACGGTGTTCTCGATCTGCTGGTAGACGATCAGGAACAGCAGGACCGCCACGCCCTGCCACATGCCCCCGCCGAACAGCGCGACCGCGACGGCGGGCACCGCCCCGATCGTGGCGCCGATCAGCGGGATGTAGTCCATCAGCAGCATGAACACCCCGAGCGGCAGCGCGTAGGGAACGTCGAGCACGAGCAGCACGATCGTCAACGACACGCCGGCGCACGCCGCCTGCAGGGTGGCGCCCACGATGTAGCGGCCGATGTTCGTGTACGCGCCGATCACCACGCGCCAGCCGCCGGCCGTCGACAGCCGCGGCACGAGACGAACGAGCAGCCCGATCGCCTGGCCGCCTCCCACCATCAGGAACGCCACGGCGATGACGAGCGTGACCAGACCGAAGACGCCGCTCACGAGGCTGCCGACGAACGACGCGAACGCTCGCGGGATCTTCACCAACACGTCCTTGATCGAGTCCGGCACGCCGTTGCTCAGGTCGAACGTGCGATGCAGGTACTCCCACGCCGCGGAGTCCTCGAAGTCGTTGACGTAGTACGGCGCCCTCGCGACGAGCCCCGCCGCTTGCCGAACGAGCGGCGGCACCAGCAGCGCCACGACGAGCAGCGACGCGAGGATCGCGCCGCCGAGCACGATCGCGATCGACATGCCTCGCCCCACGCCGATTCGCTGCACGCGCCGCGCGACGGCGTCGAGGCCGATCGCGAGGAACGTGGCGATCACCAGCGTCTCGAGCAGGCTGCCGAGCTGGCGGACGATCGTCAGCGCGAGCAGCAGCAGGGCCACCCCGACGAGCGTTCTGAGCAACGGACGCCAGCCGATGTCCGTGATTCGGACGTTCGCGCTTCGTTCTTCGGCTTCAGGCATCGGCGGCGATCTCCTTTGGGTACGCGATCTCGCGCCCGAACAGCGCGCAGCAAACGAGGATGTACGCCTGCAGGTAGCCGAACAGCAGCAGCACGACGGCGGACGCGAGCACGCCGTAGGTCTGCCACGCGTCGAACAGGCGAACCGCGGCGATGAAGCCGAACACGAGCAGCACCGACGACGCCGCGGCGACGATCGCCCCGACGACCACCTCGCGCCACGGCGGCCGCGCGTGCGAGCCGTAGCGAAGCACGAACGCATGGGCCACGAGCAGCGCGACGCACGGCACGAGCGCCATAACGACGAACGAGATCGCGCCCGACATCTCCGCCAAGCCGACGTGACGGAGCAGCCACTTCCCCGTGGCGGTGGACAGGGAGATCAGCACGATCGCGACGCTGGCGAGCGCGACGAACACGAGCGCCACGCCTGCGCCGCGCAGGTACCGCAGCGTCAGTCGCACGTACCGCTGCGTGCCGTGCACTCGATCGAGCACGTCGCAGATCGCGGCGAACCCGCCGGACATGCCGTACACGCCGAAGGCGAATCCGGCGAGGCCCGCGGCGATCACCGATCCAGCGCCGAGGTCGAGCGTGCGCGACAGGCGCGAGCGCACGACGGCTTCGACGTCGTTCGGCACCGCGGGCACGTCCCCGCCGTGCCTGGCCACGTCCACGCCGTCCATCCCGAGCGCGTACAGCACCAGCACGATCGTGGACGCGAACGCGACGAGGCTGAAGATCGTGCGGTACGCGATCGCCGCCGCGTAGATTCGCACGCCCGCCGTGTCGATGCGCCGTGACGCGTCGCGCGCCCAGGCGCGCGCATGGCCGATGCGACGAACGATCGTCAACGCGCGCCCCGATCGCGCGACGCGAACGTGGAAACCGCGGCCGCGACCGCGGTCACGAGAAAGATCTGGCCAAGCAGCGCGTTCATGATCGCGATCGCTCGCGCCATGCCGCTGTACGGCGTGAAATCGCCGTACCCGGTGGTCGAGAGCGTCACGAACGCCATGTAGACGTGATCGCGGGTCGTGCCGTCGGCGACGCCCTCGGGGGTGCGAAGCAGCGGCGTCGCGCTCGCGGCGGCCGCGAGGTCGAACGCCATCGCGAACACGAGGCCCAGGATCACGTAGGTCGTGATCGCGCCGAAGACCAGCTGCAGGTCGCGTCGTGGGTGCGTGCGCAGCGAGAGAACCACGATCCACGGCACGAGCAGGCACGTGCTCGCCACCAGCGCCGCGGTGGTCGCTCGAACCACCGCTTCGTCGTCGCCGGTGATCGACACGGCGATCGACACCGTGGCAAGGGCGCTCGCGAGCGCGGCCACGACGCGCAGCGACGGGTAGCCGTGGTGCGCCGACCAGATCGCGCTGAGCAGCATCGCGAGCGTCAGCAGGTCGGCGACGATCACGTACGCCTCGATCGAGCGCACCGGCCCGGCGAGCATCCATCCGGCGAGCGCGAGCGCCAGCAAGGTGGACAGCCCGAACCGCGCGCGGTCGTCGCGAGTCAGCTCGTGCATGTCGAAGGATTCGCCGCCCATCACATCAGCGGCGCGAACGTGGCGAGCAGGCGTTCCGACGCCTTCCAGGCGAGCGGGCGACGGTCCCACCCCTCGAGGTGCAGCTCGTCGCAGTTGTCGATGTCGAACTCGTACATCTCGGCCACCTGCCGCGCGAGCCGAGGCGAGCGCACCTCGACGTTGATCTCGTAGTTGCCGAGCATGCTCCACCGATCCAGGTTCGCGGTGCCGACGGTCACCCACGCGTCGTCGATCACCGCGGTCTTCGCGTGCACCATGAAGTCCCGGTACAGGAACACGCGCACGCCGGCGCCGAGCAGATCGCTGAAGATGCCGTGCGCGAGCGTGTCGGTGAGCGGATGGTTCGAACGGGCGGGAAGCATCACGCGCACGTCCACGCCGCGGCGCGCCGCGGTGGCCAGGGCCCGGCGAAACGAGCGATCGGGCACGAAGTACGCGTTGGTGATCCACACGCGCGACGCGGCGCGGTCGATCGCCTCGATGTACATGCCACGGATCGGGAAGATCGCGAGCGACGGGTCGTTGCGGTGCACGAGCACGTGCGGGTCCCACGTTCGACCCGCGACGTTCGGCAGGCGCGGAGCCATCGACGGCACGTGGTCGTTCCAGAAGTCGCAGAACGCGTTGGCGAACTCGCGCGCGGCCGGCCCGCGCAAGCGGAGGTGCGTGTCGCGCCATTGCAGGTACTCGTCGCCGATGTTGTAGCCGCCGACGAAGGCCACCTGCTGGTCCACCACGAGCACTTTCCGATGGTCGCGCAGGATGTTGTCGGGACGAAGCGCGTTCGTTGGCGTGATGCGCCTGAACGGGTACGCGAACGTGCCCGGGGCGAAGTACTCCTCCGTCACCGACTTGTCGGAGAGCAGCCAGTCCCAGAGCACGTACACGCGCACGTCCCGCTCGCGTGCGCGCGCGAGCGCGTCTCGCATCGCTCGCCCGGACACGTCGTCGACGTAGATGAACGTTTCGAAGAGCACTTCGTCCTTCGCCTCGTCGATCGCGGCGATCTGGTCGGCGAGCAGGTCCGGCCCGCGCATGTACAGCTGCACGTCCGTGCCGCAGTCGTCGAGACGGATCGGGTCGAACGAGCGGTGCGGGTAGCGCTCGGGACGCTTCGAGGCGCGCTCGCGCTCGGCGCGCTTGGCGCGGATCGAGATCACGAGCGCCAGGATGCCTTGAACCACGAAGATCGCGGCCACGATTCGCAGCACGCGCCGACGCACGCCCAGCTGCTGGTTGTCGTCCGCTTCGTCGAGCACGTCGATCAGGCCCCCCATGCCCCCGCTCTACCCGCACGCATGCGAGTCGACGCGCGTTCGACGCCGAGCGCGCCAGCATGGTCGCTCGCGTCCGTCGATCGTCGAGGCGACCAGATCGTCGTTTCGTTCCTCGGCGAGAGCGGTACGCCGATCCCGTCGGCGTCGCAGCTCGCGCGATTGCGATCGTCGAACACCTCGGTGATCGTCGAGTTCGAGACGGGAACGACGCTCGATCGCTGATCGCGGGCTCGCCACGCGGAAACTGACTAGTGAATCAATTATGCTGATTGCGACCACGTGGTCCATGACGCTCGACTGGAGGGACACGCATGTCCGAAGCCTTCATCTACGACTCGATCCGCACGCCGCGCGGGCGTGGCAAGAAGTCCGGTTCGCTCTACGAGGTCAAGCCGATCTCGCTCGTGAGCGGGCTGTTGCAGGAGCTTGGCGCGCGCAACCCGGACCTCGTCACCAACGAGGTCGACGACGTGGTCCTCGGTTGCGTCACCCCGGTCGGCGACCAGGGCGCCGACATCGCGCGCACCGCGGTGCTCGCGGCCGGCTTCGGCGAGCAGGTCGGCGGCGTGTCGCTCAACCGGTTCTGCGCCTCCGGGCTCGAAGCCGTGAACCAGGCCGCGGCGCGCGTTCGCAGCGGCTGGGAGGACCTGATCGTCGCCGGCGGCGTGGAATCCATGAGCCGCGTGCCGATGGCGAGCGACGGCGGCGCCTGGGCGATGGATCCCGAGACCGCGCTCAGCACGTCGTTCGTGCCGCAGGGCATCAGCGCCGACCTGATCGCCACGATCGAGGGCTACGATCGCCAGGCGGTCGACGAGTACGCCGTGCTCTCGCAGGATCGCGCCGCCGCCGCGATCGCCGAGGGGCGCTTCGCCAAGTCGCTCGTGCCGGTGGTCGGCCATGGCGGGCTCACGATCCTCGACCACGACGAGCACGTGCGGCCTGGCACGACGGTCGAGAGCCTGTCGGGCCTCAATCCGTCGTTCGAGGTGATGGGCGAGATCGGCGGGTTCGACGCCGTCGCGCTCCAGGAGTTCGTCGAGGTCGAGAAGATCGAGCACGTCCACCACGCCGGCAACAGCTCCGGCATCGTCGACGGCGCGGGCATCGTGCTGATCGGCAGCGAGCAGGCCGGCACGCGCCACGGGCTCACGCCGCGCGCGCGCATCGTCGCCACGGCCGTGACGGGCGCCAACCCCACGATCATGCTGACGGGCCCCGCGCCCGCCACGAAGAAGGCGCTCGCCAAGGCCGGCCTCGCGATGGACGACATCGACCTCGTCGAGATGAACGAGGCGTTCGCCGCCGTCGTGCTGAAGTTCCTGCGCGACATGGGCGACTACCCCGTCGAGCAGACCAACGTTAACGGCGGCGCGATCGCGCTCGGCCACCCGCTCGGCGCCACCGGCGCGATGATCCTCGGCACGCTCGTCGACGAGCTCGAGCGCCGGGGCAAGCGCTACGGCCTCGCCACGCTCTGCATCGGCGGCGGCATGGGAGTCGCCACCGTCGTCGAGCGCATCTGACACCTTCCGACCCTGACCGCTACAGGAGCATCGCCACCATGACCACTGCCGCACCCAGCCCCGCCGCCGACGCCGTTCGCTACGAGATCGCCGACGGGATCCTCACGCTCACGATCGCCGATCCGAACCAGAGCGTGAACACGATGAACGCCACCTACATCGAGGCGTTCGAGGCGGCGGTGAACCGCGCCGCCGAGGAGATCGCCGCCGATTCGGAGCATTCGATCAAGGGCGTGGTCGTCGCGTCCGGCAAGAAGTCGTTCTTCGCGGGCGGCGACCTGAAGCTGTTCCAGCGCGCCACGAAGGACGACGCGCAGCAGATCTTCGACGAGGTCGAGCGCGTGAAAGCCACGCTGCGACGGCTCGAGACGATCGGTCGGCCCGTGGTGGCGGCGATCAACGGCGCCGCGCTCGGCGGCGGTTTCGAGATCGCGCTCGCGACCCATCACCGCGTGGCCGCCGCCGGCCGCTACGAGATCGGCCTGCCCGAGGCGAACCTCGGCCTGCTGCCCGGCGGCGGCGGCACGACCCGCATCGTGCGCATGTTCGGCGTGCAGGAAGCGGTGATGAGCTACCTGATCAAGCAGGGTCCGCAGTTCGCGCCGGACAAGGCGCTCGCCAAGGGGCTGGTCGACGAGGTCGTGCCGGCCGACGAGTTGCACGCCGCGGCCCGCGCATGGATCGAGGCCAACGCGGACTCGCGCGACGCTCGCACCCAGCCGTGGGATCGCGACGGCTACAAGATCCCCGGCGGCACGCCGTCGAACCCGAAGCTCGCGATGATGCTGCCGGCGTTCCCCGCGAACCTGCGCAAGCAGGTGAAGGGCGCCGACTACCGCGCGCCGAAGGCGATCCTCGCGGCCGCCGTGGAGGGCGCGCAGGTCGACTTCGACACGGCGTCGCGCATCGAGTCGCGCTACTTCGTCGACCTCGTCGTGGGCCAGCAGTCGAAGAACATGACCAAGGCGTTCTTCTTCGACCTCGCCGCGATCAACTCCGGCAACTCGCGCCCGGCCGGCGTCGAGAAGCGGAAGTTCACGAAGATCGGCGTGATCGGCGCCGGCATGATGGGCGCCGGCATCGCCTACGTGAGCGCGAAGGCGGGCATCGACGTGGTGCTCAAGGACGTGTCGATCGACGCCGCCGAGAAGGGCAAGGCCTACAGCGAGGGGCTCGTGAAGAAGGGCGTCTCCCGCGGCAAGGTCACGCAGGAGAAGGGCGAGGAGCTGCTCGCGCGCATCACGCCGACGGCCGACTACGCCGATCTGGCGGGCGTCGACATCGTGATCGAGGCCGTGTTCGAGAGCGAGGAGCTCAAGAAGAGCGTGTTCCACGAGCTCGAGCCAGTGGTGCTGCCCGACGCGCTGCTCGGCTCCAACACGTCCACCTTGCCGATCACGAGGCTGCAGCAGGGCGTGCAGCGCACCGAGGACTTCGTCGGCATCCACTTCTTCTCGCCGGTCGACAAGATGCTGCTGGTGGAGATCATCGCCGGCAAGGACACGGGCGACGAGGCGATCGCCCACGCGCTCGACTACGTGCAGCAGATCCGCAAGATCCCGATCGTGGTCAACGACTCGCGCGGGTTCTTCACCAGCCGCGTGATCGGCAAGTACATCAACGAGGGCCTTCGCATGCTCGCCGAGGGCGTGAACCCGGTCACGCTCGAGCGCGCCGCGGTGATGGCGGGCTTCCCCACGGGCGTGCTGCAGATCAGCGACGAGCTGAACCTCGAGCTGATGAAGAAGATCGCGCTCGCCACGAAGGACGCGATCGAGGCCGAGGGCGGCACGTACGCGCCCGAGCCGGCCGACGAGGTGGTGCTGTGGATGCTCGAGCAGGGGCGCGGCGGCAAGCTCGCCGGCGCCGGCTTCTACGAGTACGACGCGTCGGGCGCGCGGCAATCGCTGTGGTCGGG
>JBDHZF010000091.1:0-10184 GCA_039811765.1 Thermoleophilia bacterium | reverse complement strand
TTGTCGCTAGCCGCGCGCGCACGCGAGCGCGCGGGAATACGTGGGAACTTTGGTCCGGCGTCGTCTTCCATGTGCCGCGATCTTATAGGTCGCGGCGACCATCGACGCCGGGACGTCGACATTCGCCACGCGCACTTGATTGACCACGACGTCCGCCGTGGGCGCACTCGTCAACCAAGTGGCCGTGGTGCCGATGCTCGTGGACGGCAGGCGACAGACTGTCTGGCGCAACGAAGCCAATGCCGGGTCCGGACGCGGACCGCTTCCACGCCGATGTCCTCCACGACAAGGAGCGGATCGCCGGGCGATTCAGCAGCGAACGGAGCGTTGGACCGTGATGCTCGTGCCGTGATCCGCGGCGTCCCATGCCGTGGCTTCGATGCGGTGCGTGCCTGCGTTGCACTGGGCGTCCACGACCCACCCGTCCGCCGCGCTCCAATCGATCCCCGCCGTGACGCCGTCGACGGCGACGGAGACGCGATCCACGCCGGTGTCGTCCTGCGCCACCACCGTCACGGGCAGCATCGTCGCCTTCGTCTTCACCACTCGTCGCACGAGCTGCTGCACGACGCGACGGCGGTAGACTATGCCGCCACGGAAGCGATAGGTGTCGACGATGCGGCGGTTGCCGCGACGCGTGGTCTTCGCGTACGTGTACGAGCCGGGGAACGTGGTGGTGCCGACGCGTCGGAACGGCGTGCGGCTTCGCACCGTCCACGCCGTCTTCACCGTGCTTTTCACCGTGCGCCGAACGGCGGCGACGGAAACAGAGGTCACGGTCGGCGCGACGGTGTCGGCGGCCGCGCGCGGCTGACGAGATGCGGCTGACACTGCAGCTGCCGCGTCGAGGCGGCCGGCGCCGAACGTGGTGTCGTACCCGGATTTGCCGAGGTCGTGCGCCGTGCCGAGCATGGTGTCGACGATCGCGCGCCGACCAAGGCCCTGCGACGCGAGCAGCGCCGCGACGCCTGCCACTTGCGGCGACGCCATCGAGGTGCCGTCCCACGAATCGAAGGACGCGCCCATCGTGCTGGAGAGGATCCCCACGCCCGGAGCGGCGATGTCGAGTCCCGCGCCGACGTTCGAGAAGTCCGCGTGCTCGTCGTTGATGTCAGTCGCGCCCACGGAGACGCACGAGTCATAGCGCGCCGGGTACCCGAGCTCGTCGCTGCTCTCGTTGCCGGATGCGCAGGTGACGACCGCGCCCTTCGCGGTGGCGTAGTCGATCGCGGACCGCAGCAGCTCGGACTTGTCTGGCCCGCCAAGGGACAGGTTGATCACCTTCGCGCCGTGATCGGCCGCGTACGCGATCCCCTTCGCTACCTGCGAGTAGTTGCCCTCGCCGTCGTCGTCGAGCACGCGCACAGCGAGGATCTGCGCGCCCGGCGCGATGCCCGCCACGCCGTAGCCGTCGTCCGCGCTTGCCGCGGCAATGCCGCTCACGTGCGTGCCGTGCCCTTGCACGTCCATCGGGTCGTCGTCGTCGTCGACGAAGTCGTGCCCGAGCGTGACGTGCCCGGCGAGATCCGGATGGATGTAGTCCACGCCGGTGTCCACCACCGCGATCGTGACGCCGGTGCCGCGTGCGAGTTCCCACGCGTCGTACACGCCCATCGTCTGCAGCGCCCATTGCTCGGAGCGCATCGTGTCGTTGGGGATCCACTGCTCCGCCACGCCGCTCGCGGCTTGCGCGTCGAGGTCGTATGCGCGGGCGACATGGTCAACCTCCACGTACGCCACATCGGGCCGGCGCAGCAGCGCGGCTCGGGTGGACGCGAGCTGTCCCGGCGCGACACGCACGACCGCTGCGCGCAATCGGCCGATCCTCGACGAGCTGCGGATCGAACTTCGCCCGAGCGTCGTCTGCTGCTGCGCAGTGGTGGCATCGGATCGGAATCCAACGATCAGGCGCGGCTGTGCGGCGGCACGCGCGAGCGCGGGCACGCACAGCGTGGCCACGGCGATCGCGAGGGCTGTCGCTGCCGCCGTGTGGGCTCGGCGCAACGTCAGGGGCATCGTGCGCCGTGCATCGGTCCAGTTTGCGCACTCCTTGAGTCGCCTCGACGCTTGCACGGAATTCCAGCGTGATCGAATGCAGATGACACGCTCCGCCAACGTGCGCTAGACTTCGCCGCAGGCACTTGGGGCTATAGCTCAGCTGGGAGAGCGCCTCGCTGGCAGCGAGGAGGTCGTCGGTTCGATCCCGTCTAGCTCCACTTCACGAGACCCTCGCTTCGGCGGGGGTTTCGTAGTTTCAGCCCGATGACGCGACCGCCACCGGGATGCCCGCACGCTCGGCGAGCTCGACGATCCGGTCGCGCTGCGCGATCGGCGTTGCCGTGGAAACGTCGATGCGTTGGACGTCCGCGAGCGTGACGTTGGGCACCTGCGCCTCGACGTGGAGCATGCCTCGCCCGAATTGCGGATCGTTCAGCAGTTCGGTGACGCGACTGGCATCCCCGCGAACCGCGGCTTCGACGGCTCGAATCCGGTTGCTTCGCTCGCGATCCGACAATCGCGCGTCGTTCATCTCCATCGCGTCGACGAAGCCGGCGTCGCGCAGGACGCGTTCGGCAACCACGCTCGGCAACTGGTCGAACGTCGCGGGTCGCTGCGCGGTCAACATCGAATCGACCGGCAGGAAGGTGGCTCGCTCGGTCGCGGTTCGCGTGAGCGTCAGCGCCACGCCACCGAATGCGTCCAAGACGGGGGCCGGCGCGCCCGGACCGCGCAGCAGCATCACGCCGTAGGCGGTGGTTCCGTCGTGAAACGTGCCCTTTGCCCGTTCCATGTAGCGACGCATCGCGGCCTGCACGAGATACGGCGAGCCCGCTTCGAGCTCCGGCACGAGATCGTGAAGGGTCCGCAGCCGCGGAGCGCCACCGAGCAAATTCAGGCTCTTCTGCCGCATGTGTTGTGGGTGGTTGCTCGGGTGGGGTGCGCACTTGGTGCGTTCCAGGCGCGGCGACGCTCTGTCCCCGATCGAGGTGCACCCAGACGACAGTTCACTGCAGGCTCAGTGCATCTCGGCGCGGCATCATGCGGCATCTTCGACCGAGGTGCACCCAGACGACCATGCATGACAGGCTCAGCGCACCTAGAAACGACGACGCGAACACCCGAACACGCACATGCCCGAACACGCACGCACTCCCGCGCTGCCCAAATCGGCGCCCTCCCACCCACGCATAGGTCACAAGAACCCAAAAAAACCACGGCATCTCGACCTGCTCGCCGAAAAAACGACGGGAAACTGGCATGCATCCGTCGGCCTACTGAGGCCAATCTGTCTAATTGGTGGTTGCAATCCACTCCAGTGTGGGAGGTTAGCAACCACGGTAAGGGACTACCGCCTTGGGAGGACGGGGACTCATGCAACTCACGGCCATCACCGGCACGATGCCGAACACGCTTTCGCGACCCACCACGAGCGGCGCAAGGGCCGCATCCGGGTTCTCAGTGTCGCGCTCCACGTACGACGCGCACCAGAGCGAGGAGCCGGTGAACGGTCTCGGGAGCCTCGTGCGCAAGGACAATCAAGCGCCGACCGGCGATGCCTCGATCGACGCGGCGCACGACAACGCGGCGATCGTGGTGAACTTCTACCACGACGTGCTCGGACGCAACTCGATCGACGATCACGGCATGCGGATCGACAGCATCGTTCACTATGGCGTCGACTACAACAACGCCTATTGGGACGGCGAGAAGATGACCTACGGCGATGGCGACGGCAAATTGCTCGCGCCGCTCTCCAAGGGTCTCGACGTGGTGGGGCACGAGATGACGCACGGCGTGACCCAGCACACCTCCGGACTCGAGTACCGCGGCCAAACGGGCGCGCTCAACGAGAGCTGGTCCGACGTCATGGGCGAGCTCATCGAGCAGTGGCACGACAACCCGACTGGTTTCGGCACGGTTGACGCAGCTCGCGCCGCGGACTGGTTGATCGGCGAGGACGTGATGACCCCGGGCATCGCCGGCGACGCGCTGCGCAGCATGAAGTCGCCCGGCACGGCCTACCCCGGCGACGACCAGCCGGCGGACATGGCGCACTACGTGCGCACGTTCGAGGACAACGGCGGCGTGCACATCAACTCCGGCATCCCCAATCGCGCGGCGTACAACCTCGCCGTGAAGATCGGCAGCGAGAAGCTGGCGAAGATCTGGTACACCGCCGCGACGACGTACCTCACGCCGAACGCGAAATTCGCCGACGCTGCTGCCGCGACGATCGCCGCCGCGACGAAGCTCTACGGCAACGGCCCGGATTCGCAGGCCGTCGCGGACGCGTGGAAGGGCGTGGGCGTGCTTCCTGCGACGACCCCGGCCAGCAGCCCGGTCGCGCATCGGAGTCCGGTGGTCGTCCGCACGGCGGGCGCGCCTGACGAAGGCACGATGTTCCCGGCCAACTACGTCGGTCCCGCGCTGCGCGGCTGACGATTCACGCCTGCGCGGCGGACTGCTCGGCGGTTGAGCCGTCGTCCGCAGGCGCGTGCGCCTCGGCGTTGGTGCCGTCGTCCTCGATCAGCTCTTGCGGCACCTGCCCCCAGAGCGACTCGAGGCGGTAGAACTCCCGCGCTTCCGGCGTGAACACGTGCATCACGACGTCGACGTAGTCGAGCAGCACCCAGCTGCCTTCGGCGTCCGTTTCCCGACGGCGGGGGCGGCTGTAGCCCAGTTCCTTCATGCGATCGACCACGTGGTCGCTGATCGCCTTCGTCTGGCGCGAGTTGGAGCCTGTGCACACGACGAACCAGTCGGTGTAGCTGACGATCTCGCGAAGGTCGACGAGCCGCACGTCGGTTGCAAGCTTCTCGAGCGCGGTCTTCGCCAGCGTCCGTGCCAGCGCGGAAGTGTCCGAATTCGTCATACGCCCCAATCATACGGGATGGATCGACAACTGGTATGCAGGCAATCTCCCCGCTGCAATGCTCCCGTGAACCTACGAACCTACGCGTTTGTGCGGGCCGTACAGTTGCAGCACGTCGTCGACGATCGCTCCGGGCACGAGCGCGCGCAGCGATTCGCGATCGCCAGCCGCGGCAACCTCGCGCACCTGCGTGGACGAGATCGCCACGGGCGACATGTCGATGAGCTTCGGATCGACTCCCCACTCGTCGCGCAGGGTGACGATCGCGGCGGCGAGCGCATCACCCGCGAGCTGATCGGGACGAGCCACGATCGCGATGCGCGCGAGCGAGGCGATCCGAGCGAAGTCGTGCCACTGCGGCAGCGACGCGGCTTGGTCGGCGCCGACCACGAGCGTGAGCAGGACGTCGAGATCGTCGTACCCAAGCTGTTCGGGCAGATGCGCCATCTCGTCGAGCGTGTCCACCATGTAGCCCAGCTCGCCGTGCTCGCCGCGCTCCACCTCGGCGTCGGACACCACCACGTGCTCCATGTCCGCGAACGCGCGCACCGCCATCGTCAGTCGCGCACGCGCGGAGACGGCGGGCGCGCGCCGGTGCGGCGGCAGATCGCCGGACGGAACCACCACGACGCGATCGAGCGCGCACGCTCGATGCACGGCGTCGACCACGGCGATGTGCCCGAGGTGCGGCGGGTTCATCATGCTGCCGAACACGCCGAGCCGGTACGTGCCGCTCCGATGTGGCAGGTCTTGGTTGCGGGCGGCGCCGCTCAGCGCACGTGCCCGTCGCCGTGCACGACGTACTTCGTCGTGGTGAGCTCCTTCAAGCCGATCGGCCCGCGCGCGTGCAGCTTGTTGGTGGAGATCCCCACTTCCGCGCCGAGCCCGAACACGCCGCCGTCGGTGAAGCGCGTGGACGCGTTCACGTACACGGCCGCGGCGTCGACGCCGGCCACGAACTTCGCGGCGCTGGCCTCGTCGTCGGTCACGATCGCTTCGGAGTGCATCGTGCCGTATCGGTTGACGTGGTCGATCGCCTCCTCCACGCTTGCCACCGTGCCGACGGCGATCACCATGTCGAGGAACTCGGTGGCGAACGCCTCCTCGTCCGTGCGCACCGTCACGCCATCGTTCTCGAGGTGCGCGATCAGGTATGGCAGCAAGTCGTGCGCGCGCGCCTCGTGCACGAGCAGCGTCTCCGCCGCGTTGCACACGCCAGGACGCTGCGTCTTGGCGTTGAGCACGATATCGCGCGCCATGTCCTTGTCGGCGCTCTCGTCGACGAAGACGTGGCAGTTGCCGCCAGCCGCGGCAAGAATTGGCACGCGTGCGTGCTCGTACAAGAACTTCTTGAGCGCTTCCCCACCGCGCGGAATCACCAAGTCGACGCTGCCCTCGGTCGCGATCAGCTCGCGCAGCGCGTCGCGGTCGTCGGGGGGGAAGTTCCAGATGCACTCCTCGGAGACTCCGTGCTCCTCGAGCGCGCGGCGCAGGCATTCGACGATGTGGCGGTTCGTGTCGACCGCCTGGCTGGATCCGCGCAGCACGATGCCGTTGCCGGTCTTGATCGCGATCGCTGCGGCGTCGGCGGTCACGTTCGGGCGCGCCTCGTACACCACGCAGACCACGCCGAACGGAACCCGCACCTGCTGCAGGTGCAGACCGTTGTCGAGCGTGCCCTCGCTCACCACCTCGCCGAGCGGATCGTCCAGTGCCGCGACCGCTTCCACCGCCGCGGCCATCGCCTCGATCCGCGACTCGTCCAACCGGAGCCGATCGAGCAGCGCAGGCGCCACGCCTTCCTCCTCGGCGCGCTGCACGTCGTCGTCGTTGAATCCCTGGATCTCGGCCGCTCCGTCGCGCAGGTTGCGCGCGAACGCGTGCAGCACGGCGTTGCGCGTCTCGGTGCTGGTGCGCCCCAGCTCGCGTGCGGCGGTTCGGACCTTCTCGGCGTGACGGACATCGCTGATCGTGCTCATGCAGGCAATCTACCCGACGACGAAACGTGACATGGCGCGACGGAACGAAATGCGTCCCCGGCCCGATGAGCAGGCGGGGAACGCAACCGAATCGGTCCAGGGGGAACACAATGAATGCCACCGCGCTCGCGAAAATCGTTCGAACGAATCTTGAGATTGCAGGCAGAACCATTCTCGAAGGCGTCACCGACGCCAACTACGGATCGCTCGCGAAGGGTTTGGAATCAGCGGACGAGACCCTCGCCAAAATGACCGCCACCTATTCGCGAAACAGCGTGTTCGAATTCAATGCGAACGGCGCGCAAGGCCAGATCGGGAAGGCCGTGTCGCTGCTCGAACCAAACGGTGGCGGCAAGAACCTCCTTGCGCTCGAGCACATCAACGACGCGATCCGGCTCGTCTCGCGCTTGCAGTAGCGTTGCTGGCGGATCGCGCGACGCTCAGTCGAGTTCGGCTTCCTCGGCGAGCTCGTTCGCGTCGTCGTCCGCGGCGGCGCCCCACCACAGCTCGAGCGGCGTGCCAAAGGCCTCCACGGTGGTGCCGTTGCGCGCGCCCGCGGCTTTGAGCGCGCGCAACGCGCCGCTCTCTTCGAGGAAGTCGACCAGGCGCTCGCGAGCGTGCTCATCGTCCTCGGCGCGCTCGGCGAGGGTGCGCATCGACGGATCGCCGACGATGCGGAACGTCTCGCGCTCGCGGAAGATGCGCCAGCGGCGGCGCTTCGGACGCGGTCGGTACACGCGGTACTCGTCGAGTGCCAGATCGTTGCGACGCGGCTCGCCGAACGGCGCGTCGCCTTCGCCGTAGCGATCGCTCGCCTTGAACAGCTCCGTGAGGAACGCGGGCAGCCCCTGCCCGGTGATGCTCGACAGTTCGTAGATGCCAAGCACTGGTCCGCGTTCGCCCGCGAGCCGCCCCAGCTCGCGATCCACGACGTCGCGCGCCTCGCGGGCTGCGTCGTCGTCCACCACGAGATCGCGTTTGCTGAGCACGACAATCTGCGGCAGCTGCGCGATGCGCGGCTCGAACTTCCAGAGCTCGGTCTGGATCACGCGCACCGATTCGGCAAGTGCCTCGATGTTGCCGCGAGCAACCGGTTCGAGGCTCACCACGTGCACGAGAATTCGCGCACGTTCGAAGTGCGAGAGGAACTCGTGCCCCATCCCGATGCCTTCGCTTGCGCCTTCGAGCAGCCCCGGCACGTCCACCACCACGACCTGCGAACCGTCTGGCCGCTCGATCGTGCCGAGCACTGGCGCGAGCGTGGTGAACGGGTAGTCGCCCACCTTCGGCCGCGCGTTGGAGATGCGGCGCAGCAGCGAGCTCTTGCCGGCGTTCGGCAGCCCTGCAAGCGCCGCGTCCGCCATCAGCTTCAATCGCAGCTCGGCGCGGAATTCGTCTCCCGGCAGTCCGATCTCCGCGAACGTGGGCGCGCGACGCACGCTACTGGTGAAGTGCGTGTTGCCCCAGCCGCCCTTGCCGCCGCGCGCGACGATCGCCTCCTGCCCGGGTTGGGTGAGGTCGCACAGCTTGCGCCCGTCCTCGCCGAACGCCTGCGTGCCCGCGGGCACCGGAATGATTCGATCCAGCCCGCGCTTGCCGTGTTGTTTCTTGCGCGTGCCTGAGCCGCCGTGCTCGGCCGCATACACCAAGCGCCGGCGCAGATGCGCGAGATCGCGACGCGACGGATCGACCCGCAGGATCACATTGCCGCCGTCGCCGCCATCGCCGCCATCCACGCCACCGCGCGGAACGTGCGCTTCGCGGCGCATGGACGCCGAACCGTCACCGCCGCGACCGGCGCGCAGCACGATGGTGACGCGATCGTAGAACACTCGTGGGCGGCGTCAGCCCGCCTGCTCGAGCACGTCGATGAAGCGACCGCGGCGACCGCGGCGGAACTTCACCACGCCGGGCACGGAGGCGAACACCGTGTCGTCCTTGCCGAGCATCGTGCCGTCGCCCGGCTGGAACTTCGTGCCGCGCTGGCGGACGATGATCGTGCCGGCGTTCACGAACTGGCCGTCGAAGCGCTTCACGCCGAGGCGCTGCGCTTGCGAATCGCGACCGTTGCGGCTGGAACCTTGACCCTTCTTATGTGCCATCTGAGTGTCTCCTCGAAATCCGTGTGGTGGGCGTTCGCGTCAGCGTCAGAGGCTGATCGAGTCGCAGTTGACCTTGACGAGCGTGCGGCGGTAGCCGAGCGTTCGCTTGCTGGTGCGGCTCTGCTTCGGGCGGAACTTCATCGAGCGCTCGCCGCGAATACGCACCGTGCCGGCCTTGGAGAGCTTGACGGTGGCCTTCGCCGCGTCCGCGCCCGTCTTCACCGTTGCGCCGTCGGCCACGAGCAGCACTTCCGCGCTCAGGTCCATGTCCTCGGGCTGATCGACCAGGAACCAGCGTCCCTTCTCGACGCGATGCTGCTTGCCGGCGACCTTGATGACTGCGTACACGGTGGAGCTCCTCGATCTGTCGGTGCGCGGCTGCCGACGGGGTCGTGGCGCCGCGCGAACACGCCCCCAGCAGGGGCGCGAGGAAGGGATGATACTGGACGCGTCTGGCCGCCGCAAACGACAACCGCTCAGCGAGCGGCCACACGAGCGCGCAACTGGTCCGTCACGGCGGGCGCGACCACGCCGACGGTCGCGATGACCGCGTCCCCGTCCGCCCACGCGTCGGCACGCATCGGGCGCATGGCCAGCACGCCATCGGAGCCCCCCACACGAAACGCGAACGTTGCGTACTCGCCGGGGGCGGCTTCGCGCTCGAGCATCTTCGTGGCCACCTGCTCGTTGATCCAGCCTTGGCGCTCCAGCGGCCTGCCCGCGGACGAGACCAGTCCGAGGTACACCGCGTCGTCGCCGTCGCGCGTCCACGTCCGCGAACCATCGTTTCGCACCTTCACGATCACGTTCGACGCTTCCCCGCCTGCGATCCCGGCGTTGGTCGGTTCCACGTCGACGTTCGCCTCGCCCGCGACGAACGCAGGCACCGTGAAGCGCACATTACGCTCGATCTCGTCGCCGAACGGACCATCCGGCCCTTCCAGCCGCCAAGCCGTCGTCGCCTCCCCCGCCTGCGCGCCGACCACCGCGAGTTGCACGACGAAGCGGGCGTCGCCGCCAGGCTGCACCGGTGCAGTCGAATCGAGCGCGGCATACGGCGCGCCGACCACTCGCGGCTCGGTGTCGAGCCGGCGCAAGCGCACGTCGCGCGGCGACCATGCCGTCGATCCCGAGTTCTTCACGCGCACCACGAGCGGCTTCGGATCGCCCGCGGCGACCTCGAGCGCGGACGCATCGTCGGTGTCGTCGGCGAAATCGTAGGCGTCCGTG
>JBDHZF010000090.1:0-10215 GCA_039811765.1 Thermoleophilia bacterium | reverse complement strand
GGTCGCTTTCACGCCGGTAGCACGGGTTCGAATCCCGTACGGGGTACTCGGAATCCCTCGCTTTGCGGGGGTTTCCAAATTCCGGTTCGCTTCCCGTCAAATTCGGCGGTTCTGCCGTCGTGACGGGTGCTGTGTCTGCGCCCATTGTATCGGGCGCGGCGGGTCCGTTGCGCATCGGCAAGACATGGCTTGGGCGATGTGTTCCGATGACCGATGAATGAGGGGTAGTCGGCCGGTGGTACTTTCGGGAGGAGCGGTGATGGGCGCACGAACTCGCTTGGCCCTGGTCCTCGGGTTGGGACTCCTCGCGGCCAGGTGCGGAAGCTCGGAGCCGGCCTTGGAGAAGCAGCCAAGTTTCACGCCAGAGCAGGCCAGTGCGGCGATTGCTGCGATCGAGGCGACCAAGCTCGATCATCTCGGCGTTGCAGCGGGCTCCGAGACGTATGGGTTGACCCTCCAGTGGACTGCGGAGGGTAAGCCGCTGATGTCGGTCGGAACGATCGGTGGTGCCAAGGGGGCGCCGCCGGTTGTCGACAGCACCTTCTACATCCAGCGGGACTTTGGCGATGCCACGTACTTCATGAACAACCCAACGGCGGCATGTGGCCGAGCCTTGTCGCTCTCCTCTGCCACCGGCGACGGGCGGAGCAAGCGTGCGGATCGCCTCCAAGCCGAGATCGCGCACGATCTCGAAGATCGTTGCGAGTCCCATGCGCTCACAGGCCGGGACATCGCCGATGTATTGGGGCAGCACGGATTCTCCATTCACATGGCGGCTGCCGGGGGAAGCGGCGTGTCGCAAACTCAGGTGTCGATCGACAAGAAGGAAAGTGCCAAGCTGGCAGCCGAGCATGTGGCGGTGCTCACCGAGCACCCACCTCCCGGTATCGACGTTGGAGCCGTGGGGGCGCTTGTCGTCCAGAGTCGTGGCACGCGTGAGGGCACCTCGTTCGTCGATGCTTCTAACGAGCTCAACGCGGCGATGAGCGCGCTGAAGTTGGCAAGCTGAAATGCCCATTGGTCGTCATGCGGCGTCGTGGCGCAGGATCGCGTCGATGGTGGCGCGGCGGCGTGCGTCGCTGGCGAAGGCGTAGTGGCGGCGGGTGGTGTCGACGTGCTCGTGAGCGAGTAGGTCCGCCACGGCGTCGAGTGGCACCCCGTCGTTGAGTAGTTCGGTGGCGATGCTGCGGCGGATCGCATGCGGGGATACGAGGTTACGCTTCTCGCCGTGCGCGGGGTCGAGCACGTACAGCCCTGCGGTGTTCGCGCGGCGCTTGAGCTGCTTGGCGATCGCACCCGGCGCGAGTTGCCTGCCGTTGCGCGACAGAAGCACGAACGCGGTATCCGGGTCGTCGAGCGCCGCCGCGAGCGCGGGATTGCGCGTTGCGGCGTATTCCGGCGAAACCGGCGGCATGAAGACGCGAACGTCGCCGCTTTCCGACCAGGGTATCCGCCCGCCTTGGGATGGATCGCACCCCGTGCCCCGACCCTCGAGCCCCCCGATCATTCTTCGATCCGACCTCGATCGCTGAACAAGGCGGGGCGTGCTTCGCACCCCTCGGGGTGCGCGGCGCGACTCGCCTACACTGTGACCCGAAGGATCGTGGTACCGCCCCTGCCAGGAGTTCGTCCAGCGGGTCGATCAAGAGGGCAGGCGGGGTGAGACGGAACGTCGGCTCGTGCAATGCCGATACTCCGTATATGACGCTTTCGTTGCGAATGCCGCGTTCGTTGCGCTATGATGGCCTGTGAAGGAGGTACCGCCATGACACACAGCACGTCGATTGAACGGGATGCTGCGCTACCGGCGTTTCCGTCGCTGCGTGCGGCTGCGGAGATGGTGGGGGTGAATCCTTCGTCGCTGCAACGGCGTACAGATCTCGACACGATCCAGTGCGGGCGTGAGCGTCGTATCGACCCGATGACGGTGCTACGGCTCGTGGTGCACTACGGCAATCGCTCGGTGCCCGAGGCTGCCAACGACCTCGTTGCCCATGCCATGCAGCATGCTCCGGCGCATGTCGAGCGGATCGAAGAACTCGTCGATGATTTCATGCGTCAGCGGCACGCCGAGCGTGTCGAGGCGGGGGCAGTGCAGCGGCTCACCATCGAGCAGATCCTCGACGAGCTTGCGCCGTACATTCGCGAGGGCGAGCACCAGCAGGCAGAGCAGTCACTTCGCCGCGCGGCATCGCAGTAGTGACTACGTGTATCGCAGCGTGCGCCCGGTAGCGTTCATGTGCGGGATCGCACCGCGATCCTGCATGCCCCACTCGCTCAGCAACGAGGTCGAGGCGATGATGACGTCCTTGTCGTCTGCCGCCACGCTCGGGCGCGGCTCACTCGCCTTGGCCTGCGTGCGCTGCTGATCGGTCAGCGCCTGCCAGGTCGCACCATCGATGGCACGCAGGTGCTCCAGGAGCACCGCCGCCAGCATCACGCTCTCGTGCCGCGCATCGTCATCGCTACGAAGTGCAACCGCGCGAAGCACGACAGGCACGGTATGCCGTTCGTCGATGTGGAACGCCACGGATGCGTACACGTCTTCGGATTCCACGCGACTGCCCGAGTTGACGCGAACGGCGTGTAGCACGCGCACGCGATCCTTCTGCGCCGACAGGCGATTGACGAGCGCTACCGCACTCGTCGGTTCGAACAGATCGCTCAACAGACGCATCTGCGCTGACGTGACCCGCCACCAGCCCTGCTCGACGCGCATCGGCGGCTTCGGGAACACGTGCTCCACGCGCACGTCGGTGTTGCCGCTGGGCATGGTCGTCACGGTGACGTGGTTGCCGTCGGTCAGGTCTCGACTCACGCGGCGGCGAAGCTGTGCGATCTCCGATGCGATGTTGCGAGCACCCGACACGTAACCACCAATTCTACGCCTACGAGCGGCGCGTCAAATCGAGTACGACATGATCGTGGCGCGGCGGCGTTCGTTGGACGAGAAGGCGTAGTGCTTGCGGGTGGTGTCGACGCTCTCGTGGCCGAGCACGTCGGCGACCGCATCGAGCGGATGCCCGTCGTTGAGTTGGAGTGTCGCAAACGTGCGGCGCAGGACGTGCGGTGATACGCGGCTGCGGCGCTCGCCGTGCATGGGTTTCTCCACATACAGTCCGGCGCGGTTGGCGCGGTGCTTCACCATCGCGTAGAGGCTGCGCTTGGTGAACGGGCGACCGTTGCGGGTCAGCAGCAGGTACGCCGTATCGGGATTGGCCAGCGCCTCCCTCACGTGAGGATTGCGGTCCGCGAGGTCCAGCAGGTGAACGCGGTAGCAGCGCAGCTCGGCGCGCAGCTCGGGGTGCAGGTCCAGCACGAGGTACTTGTCGCGCTTGGCCTTGATCGCGACGGTGCCCGCATCGAGGTCCACGTCCTGCCAGCGCAGCGCGCGCAGGCTGTCCAGCCGAACGGCGGTATAGGCGAGCACGAACGCGGCCACGTCCTCGCGTGGCCTGCCACGGGCATCGAGAAAAGCGCGGACCTCCTCGCGCGACAACAGAAGACCGGGGCGCACCTTCACCCGAGGACGATCGACACCCTCGGTCGGGTTGCGCTCCACGATCTCCACGACAACGAGGTATTTGAATAGCCCCTGCACGGCGCAGATGTGATTCTTGACCGCGCTCGCACCGAGAACGCGCGACCGGTCGCGCACGGTCGATGCCGCCGCATAGCGGTCACCGCTCACAAGGTACGCCTTGAACCGCACCACGTCGGGGCGGCTTACGCTCGTCAGCCCGTCGCTCTCCTTGCGTTGCGTGCGCGGGTGCGCGAGCCACGCCGCGAACTCGCCGAGCTGCGTCGCATACCGAACTCGCGTCGACTCGCCATGCGGCGACTGCGCGATGAACTCCGCGATCAACTCGCGATCCGTGCGCGGCACGTCCTCACGGATCGTGATCGACTTCCTTGCGTCTGCTGTTGCTGTCATGTCTCTGCCCTCTCGGGTCGAGCCACGACGACGGGATCGGCCGCCGGTTACGGGACGCGAACACCCGGACCACGGGCCGGTAGCGCGGGTTCGAATCCCGTACGGGGTACTGGTCCGCCGCGTCAGCCGTGCGCGCGTGTGCGCGGCGGCGCCGCAATGTTGTCGCGCAGCCACTGTTCTGGACCGCGGATGTTCGCGGCGACGCGCCGATCCATTGCTGCGCGATCGTCAGCCTCGGATGCTGTGAGTTCGAGCGGCGCGGTGGCGCTGGGGGCGGCACGGGCTGCTCGCTCGGGTGCGAAGCTCACGGTGAAGGGGACCGTCGTCAAGCGCGGAACGGCGCCGATGCTCGTGGCGGTCGCCACCATCACGCGAGGCGCGCAAGAGCGTGCGCGTGCTGGTTGGCCGATAGCGCCGAGCGATCGCAGTCCCAACTACACGGCCGGCGCGATCACTTGAAACTGGATGGGAGCGATGTAGGCGCCCGGAGTCAGGGAACTGGACACCCGCATCCCGAAGCGCAGGTACACATCGGCGTATCCAAGTTGTCCGGCGCTTGTGGTGGCGACGAGCGCGGTGGGAGCGAGCGCGTCGACCGCCACCGAATTCCACGAACCGACTCCCGCGCTCGTGCAACTGCCTGTGGGCGCGGCCCATGCCGCAGATGCTCCGTTGGCGACGGCGCGAATGCACGCTCCGAACGTGCCGCCCACCGAGCTGAAGTCGGAGCTGCCGGACACGAACTGCGGTACGGTTCCGTTCGCCCAACGATCCACCCGGATGTCGTCGGTCGAAGTGGTACCGAAGGAGTAGAGCGTCGAGTCGGCGTCTTGGGCCATGTGCCAAATCTGGAAGCCGGTCGTTTGCTGCACGCCGCCCCACGCAGGGTCGTTGCTGCCGTTGCTCAACGTCATGGAGTAGTAGCCGGGACCGTCGTAGCCGGCGATCAGCACGCGACCGTCGTCGAGTGGTTCCCCTGCCCAAGCTTCGGTGTCGCCGCCATGGTTGACCCGTCGAACTCCGGCCGTGCCGAACGACGTGTCGAGCTGCCCGCCTGCGGTGATCCGAACGACGACCTCGTCGCTGCCGGTTCCGCCATCGCCGAAGACGACCATCCTGCCGTCGTCGTCCCACTTGACTTCGGAGACGGCATTGAACTGTGGCGTGGGCGTGTAGTCGAGCGTGCCACTGGTTGCCCAGGTCGTGACCACGCTCCCGGTCGTCCAGTCGTAGCGTTGGATTCGACGGGCGTTGCCGCTGGAGTGCTCCGAGTTGACCAGCAGATCGCCGTTGGACGCTCGAATGGTCTTGGGGCCGCCCTCCATGCCGGCCGGAGCGAAGCTGCCGCCGCCAAACGCCGCGAGCGTGGTCCCGCTCGTGTTGACCTTCCATAGGTCCGTGTTGATGGCTGCCTTCGTGCCGACGCAGACGTATCCGTCCGAGTCGACGAAGACGTCGATGCATTCCCCGGCACCTCCGGGATCCAGGGATCGGTAGCCCACGCCGTTGAAGGACATGTCGACCGCGCCGGTCGTCGCGCTTGCGCGACCGATCATCATCTCGTTGTCGTTGGCGATGCCGGCGAACACCAACGAGGAGCCGGACAGGGCGATCGAGTTGATGGTGTCGGCGCCGGCCGAGAGGTCGTAGTTCGCGGTGCCGGCGCTGCCGAACGCCGGATCAGGCGTGCCGTTCGCGAGGAAGTGCGTGATGCGGCCCGCGTAATTGCCTGAGAACACGTCGTAGCCAGCGACGTACACGCCGCCTGATCCGTCGGTGACGATCGCCGTCGCTCGAGGCCAGTCGCTGCCACCCCAGTCGACCGTTGCGGTGCCGTCGCTCGACCAGCTTTGGTCATTCTCCAAGGTGACCTTGCGATGCATTGCGCGGGCTTCATCGTCGACCTGCGTCATGAGCAGCTTGGCGGTGTCGTTCGTCGAGTTGAACTTGATGTCGCAATCGGAATTGGTCACGCCGGAGCCGCCGGGCGTCACGGTGCCGATCGTCGTTGCCGCGGTTCCCGTCGGGCAACTTGTGGTGGACAGCGCGGTCGCCGATGGGACCGTGGCGCTGACGACCGTGCCCGAGGTCGCCGAGCGTGCCGCGTCAGGGGCCGCCGCGAACGCGCAGCCGCAGGCGATCGCTGCCGCAGCGACGATTGCGGTCGAGCGATGGTTGAACCTGGCTCGGTGACGTGTCCAAAGGCGTGTCGGCACCTGATGAAACGATCGGCATGGGTCCTTGGATACTTGACGGTGCGCGCGCTGAGGCGGTCGGGTAGTGTCGCCGCATGACCACGATGATTCGGACGACGAACGATTCCGACCTGCCGATGCTCGTGCTGCTGCACAACGCCACGCACGAGCCGCACTTTCACGAGACGACTGTCGAACTCGAGCGTCGATCGTCACAGCTCGCCGACGGGATTCGCGGACGGATCGTCGCCGTCGACGCCGACGATCAACCGATCGGAGCGGTGTCCTACGCGGTGCATGACTTCGATCGACCGGATCGAGCATGGGTGGACTTCGCGATCCATCCAGACCACGTGGGCGACGACACCGCCAGCGATTTGACGAACGCCCTGATCGATCGCGTGCGACCGCTGAACATCGCCTCGCTGTGGACCTCGATTCGCGAGGATTACCTTCCCGCATGGCCGACCGCGACCGAGCTCGGATTCACGGAAGTGCACCGCACGTTCGGCGGGGGCTTCTTCCTCGGCGGACCATCGCGCGAATTCGCGCACGACGCGTCGTCCATGCGGGTGCAATCGCTCGCGAACGCTGGCGAAGACGGCGCCAAGCACGCGCGAGACCTCTACGCGATGGTGCGCGGCGAAAAAGTCGTGGCCATGCCCACGCTTCCGCCCGCCAACGACGAGCTCGAACTGCAGAACGCGCTCGAATCGGCCAGCTTCGTGGCGTTCGACGGTGACACCTGCATTGGCCTGTGCATCGCCGAGCCGTCGCCGCTCGGCGCATGGCTCGAGGTCGTCGCCGTGCATCCCGGGCATCGTCGCAAGGGCGTCGCTCGATCCCTCGTCGCGGCGACGCTTACCGCGCTTCGCGAGCAGGACGTCGACTTTCTCAACACTGCGGGCGCGGGTCACGACGACGCGTACCTTGGTTTGTTGCGCTCGTTGGGCGCGGCGATCGAACCCGACTGGATCGCGTACGAGCGCATGATCGGATAGCGGGCGGCCGCATGCGGCACGCATGCGGCGTCTTCACGGCCAACACCGCGTTCGTTCGTGGTTTCTTCACGCGCACCGCGTACGGTGAAGGCCATGAATCACTCGGACACCAACATGCGACGTCGGCGAACGCCCTCGGTGTTGCTGCTCGCCGCCCGTGCGTTTCGCGATCCCGACATCGTGGACGGCGCCGGCCCCGACGAGGACGCGCTGCACGTCGTGGGAGGCACTGCGCTGCAACGCATCGCACGCGTCTTGTCTGGCGCCCGCTGGAGCTGAGGTCCCGTAGCGCGCTCAGTGCAGCGCGCCGACCAGCAGCACCGTTCCCAACAGCGACGCGGCGAACGCGATCGCGATCGCAGGCCGGCGATGCTCGCTCTGCGCTTCGGGAAGCAAATGCCCGGCGGCGATGTACAACAGCGCCCCGCCGGCGAACGCGCCGAGCGAAGCAAGCGTCTCGTGCTCGAGCGGGATCGCGAGCATGAGCAGCGTGCCCACCGGGATCATCGCCGCCACGACCAACGCGTGACGCCGAGCAGTCGCGGATGCGATGCCGCTGGCCACCAGCACCGCCGCGAACGAGATGCCAACCGGCAATTGGTGGACGAGGATGCCGACCGCGACGCCTGACGACGCCGAATCCGACAACTCATGGCTCGCGCCGATCGCGACCCCGTCCGTGAGGTTGTGCAATCCGAGGCCGATCAGGAACGGCAGGACCGCGTGACGCGGCACGCAGCCGTGATCGTCCACCATGCCATGCGAGTGCGAATGCCCATGACCATGCGCCACCGCGTGCCCATGTTGGTGCGGTTCGAAGTGATGCGTGTGCGCGGACGTGAGCGCTTCCACGAGAAACAACGCAAGGAACCCCACCGCGATCGAGATCGCCGCGCGTGTCGTGCCGACTTGTTCGAACGATTCCGGCAGCAAATCGGCGAACGCCACCCCCAGCAAGATGCCCGCCGCGATGACGACTGACAAGTGGTGGAACCAGCGCGAGCGTCCGAGCGTCGTGTCGACCAGCAGCGTGGCGACGAGGAACCCGATCGCCGCGACCATCGAGAGCACGAACGCGACCATGATTCCGAATCATACGGGGCGTGCACGCGCCGCGGGGGCGCTGTCGATCGGCCGCAACGGCCCGATCGACAGCGCCCCCGCGGGGTGCGTTCGTCGCGATTCTACGAACGTCGGCTCGCCAGCCCGATGCTTGCGGCGCCCAAGGCAATGGCCACAAGGCCGCCCAGGAACAGCTCGAGCAGGCCGAGGCCCGTGAACGGCAACGACGCAGCTGCGGCGGTCGTGGTGGCCGCGACGAGCGTGGACGTTCCGGTCGGCGAGGCGGCAGCCCCAGCGGTCGCGGTTTCGCCATCCTTGTCGGAGCCGTCGTCCGTGTCGGACGCGCCCGCAGTGCTCGTGTTGTTCGTTGTCGTCGTGTTGTTGCTGTTGGTTGTCGTGTTGTTCGTCGTCGTGTTGTTCGTCGTGTTGTTGACGACGGGGGTTGTTGGCGTGGGCGTGGGCGTTGGCGTCGGCTCGGGAGTCGGGGCTGGCGTCGATTCGTCGATGGTGTTCGGCCCAGTGGTCACCGCCCCGCTGTTGCCGCCGGTGGTGTTCGACGTGATCGTGGCGTCGCCGCCCGCTCCGCCGTTGCCGCCGTTGCCGCTGTTGCCGGACGTGGCGGACACGTTCATCACGCACGACGCGCCGCTGCCGAGCGCGAAGCAGATCGCGTTCGCCATGTTGCCTCCCGTGGAGCCGCTGCTGCCGCCGTTGCCGCCATTTCCGGCAGCAGCGTTGTTGCTCGACGACGCGGCGCCGCCCGATCCGCTCGACGTGTCGCCGGTCGAGATCGAGTCGCTGTCGCTCGTGTCCACGTGCACGCTGCCGCTGTCCACGTCGTCCACGTCGGAGTCGGCCGACGAGCCCGACTGGTTCGAATCGCCGAACCAGTTGCTCCGCAGCCCCTCGGTCGCGCTCAGCAGCATTGGAAGCGACTCCTGCGACAACGAGTTCGCTTCGCCCGACGTTGCCGCGCTCGACGCGCTCGCGGCGCCGCTGGAGACGTTCACGTTCGCTGCGTCGCCGCCGGTGATCGTGTTCGCTCCGGTCGTGATGGGACCGGTCGAACCGCCAGTCGTGGTGGACGCGACGGATGCGCTGCCGCCCGCGCCGCCCGCGCCGCCATTGCCGCTGTTGCCGGACGTGACGGTGGCGTTGACGGTTGCCGACGCGTTGGAGCCGACCGCCGCGCCCGCCGCGAACACGGAGTTGCCGCCGGTCCAGCCGCTGTCGCCGCCGCTGCCGCCGTTGCCAGCCGCGACCGAGTTCCCGGATTCCGCGCTGCCACCATTGCCGCTGTAGGTGTCGCCGGTGTCGATCGTGTCGCAGTCGTTGACGTTCACGGTGACGTCGCCGCTGGACACGTCGTCCACGTCGGAGTCGGCGGACGATCCGTTCGCGTCGCCGTCGTCCCAGAACGCGTCGTTCATCGTGAACGCCGACTGCTCGTAGTCGAGTGAGTTGGCTTCTCCCGAGGTCGCCGACGACGTCGCCGACGCCGCGCCGCTGACCGCGTCGATGTCCGCGCCGGCGCCGGTGGTGATCGAGTTCGGAGCGGTGTTCACCGCGCCCGACGCGCCACCGATCGTGGTGGACGTGGCCGTGGCCGCTCCGCCCGCCGCGCCGCTTCCCGCCGCGCCGCTGTTGCCGGAGTCGGCGCTCGCGGTGACGTTCGCGGTCGCCGTCGATCCGATCGCAGCGACGCCCAACGACCCAGCGAAGTTGCCGCCGGTGGAGCCGCTGCTGCCGCCGTTTCCGCCATTGCCCGCCGCGAGGCCGTTGCTCGACGATGCCGATCCACCGTTGCCGCTGTAGGTGTCGCCAGTGGAGATCGAGTCGTGGTCCATCACGCCCACGTGCACGTCGCCGGTGGAGACGTCGTCGATGTTCGCATCAGCGGACGATCCGCTTGAGTCCTCGTCGCTCCACATCGAGTTGAACGGCGTGACCTCGTAGTCGAGCGCGTTCGCCTCGCCCGATCCTGCGGCGGACGTCGCAGTGGCCGAGCCGATCGCGGCCTCAA
>JBDHZF010000089.1:0-10242 GCA_039811765.1 Thermoleophilia bacterium | reverse complement strand
GCTCGCGGGCGCGTGCGCCGCGCTGGGATGCTCGCTCGCGGCCGCTCGCGCGGCCGACGAGCTGCATGTCGACGGCGTGATGGCGAGCGACTTGCTCGATCGGATCCCGGCGGCGCTCGGCGCCGCGATCGGCGGTGTGGAATGACGGTTCGCGACACATACGTCGCGCCGCCGCGCGCGGAGGTCCGCATCGACCTGTCGGCGTATCGACGCAACATCATGGCGCTGCGCGACCGGCTCGCCGGCGACGCCCAGCTGTGGGCCGTGGTGAAAGCGAACGCATACGGCCACGACGTGGATCGGCTCGCGCAGGAAGCGCTCGCCGCGGGCGCGCGCCGTTTGTGCGTTGCCACGCTCAGCGAAGCGCGCCAGCTGCGCCAGAACGGCATCCGCGCGAAGCTGCTCGTGATGGGTCCGCTCGACGAGCCGAGCCTGCGTCGCGCCGCCGATCTGTCGGCGTCGATCGCGGTGCTCGGCGACGGCATGGTGGAGGCGCTCGAGCACGCGGCGCGCACCGACGCGTTCGTGGCGAATCGTCCCCTGCACGTGCACCTGAAGGTGGACACCGGGATGGGGCGTTGGGGCGTTTCGCACGCTGCGGCAGCGGACGCGATCGATCGGCTCGCAGGTTTGCCCGGCGTGGAACTCGAAGGCGTGATGACGCACTTCGCCACGGCAGACCAGCTCGACGACGACGGCTTCTTCGAACTGCAGCTCGAGCGCTTCGAGCACGTGGTCGAGCACGCGCGCGCGACAGCCCCGGGCGTGATCGCGCACGCAGCGAACAGCGCTGCGACGGTTCGCGAACCGCGTGCGCACTTCGACGCGGTTCGGTGCGGCGTCGCGACGTACGGCCTCGACCCCATGCAGGTCGATCCGTCCGAGCACGGCCTGAGCCCCGTTCTGTCGCTGCGTTCGCATGTGGCGACGGTCACGCAGCTCGAAGCCGGCGACTCCACGGGATACGGACGCACGTGGATTGCAGACGGGCCAGCGTTCGTCGCGCGCGTTCCGATCGGCTACGCCGACGGCGTGCGCCGCGCGCTCTCCAATCGCGGGCACGTGCTGATTCGCGGCGTGGAGCGACCCGTCGTCGGCACGGTGAGCATGGATCACGCATCCGTGCTCGTCGACGACACCGTGCGCGAGGGCGACGTCGTGACGATCCTCGGCTTCGATGGCGACGCGTGGATCGGCGCCGAGCACCATGCGCGCTGGGCCGACACGATCAATTACGAGGTCACGTGCGGCATCGCCGGCGAGCCGCGCCTGCTGCGCACGCACGTGCAGGGCGCATGAGCGACGGGCACGCGACATCCCTCGAGCCGTGGCGGCACGAGCTGCAAGCGATGCTCGGCGACGAGCAGGCGCGATCGGCGTGGCTCGTGGGCGGCGTGGTGCGCGACGCGTTGCTCGAGCGACCCTTGCTCGATGTCGACGTGGCGGTTGCCGGGAACGCGGCGATCGCCGCGCGAGCGATCGCGCGAGCGACCGGCGGTACGGCGTTCCCCTTGGGACAGCGCGACGACGCAGGCGACGAATGCTGGCGCGTCACGCCCGCGCCCGATACGACCGGCGAGCTCGCGGTGCAGGTCGACGTGTGCCCGTTGCGCGGTGGATCGATCGAGGACGACCTCGCGCTGCGGGACTTCACCGCCAACGCGCTCGCCGTTCCCGTGATCGGCGAGCCGACGCCGATCGATCGCGCCACGGGACTGCGCGACCTGCGCGACGGCGTCGTTCGCATGGTGTCGCCGTCCGCGTTGGACGACGATCCGCTGCGGATGCTGCGCGCCGCGCGCATCGCCCATCAGCTGGACTGGAAGATCGACGAAGCCACCGCCGCCGCGATCCGCACGCGTGCCGCGCGCGCTGCCGAGCCCGCGGGCGAGCGAACCTTTCACGAGCTGCGCTTGCTGCTGCTCACGATCGAAGCGCGCCGCGGTTGGCGTCTGCTCGAGCACCTCGGGCTCGACGCTGTCCTGCTACCCGAATTGGACGCGTGTCGCGGGATGCGCCAGAGCAGGTTCCATCACCTCGACGTGCACGACCACACGCTCGCGGTGCTCGACAACTGCGAGGACCTGATGACGGCGACCGATTTCTGGTTGCCGCTCCCGAACGAACCGGGACTCGTCGCTGCCCCGTGGAGCGAGGAGCAGCGTCTCGTCGTGCTGCTCGCCGCACTATGCCACGATCTCGGCAAGCCCGCCACGCGCACCGAGCGGGCGGACGGCCGCGTGGGATTCGTCGGCCACGACAGCGTGGGCTGCGACATCGTCGACGACATCGCGCAACGCTGGCGATGGTCTTCCGCGATGCGCCGGGACGTGCGCACGCTGGTCGGCACGCATCTCGCGCTCGGCTTCAAGCTGCACGGCGCGCGAGACGCGCGCGAGCGGTGGCGCCTGCGGCGTTCCTTCGGCTCGGTCGCCGCCGAGGCGATCGTGCTGAGCGTGGGCGATCGATTCGCAACCGCAGGCCCGGATGATCGGCGCCGCTGGGTGCGCTCGCACCTCGAGTTCGCTCGAACGGTGTGGGCCGATCACTGGCGCCAGCGACGCGACGGCGTGCCCGAGCCGCTGCTCGACGGCAGGCAGATCGCAGCTGCAGCCGGCATCGAACCGGGACCGCGTCTCGGGGAGTTCGTGATGATGCTCGCGGAAGCGCAGGGCGTGGGCGAGGTCGTCACGGTCGAGCAGGCGCGATCGCTGGTGGCGAGCGCAGCAGCCGGGCTCAGCGAAGCTTGAGCGCGATCGCCATCACGAAGCACATCAACGACGTGACGATTAGGACATAGCTCCACTCCGCCATGAACTGCGCCGTCGACTCGCGCTTCCACGTTGCCCACAGCCAGACGAGCAGGAGGACGGTCGCGAGAATGAGCAAAGAGAACATGGTTGTCCGATGCGGCGGGTAGCTTCCGCGCGATGATACCCGTTCGATCGGTGCACCACCCGCGCGAGGAGCGGCCGGCTTGATCGGTGGACTCGTCATCGACCTGCTCTTGCTCGGCGCCGTCGTGGCGTTCGTGTGGGGCGCGGCGCAGATCGGCGGGTTGTCCACGATCGGTCGACTGGTGGAAGCCGCCGCAGCGTTCGCCGCGGCGCTGCTGCTGCGCGATCCGGCAGGAAATCTCGTGCACGCGATCATTGGAGGGAGTGAGGACTTCACGAATCTCCTGGGCGTGCTGCTCGTGGCACTCGGCACGTGGATCGCCGCCAATCGCGTGTACGCATGGTGGCGCGCGCGGCGAGTGGAACGTCGCACCGATGCCGACGGCATGCCGCTCGACGATCGACCCGATCGGCTCGACTCCGTGCTCGCGGCCCGCATTGCGGGGGGCGTGCTCGGGCTGGGCTGGGCGTTGCTGTTCGTGGCGTTGCTCGTGCTGCAACCGTCCGACAACGCGATCTCGCGTGCTGCGGTCGCGTCGCGTACCGGCGGCGTGCAGATCCGTCGCGAACATTTTCTGCGGTGGCTCGTCGACGGCTTTCCGCACTACACGCAGACGCTGCCGAAGGGCCGCCTCGGAGCGATCGTCGGCGCCAAGCGCGAGCTGCCGATGCGCGAACCGATCGCTGCGAAGAACGCGGCCGGCGACCCCGACGAGCTCCTTCGCGCGATCAACGAGCTACGCGCCCACGAGCAGGTTCGCGAGCTCGCGTTCAATCCGGACGCCGCGAGCGTGGCGCGTCGCCACTCGACGGCGCTCGTCAACGCTCGGATGCTGTCGTACTCCTCGCCCGGTGGTGGTGATCTCGACCAACGAGTCGTCGCCGCGCTCGGCGAATCGTCCGGTTCGTTCGACGACGAGGTCGGAGTCGAGGTGGCGTGGGCGCACGATCCGTCCACCGCGATGCGCGGACTGCTCGACAGCTCGCACGCGCGCTCGGTGCTCACCGACGCGCGATGGACGGAGATCGGCATCGGCGCGATCGACGCCGGGTGGTTCAACGGACGCGTCTACACGATGCTGCTGATCGGTCCCGTTCCAGTGGCCGAGGCGGGCGAGCCAGGCGCCGCTGCCGCCGCGGGGGCAGAGGGAGACGAGGCCTGAAGAGCGAGGGCCGCGCCCTGTCGGACGCGGCCCTGGGAATCGCTCGTGGTCGTCTCGACTCTGGGTCGGCGTCAGAACATTCTGCCCAAGCCCAGGTTCCCGAAGAACGACGAGCCGGAACCGAGCAACGAGCTGCCAAGCAGCGACGCGCCGAGCAGGTTCGAGTAGCCGGCAGTCACCGGGCTGTAGCCAGTGAGCATGCCGCTCGTGCCGAGCGCGGCGTACGGGTTCTTGAGCCGCTCCTCGAGACGAGCGCGTTCCACGCGCTCGTCCGCGAGCGCTCGTTCGTACCCGAGCTGCAGCGTCGCGATCTGCTTCGTCGACGCGAGCTTGCTGTTGTAGTACGACGCGGCGCTCACGGCCCCGCCATAGCGGTTCACGCCGAGGCCGCCGTAGCCGCCGTACATGCCGGTGTTCGGGTAGACGCGGATGCGAATGGACATGGTGCTTGACCTCTTCTTTGCCTGGTGTTCAGTCCACTGCGCGGTGCGAGGGCGCAGCGGTCCGTCACCTGCTCGTCGGAGGCATCGCGTCGTTTGTCAGCCGCGAGCGGCGGCGTTGGCGCGGTCCGGCCGCGGCGGTGGCCGCATGCGGCGACCGTGGAGGCGTCACGCCACCTTGCCCGCGGAGATGTCCCACGTCAGCGCGGAATCGCCGACCGTCGCCTTGATCGTCTTGAAGACCAGGTCGAGCTGCTCGGTGAGCGGCGAAGACGCGTCGGTGCCGTCGTCGGAGTCCGCGATCGAGGTGATGTGGGCGGTGCCGAGTTCGTAGCTGAGCGCTTTCCCGTCGGCACCGGGCGTGAGCGTGACCACGACCTTCGTGAACGCTTTGCCCGAGGCGATCAGCCCCTGGGCCGTCGTGGCGTTGGCATCGAGCACGTGCAGGAGCGACATGGCGCTGGGGGTGGGCTTGCCGACGGCGACGCCGCTCGTGGTGAAGCTCGAATCGGCATCGACGCTTCACTGCTCGTCGTAGAGCGGCACCGTGTACGGCGTGCCGGGCGACGGTGGCGTATAGGTCACCGTGCCGATCTGGTCGAGCGATCCTGCGGGCACCTTGCCTGCGCCCTGCGCCGGCCGCGTGATCGTGATCGGCGAACCTCCGGTGCCGGGGTTGTAGACGAACGTGACCACGGCCTTGTGCGTGCCGTCGGCCTGCAGCACCTGCGGTCGGAACCCGGTGATGTATGCGTCCGGGAACGTGATCACCCGATGCGTGCCGCCGGTGTCCGAACTCGCGAACTGCACCGCGATCGGCTGGGCGAGGTGCTGTCCCTTCGTGATCGTGGTGAGGATCGCCTGCGACGACGCGGTGGTGGCGATCACGAGCGTCACCGCGTGGTAGGTCGCCTTGCCGACGCTTGCGCCGCCGCCCTTGAGGAACGACGAGTCCGCGTCTACGCTACGCGTCGTAGCCGAACACCGGGATCGCGGTCGCAGCGTTGGTCGAGTCGAGTCCCGTCACCGTGGCGATCTGTGCCTGGTGCGGCAGCGGCGCGACGCCGGAGTCGCCGGGATCGCCCTTGGGGCCCTGCACGCCCTGATCGCCTGTGTCGCCCTTGTCGCCCTTCGGACCTTGCGTGCCCGTGTCGCCTTTGGTGCCCGGAACGCCCTTCGGTCCTGCAGCGCCTGCGAGCTTGAGCGCGACCTCGCCCTTCGCACACGTGCGCTTGACGAGCATGTGCATCGCCCCCGTCTTCGCGTTGTAGCAGGCCTCGGGCGATGAGCCACCGGACGTCGCGGCGAGCGTGACGCCGGCCGCGCCGGCGATGAAGATCGCCGCGGCGATGACGAGGGTCGACGTGCGGCGCGAAAGTTTGCGGAGGAGGATTATGCATCTACCTCACCAGATGCGAGCGGCATCGGTCAACCGTTGTGGGCCAAACGATGCCCTATTGCCCGTCGAGTCGAGCGACCCATATCGAGTCGTCGTCCTCGTCCTCGAGGGGGCGCGCGTCGAACCAGCCGTAGGCGCCGTCCACCACGAAGCCCGCTCGTTGGAGCGAGGCGGCCCATCGGTCGGCCGGCACGAGCTGCAGTTCGAGCAGCGCTTCGCGTTCGACGGCTCCGTCGCGCTCGCAGCGAACGTCCACCTCGAGCTTGAGCCCGCCAGGTTCGTCGGCGAGTTCGGGGAGATAGCGCGCGCGCTCGCGAAACGACAGCGTTCCCGACGCGGTGCGCTCGTCGCGTCGGTGGTGCCATCGACCATGGGTGAGTTCGATCTGCTCGGCGCTCGGGTGGAACACGTCGAACGCGAGCGCGCCGTGCGGGCGAAGGGCATGGCGGATCCCGGCGAACAGTCGGTCGCGATCCGGTGTGACGTGCAACGCCCCGCGGAACGGAATCAACACGAGATCGACGCTCGCTGCCGGAACGAGCGTGTCGAGCTGCAGCATGTCTCCACGCATCGTCTCGATCGAACCATCGTCCACACCGGTTCGACTCGCGCGCGCGTGCAAGCGCGCGAGTTGCGAGGCGGACGCGTCGATCGCGACCACCCGATGTCCAGAGCAGGCGAGCGGGACACTGATGCGCCCGGAGCCGGCGCCGAGCTCGATCACGTCGACTGAATCACGTCCGAGTTCGGCAGCGAGCGCGTCAGCGAGCCCGACGTAGAACGACACGTCCTCGACGACCTCGGCGCACCACACGTCGTACAGCTTGCCGAGCTGTTCGTACGCCTCGCCGCCCTCGAGAGTGTCCGAATCCATGTGCTACCATGATACACATGGAAGCGTCGCCGAAGCATTCAGCGCCACTGGAAACGCACGTCGGCATGCGCGAGCTGCGTCAGAACTTTCGCAAGTGGATGGAGCGGGTGCGTTCGGGTGAATGCGTGGTCGTCACCGACCGTGGCGAGCCGATCGCGGATCTCGTGCCGCACAAGCAAGCGAAATCGTGGCTGCAGCAGATGTACGAGCGTGGCGAGATTGTCGTCGGCAGCGGCGAGCTGCGCGTCGGATGGAAGAAGGGCGATCCGATCACCACCGCGGGCACCGACGCGCTGCAGGAGCAGCGAGAGGAGCGCCTGTCGTGAGGGTCGTCTATCTCGATTCCAGCGCCTTGGTGAAGCTCGCGCTCCATGAACGGGGCAGCGAGGAGCTGCACGACGAGATCGGTGGCGCGGGCATCCGGAGATGTTCCAGCTTGATTGGGCGCATCGAATTCGAGCGAGCGGTTCGGCGATCTTGCATCGATGACATCGAGACCGTGATCGCCGGGGTGTTGCTGGACATCGACATCATCCCCGTCAATGTCGCGCTCGCCGCGGTAGCAGCGGCAATTCGGCCGTTGGGCGTGCGATCGCTGGATGCCATTCACTTGGCCACCGCCTTGTCGGCGCGACAGGACATCGAAGCCTTCTACTGCTACGACCAACGCCTCGCCCATGCCGCGCGCGAACATGGGATCGACGTGCGTTCGCCCGGCCTCGCGGCGTAGCTGCCGCGCGATAGGCTGCGCCCATGGCCGACATCGAACAGCTGGAGCGCGACGCGCGCGCCGACCTCGAAGCAGCGACCACCGTGGCCCAGCTCGACGAGGCGCGGATCCGCCACCTCGGCAAGAGCGGTCCGCTGGTGCTGTTGCTGCGCAACATCAAGGACCTGCCGCCGGAGCAGCGCGGGCACGTGGGCAAGCACGGCAACGTCGCGCGCAAGGGGCTCGAGGACCTCGCCCAGCGCCGCCACGACGAGCTGGCCGCTGCCGAGCTCGACGCGCGCCTGCGCGACGAGGCGATCGACGTCACCCTGCCGCCGCGCGCGATGCCCCAGGGCACGCTGCACCTGCTGACGCAGACGCGACGCATGCTCGAGGACATCTTCCTGGGCATGGGCTACGACGTGATCGATGCCCCCGAGGTCGAGAGCGAGTGGTACGGCTTCACCGCGCTCAACACGCCGGTAGGGCACCCGGCGCGCAACCCGTCGGATACCTTCTACCTCGCCGGGCACGACCAGGGCGCGGGCGCGAACGACGACGCGCTGATCCTGCGCACGCAGACCAGCACCGCCCAGCTGCGCGCGATGCAGCTGACCAAGCCGCCGCTGTACGTGGTGCACCCGGGGCGCGTGTACCGACGCGACGACATCGACGCGACGCACTCGGACATGTTCCACCAGATGGAGGCGCTCGCGATCGACGAGGGGCTCACGCTCGCGCACCTGAAGGGCACGATCGAGACCTTCCTGCACCGCCTATTCGGCGACGCGCTCGAGGTGCGCCTTCGCACCCACTTCTTCCCGTTCACCGAGCCGAGCGTGGAGGCCGACGTGCAGTGCTTCAGCTGCGGTGGCACCGGCGATCCGAGCGCGGAGGACCGCGCGTCGGGCGACTTCGACCGCTGCCGCGTGTGCCGAGGCGAGGGCTGGATCGAGATCATGGGCGCCGGGATGGTCGACCCGAACGTGCTCGGGATGGTCGACGGCTACGACCCGGATCGCGTATCAGGCTTCGCGTTCGGCATCGGCATCGACCGCGTGGCGATGTTGCGCCACGGCTTCCCCGACCTGCGCATGCTCTTCCAGAACGACCTGCGCTTCGTACGCCAATTCGCGGCCCGCTCCTGAGGTATCACCATGAAGGTTCCCTACTCCTGGCTCCGTGACATCGTTCCGGGCCTGCCCGCCGATCCGACCGAGGTGGCGCGCCGGCTCTCCGACAGCGGCACCTACGTGGAGGCGATCCACGAGGTCGGCGTGCCGGACTCCGGCAACGGCGGGGGCGAGCCGTTCCGCATCGGCGTGGTGCGCGAGCTCGAGCAGCACCCGGACGCCGACAAGCTGCGCGTGGCGCAAGTCGACGTGGGCGGCGGCGAGCTGCAGCAGATCGTGTGCGGCGCGCCGAACGTCGCCGCGGGCGAGACCGTCGCCGTGGTGCTGCCCGGCGGCGTGATGCCGGACGGGCTCGAGATCAAGGCGGCGAAGCTGCGTGGCGTCGAGAGCCGCGGCATGCTCATGAGCGAGGCCGAGCTCGACATCTCCACCGATCACGACGGGATCATGCTGCTCGACACCGAGCTCGAGCCCGGCACGCCGCTCGGCCACCTGTTCGCGATCGGCGATCACGTGCTCGAGCTGGAGATCACCGGCAACCGCCCCGACTGCCTCGGCGTGCTCGGCGTGGCGGTGGAGGCCGGCGCGGCGATGGGCCTCGACCTCGCCGACCTCGCGCCGTACGACGTGGAGCCGAACGCCGACGGCGATGTCAGTGACATCGTGCAGGTCGATCTGCAGGCCGACGACCTGTGCCCGCGCTACATGGCGCGTGCGTTCGTCGACGTGAAGGTCGGCCCGAGCCCGCTCTGGATGAAGGCGTGGCTCGCGCGCGCCGGGATGCGCTCGATCAACAACGTGGTCGACGTGACGAACGTCGTGATGCTGCTCACGGGTCAGCCGCTGCACGCGTTCGACGCGGACCACATCGCCGGATCGAAGATCGTCGTGCGCCGAGCGAGCGAGGGCGAGCCGGTCACCACGCTCGACGACGTGGAGCGCACGCTCGACCCCGAGATGCTCGTGATCGCCGACTCGAGCCGGCCCGCGGTGATCGCGGGCGTGATGGGCGCCGCCGACGTGGAGGTCACCGGCGCGACCACCCGCATCGTGCTCGAGGCCGCCTGCTTCGACGGCCGGTCGATCCAGCGCACGAGCCGCGTGCTCGGGCTGCGTTCGGAGAGCTCGTCGCGCTTCGAGAAGGGGCTCGATCCGTACTCGCCCGAGCTGGCGATGGGCCTCGCGAGCCGGATGCTCGTGGAGCTCGGCATCGCGAGGCTCGTGCCCGGCACGATCGACGCGCAGACGCCCGGCGGGCTGCGCGAGCGCCCGGTGTTCGACATGCCCGCCGACCTGCCGCGACGCATGCTCGGCATCGAACTCACCGACGCGGAGATCCAGGACACGCTCGACCGGCTCCAGTTCCGCGCGATGCGCGCCGGCGATTCGTGGCGCGTCGAGGTGCCGCACAACCGCATGGGCGACGTGACCCGACCGATCGACGTGGTGGAGGAGCTCGGCCGCTTCCGCCTCGAGCAGATCCCGAGCGAGCTGCCGCCGATCCGCACGCGCGGTGCGCGGCTCACCGCGCTGCAGCACCTGCGCCGGATCGTCGAGGACACCTGCGCCGGCATCGGCCTGCACGAGGTGGTCACGTACGGGCTCGTCGCGCCCGGCACGGGCGAGC
>JBDHZF010000088.1:0-10332 GCA_039811765.1 Thermoleophilia bacterium | reverse complement strand
CGTGTGCTCCCTGGGCTTCGTCGATGACGCTTGGCCTCTTTCGCGGCTCGCGCTTGCTGGGCAAGAGCGGCCATTCCCCTGTCTTTCGGGGTGGCCGCCTTCGACGTTGCAGAATGGGCCAGCGAATGGCCGCCAGCCAGCGGGATCCCGCATCAAGCGGTGCTTCGTGGACGGTTCGAATTCAGGCCCCGCACCGGCCACCTGCGGCCATAGGCCGCAGCTTCGATCGAAACGTCTCCTGCGACTCGTCACCTCGTGGCCGCCGGATGGTCCCGTTCGCGTGGCCGCCCCACTGCGCAACTCGTCTTCAGTTTCGGTTCACCGCTGTCGCACAACCAACGCACCATTTCCCACAAATCCGATAGGGTACTGGTCGTTCCCGGCGCGGCATCCGATCGCGCCATGCAGATCCCCGAAGGAGATCCCGCTTCATGACTGCCACGCTCGAGGCGCCCGCCGCCACGAAGAAGTCCCTCGTCGCCCCGCACGGCGGCACGCTCGTCGACCGCACCGTGACCGGCGCCGAGGCCGACGCGCTGCGCGCCAAGGCCGCGACGCTGCCGCTCGTCACGCTGACCGACACGCAGACCGCCGATCTCGAGATGATCGCCGTTGGCGCGATGAGCCCGATCACCGGCTTCCTGGGCAAGGCCGACTACGAGAGCGTCGTCGAGAACTGCCGCCTCGCCGACGGCTCGGTGTGGTCGCTGCCGATCACCCTGCGCGTGCATGAGGACGTCGCTGGCGACGAGGTCGCGCTCGCCAGCCCCGACGGGCAGCTGCTCGCCGTGATGCAGGTGACCGAGCGCTACGAGGGTGACAAGACCCGCGAGGCGGAGCTCGTCTACGGCACCACGGAGGAGGCGCACCCGGGCGTCGCGATCCTGTACTCGCAGGGCGACGTGATCCTGGCCGGCCCCGTGACCGTGTTCGACTTCCAGCCGAACCTCTTCGGCGAGTTCCTGCAGACGCCGGCGCAGACGCGCGCCGCCGCCGAGGCGAACGGCTGGGCCACGATGGTGGGCTTCCAGACCCGCAACCCCGTGCACCGCGCGCACGAGTACATCCTCAAGTGCTCGATGGAGATCGTCGACGGCCTGCTGCTGCACCCGCTCGTGGGTCGCACCAAGGACGGCGACATCCCCGCCGACGTGCGCATGAAGTGCTACGACGTGCTGCTGGAGAACTACTTCCCGACCGATCGCGTGCACCTGAGCGCGTTCCCGGCCGCGATGCGCTACGCCGGACCGCGCGAGGCGATCTTCCACGCCATGACCCGCAAGAACTACGGCTGCTCGCACTTCATCGTGGGTCGCGATCATGCGGGCGTGGGCTCGTACTACACCACGTACGAGGCGCAGGAGATCTTCGAGCAGTTCACCGCTGCCGAGCTCGGCATGACGATCCTCAAGTACGAGCACTCGTTCTACTGCAACACGTGCGAGGGCATGGGCTCGGCGAAGACCTGCCCGCACGGCAGCGAGGACCACGTGTTCCTGAGCGGCACGAAGGTGCGCGAGATGCTCGGCAACGGCGAGAAGCCGCCGGTGCAGTTCTCACGCCCCGAGGTGGCGCAGGTGCTCATCGACGAGTACCGCAAGCAGGACGCCTGATCCCGCACGGCCCGGGCGCATGCCACGGGCGACGAATCATGGCCCCCGGCCGGTGTCGCGCGCGAGCGCGGCGCCACCGGGGGCTTCGTCGTTGAGTAGCGGCGGGGGTGGCGGGCGTGTCGGTCGCGTCGTGTGCCGGTAGATCCGTGTTCCATACGTGTTTACCGGCACAAGACAATGAGATCCCGTCGTCTTGCGCCGGCAAACCAGTGTTCAACACGTGTTTGCCGGCACAAGACGACGGGATCGTGCAACCGTTGTAGACAAACCCGCGTTCGACACCCACCTACCGGCACGAGTTGCACGCGGCCAAACGGCCACCCCGTCTGACGCAGGTTCGGCGTTTTCTTGTGCTCGCGCGCGGGAACATGCATGGCATGCGCATCGATCCGTCACAGCTCAGCGAACCCCTCGCGCACATCCTCGGCACGGGCGCGACCGATGCCGCGGGCGGTCAGAAAGCCGCCGCTGCGGCACGCGAGATCAAGGATCCGCAGCTGGAGACGCTGGACGCGCTGCTGCTGCGCCGCCTCAATGCCAATGCCAGCGCGGCCGCCGCCGACAGCGTGGTGTCGTCCCAAGACGCCGCCGCTCGCGCCGAGCGCCTTCGCGAGCAGGCGGCCCAGGACCCGGCCGCCGCGCTGCGTGCGCAGGGCACGCTCGATCCGTCCCGCGTGCGCGGCCTGCTTGGCTAACGCCGTTGACCTGACGATCGAGCGCCGGTAGCGTCGCGTCGCCGTCCACGGACCGAACGGAGTCGACGCACCATGTTCCGCAGCCGCCATGCGATCGCCGCGTCGATCGCCGTCACCGTCACCATGCTCGTTCCCGCGTCCGTTGGCGCGGCGGCCGCGAAGCCGACGGTCGGCGCCGCGCAGCTCAAGAGCAACGCCGTGACGACCGCGAAGCTCAAGAACGGCGCGGTGACGGGCGCGAAGATCGCGAAGGGGACGATCACGGGGGCGAACCTGAACGCGGCGTTCGTGCAAGGGCTGGCAACGCCGGCGTCGGTGAACGCGTCGATCTCCAGCGCGCTCGGAGCATACGCGAAGACCGGCGACCTCACAGCGTTCCTGAAGCAGTCCGACCTCGCCCCGTACGCCAAGAGCGCCGACCTCGCGCCGTACGCGAAGACGACCGACATGACGACGGCGATTGACGCGGCGGTGGACAACGCGATCAACGCGCTGCCGGTGGACGAGTACGGCACTGGCGCCGTGTTCTGGGACCCGGCAGGCGTGGACGCCGCGAACGGATTCGTCGGCGCGGGAACCCCCGCGCGGGTGCACCAGTTCAGCGTTGGCGCGCCCGCGTTCCCGAACGTGGGCAACGCAACCGGAAGCTACGGCCGCACGATCAGCACCGCGTCGGCGTCGTTCACCTTCAGCTGCGACACCGCGTCCGGCATGGTCGAGTCGAGCGACGTTCGAATCGGCGGCGATGGCTACGGCGGCTGCCCGATCTGGCTCGGCGCGACGATCCGCACCGCCGGCTCGACGTCGGCGGACGGCAAGGCGCGCGCCATAGCCACGATCACCAACACCACCACCAACAAGACCTTGGTCCTCAAGTACGGCGACGAGTTCGCGGGCACGTGGAAGTCGATCATCCGCGTGGGCGACGCCGAAGCGCCGTTCGATCCGGAGCTGACGGACCTGAACACGCACCGGCTCGCCTACGACTCGTCCACCGACTCCTATGCGGGCGACACGGGCACGGCCACGTTCGCACGAGGCGAAACGCTCGCCTACGGCGCGCTCGCCGGTCACCCGGAGAACCTCGTGATGTACGTGGACAAGGGCGCCTCGTACGTGGTGAACGTCACCTTCACGTTCGCGCGCTGATCACCAGCGCGAGCAGGCCGCTCGGAACCTCGCCACCGATCTAGTTGCGCACACAACCTTCTGCCGCCATACTGATTGGCGAACCGGGAACGACCAGCCCCGGGCGACACGCAGGAAGGCACATCATGAGCGCCATCGACGCGACGAACCACCCGACGGCTGCCCGACAGCTGCCGATCGACGGCATCCACCACATCTCGATCACGACAGGCAACGCACGCGCGAACGTGGACTTCTACACGCGCGTGCTCGGACTGCGCCTGATCGCGAAGTCCGTGAACCAGGACGACCCGACCCACTACCACCTGTTCTTCGGCGACGAACTCGCGCATCCGGGCGCCGACATCACGTTCTTCGAGTACCGCGGCGCGCGCCCCGGCCGAGCCGGCGCCGGGATGGTGCACCGAATCGTGTGGCGCGTGGCCAGCGAGGCCGCGCTCGAGTTCTGGGCCGAGCGCCTCGCCGCCGAACACGCGACGCGCGTGACCCGGGGCGATGCGGGCAGCGTTCGCTTCACCGACCCCGAAGGACTCGCGCACGAGCTCGTGGTGAACGAGACGGGCGACGCGCCGTTGAGCGCAGTCCATCCCGAGATTCCGGCCGAGCACGCGCTGCAGGGCTTCGAGGGCGTTCGCGCGTTCAGCTTCGCGACCGCCGACAGCGAGCAACTCGTGCTCGACCTGCTCGGCGGCGAGCGGCGCGACGACGGGCGCCTCGAGCTACGCGAAGATCGTCGCGGCGGCTGGATCGCGTTCGATCCGCCCCCGCCGGGCCCCGGCATCCAGGGCGCCGGCGCGGTGCACCACGTGGCGTTCGCGATGCGCGACGAGCACCGCGAGGCATGGTTCGACGCGCTCGACGCGGCGGGCATCCGATCGAGCGGGCACGTGGATCGTCACTACTTCCACTCGCTGTACTTTCGCGAACCGGGCGGGATCCTCTACGAACTCGCGACCGATGGACCCGGCTTCACGGTGGACGGCCCCGTACAGGAGCTCGGCACGAAGGTGATCCTGCCGCCGTTCCTCGAGCCGCAGCGCGACCAGATCGAACCTCGTCTCACGACGCTCGACGACCCGCGCGAGCTGTGGCCCGACGAGGCGATCGAGCGTGCGGCGGTCGTGCATCGCGGCGTGCCCGCACCGACGGGAAGCGCCTCGTGACCACGCGAACTGCGCTGATCGCTGGGCACGAGCACGTGTTCGAACCCGGCGATGGCAACCCGGCTGGCGAATGGACCCTCCTGCTCTTGCACGGCACGGGCGGCGACGAGCACGACCTCGTTCCGCTCGGCCGCCAGATCGCACCTGGCGCGGCGCTGCTCAGTCCGCGCGGGCGCGTGCTCGAGAACGGCACGACCAACCGCTTCTTCGCGCGACGGGCGGCGAACGACATCGACGTCGACGACCTGCTCGTGCGCACCGACGAGCTCGCGCGGTTCGTGCGGGAGGCATCGCAGACGCACGGTCTCGACGAGACGCGGATCCTGGCGGTGGGCTACTCCAACGGCGCGAACATCGCGCTCAACGCGCTGCTGACGCACCCGGGCCTGCTGCGCGGCGCGGGGTTGCTTCGGCCCGTGCTCTACCACGAGCCCGATCCGCTGCCGGACCTCGCGGGCACGGCGATCCTCACGGCATCGGGCGCTCGCGATCCGTACTCGCCCCCATCGACGATCGCGCACCTTCGCAGCGTGCTCGAGCGCACCGGCGCGCAGCTGCATGTGCACGTGGATCCAGCCGCGGGGCACGGCCTCGTCCCCAGCGACCTCGCGGTTGTCGCGGACTGGGCGACGAAGCTGCACGCGCGATGACGTAGGCTCTCGGCGTGTCCAGGCGTGTCGTCGCACCAGCGTTGCTGCTCGTGGCCGCCGCGCTGTCGCTCGCGGCGGTCTTCGCCGTGCATCGGATCGAATCGCGAGGCGGACCAGTCGCCGAGCCGTGGGCAACGCCGTTCTTCTCGCCCAACGGCGACGGCGAGCAGGACGAAGCCACGATCCGCTTCACCACCCAGCGGCCGGAACGCGTGACCGTGGTCGTGGTCGATTCGGGCGGCACGGTCGTGCGCATGCTCGCGCGCGACGAGCATGTCGATGGACGCCACTCGATCACGTGGAACGGCTCGGGCGACGACGGCTCGATCCTTCCCGAAGGTGAATATCGTGTCCACATCACGCGCGCGGGCGACTCGCGCGTGTACTCCCCCACGCGCCCCGTGACGATCGACGTGACGGAGCCGATCGGCCGGCTCGATCGCTCCACGTGGGTGGACGGCGAACTGCGCGGCCTCGCCCAAATCGAACCGGACAGCACGCTCGAGGCCGTCGCGTCGAACGACACCGTGCTCGAGGACTTGCGCTCGTACGAGCCGCACGACTCGCTCGCTGCGTCGCAACCGGTCGGCCCCCGTATTCCCGACACCGTCGTGGTGCGCTTCGCCGTGCCGCTCGATCGCGACGACGTGCCGCTCGACACGCTGCGTCTCTATGTCGTCGATCGCGCGGGCAATCGCGTCGATCTGCTCGCGGGTCCGAACGCGCCGAAGATCAAGGTGGTCGACGAATCGTGACCACCGCCGATTGGCTCGCATCGATCGCTGCGGTCGCGGCCTCGATCGGCGCGCTCGCGCGCACGACACGCATCCGTCGCATTCACGTGTGCGGCGTGCCGCTGCTGCTCGCCGGATGGCTGGCGCTCGCCACGACCGTGCTGCCGTCGTCGATCCGCGCGCATGCGGCGCTGGTCGCGCTCGCGCTGGTGACGGCGATCGGCGTGGGGTGGCTCCTCGCGCGACTGCTCGAGGGCCGTGAACGCTGGCTGCTCGCGATCGGCGCGATCGTGTTGACAGTGCGCATTCCCGTGCCGACCGGCGGCGACGAGGACGCGATGGTGCTCGCTCCGCTCTACGTGGTGATCGCGCTGGGCGCGCTCGTCGTGATCCGCCGCGAGCTCGCGCAGGTGCGAACGGGCGAGCGGCTCACGCCCGACCGGGGCGGCGCCACGCGCCTGCTCGACTTCGGAGCTGCGCTGCTGCCGGCGGTCGCCACCGCGTCGATCACGTGGAGCTGGATCCCGGAACGCTCGACCGAGACGCTCGCCTTCTACCTGGTGCCGTTCGTGCTCGCGTACTCGATCCTGCGGACGCTGCTGGAGACGGGCGTCGACCTGCGGCCGGCAACGTGGGCGTTGGTCGGCACCGGCGTGGCGTTCGCGCTCGTTGGGCTCGGACAGGCCGCGACGCGCACGGTGTGGTGGAACCCCAAGGTGATCGACGCCAACAAGTTCCGCCCGGACTTTCGAACCAACTCGCTATTTTGGGACCCCAACATGTATGGCCGCGCGCTGGTGGTGGCGCTGCTCGCGCTCGTCGTGTGGCTCTTGGTCACGCGTGCGCGCACGCGCGCGCTGGTCGCCTGCGTGATGGCCGCGACCGCGTTCGTGATCGCGCTGTGGAACACGTTCTCGCAGTCGAGCTGGCTCGCGCTCGCCGGCGCGTTCGCGCTGCTCGCGGTGCTCACGATCCCGCCTCGTCCTCGCCGCTGGGTGGCGGCGGCGCTCGCGCTGCTCGTGATCGCGGGACTGCCGTTAGCGGCGAGCGGATTGTCCGGCAACGACGAGACGGGGCGGCGCGACGTGGTGCGAACCGGGCTCGCGCTCGCGGCCGAACGACCAGTGCTCGGCTGGGGCGTCGGCACGTTCGAGCCAGCGGCCCGTGCGCGCGAGCTCGAGCGCGGGGATCGCGATCCCGATCTCACTGCGTCGCACACCACGCCGGTCACGGTGTTCGCCGAACTCGGCGTGCTCGGCGCGTTCACTTATCTCACGCTGCTGGCGAGCGCCGCCGTGACGATCCTCGCGCGGTGGCGACGATCCTCCACGCCGGCGTCGGCGGCACGCGCAAACGGCAGCGATCCGAACGCTACAGGCTGGCCGATCGGGCCGATCGTTTGGGCATCGGCTGCGTTGATGGCGTTGTTCACGCATAGCTTGCTGTACGCGGGGTTCTTCGAGGATCCCACGCTCTGGGTGGCGCTCGCCGTGCTCGCGAGCCTTCCCATCGAACGCACGGAGGGCGCCACCGCCCACACCGGGTGACGCCCTCTCGTGCTCGAGTCGCCTGCCGTCGTCGCGCGTTGTCCGGCGCGCGCCGCCCGCAGGCAAGCCGTGTGTCGTGGCAGCGATGCGTCAGCCAGCTGCCGCCACCGCCTTGTTCTCGTCGTGCTTGAACAGCGAGGACGCGGTCATGCCGAGCACCGCGCCGCCGATCATGCCGGGCACGACGCCCACGCCCTTGAGCGCGAACTTGCCCGCGAGCGCGCCGAGCGCCGCGCCGCCCGCAGTGGACATGCCGACTGTCGCCAGGTCCGGCATCGTCGCGCTCAGGCCATAGCCTGCTGCGCCTGCTGCGGCAGCGCCCGCCGCGGTTCCCGCAGCGACGATCGCGACCTTGGGAATGTGGAACTTGCCGAGCTGAATGCCGCCGTCCGGGATGAGCTTCGAGTTGGATAGCGCCTTGAACGCGCCGAATCCCGCGGCAAGGCCGCTGACGCTCGCGACGGTTCCCGACACGGCATGGTCGGTGGATCCTCGGTGCGCGCGCGCGTCCTTGGCGTCGCTGATGAACTGCTGCACCGGCAGGCGCGCGGCGCTCACCACGCCGATCAACGCCGCGGCCACGAGCATGCTGTTCGCCGCTTGCGGCGCGGCGTCCATGGCGCGGAACGCAGCCGTGCGCGACACCGCGAACGCGGTGCCGGCCGTCGCGGCGAGCGTGCCTGCCGCGATCGCCGCGGCCGGAGCCGCGCCGAGCTTGTCCTTGTCGGCCTGATAGCCCTTCCATGTGGCGAGCGCGGTGATGCCGAGGCCCGCGGCAGCCACGCCGGCCGTCTTGACGAGGCTCTGGTTCGAGCTGGTCAGTCGCTCGAGCACCTGCTGCGGGAGGTTCGCGAGGCTCGCGGCGCCCGCGGTGAGCGGCCCCTGCTTGAGCACGTCGTGCGCGAGCGCCGATCCGGCGATGATCGGCCCCTTGCCTTTCGCTGCGAGGCTGGATACGCCCATCAGTCCCGCGCCGACGGCGAGCGCGCCGCCGCCGAGGATCGCCGCTGCGCCGAGATCGCCGTGCATCGCGCCCGCATACTCGTTGTTCGAGTACTTGTGCTGCACGGTGTCGTGCATGTTCCAGCGATACCCAAGCGAGATGCCTTGCGTGATCGGTCCGACCTCGACGAAGTGGTCGAACGCGCCCCGAGCGAAGCTCTTCAAGCGATCGCCGAAGTTGCGATCCACCTGTGCGTCCTGCTTGAACTCCTCGCCGATGTGCCCATCGCCGTTCTTGATCGCCGCGCCGGCGAAGTGGCCGGCAATGCCTCCGGCAATCGCCGATCCGGCCGTGACGAGCGGCGCGTACTTGCCAGCGAACTTCGAGCCGATCGCGATGCCGGCCGCGGCGCCGCCGAGCACGCCTGCGGTCGTGCCCACCGCGGCGAAGTTGCCGTCGTCCTCGGAGATCTCCATCGACTTCTTCACGGCGACCGCGGCGGCCGCGCCCAGCGCGGCGACGCCTACTGCGCGTGCGACTGCCGGGAAATTCGTCGCTTGTTGTGGCAGTCGAAGGCCGCTCTTGAACCACGTGGCGCCTGCGCCGGCGGTGAGCGCAACGCCGAGCGCCGGACCCATGCCCGCGCCGAGGCGCTGATCGTCGTTGTACGTGCGTCGATACTGATCACGGGCGTTGTAGCGACTGCTCGGAATCCCGAATCCCACGAGGGATGAGTCCACCATGTGCCGGACCGCTGTCGACCCAATCGTCCACGGATTCGCCATGTTGCTGTCGTCCCTTGCGTCGTGCCTGTGCGATGCGCCGCGTCCCGGCGGGCACCGCTGTCCCGTCCGTATGTCGGGACCGGCCCCGCGGCTGTTGCACCGGATTCCAGTGCGGCCGCTGAGAGCGGGCGAGACGCGGGCACACGCGACTTGTGCCGGCAAACCCGCGTTCGACACGGATCTACCGGCACCAGTGCAGTCTCGACCCGGGTGCCGCCGGTAGGCTCGCGCCACGATGATGACGCTCTCCGCACCGATCCCGGACACCTCGCAGGGCAGCTTTGCCGACAACCGCGCCGCGATGCAGCAGCTCGTCGACGAGCTGCGCGTGCGCATGGCGAAGGCGCGCGAGGGCGGCGGCGAGCGCAGCGTCGAGCGGCACCGCTCGCGCGGCAAGCTCACCGCTCGCGATCGCATCGACACGCTCGTGGATCCCGGCACCGCGTTCCTGGAGCTCTCGCCGCTCGCCGCAGCCGGCGTGTACGACGACGAGCCCGCGAGCGCAGGCATCGTCACCGGCATCGGGCAGGTGTGTGGGCGGCAGGTGATGATCGTGGCCAACGACGCCACGGTGAAGGGTGGCACCTACTACCCGCTCACGGTGAAGAAGCACGTGCGCGCGCAGGAGATCGCCGCACAGAACCGGCTGCCCTGCATCTACCTCGTGGACTCCGGCGGCGCGTTCCTGCCGATGCAGGACGAGGTGTTTCCCGACCGCGACCACTTCGGCCGGATCTTCTACAACCAGGCGCAGATGAGCGCGGCGGGGATCCCGCAGATCGCCAGCGTGATGGGTTCGTGCACAGCCGGTGGCGCATACGTGCCGGCGATGAGCGACGAGACCGTGATCGTCGACGGCACCGGCACGATCTTCCTGGGCGGCCCGCCGCTCGTGAAGGCCGCCACCGGCGAGGACGTCACCGCCGAGGATCTCGGTGGCGCGCGCGTGCACACGCAGATCAGCGGCGTGGCGGATCACTTCGCCCGCGACGACCAGCACGCGCTGGCCATCGTGCGCGAGATCGTTGAGCACCTGAGCCTGCCCCCGGTGCG
>JBDHZF010000087.1:0-10596 GCA_039811765.1 Thermoleophilia bacterium | reverse complement strand
GGCGGCACAACGCATGAAAGCCGTCTAGCGGCACGCAGCGTACGAGCCAGCCGCCACCGCTGAGGAACCTACGGCCCGATCACTCGGTCCTGCCGCAGTCTCCAAAGCGTGACACTGAGCGACAGCGTATCTCACGCGCACACGCGCGCGGGGCACGAGCGGTAGCATCCGCGGCATGGACGACACGCAGGACGTACCCACCGCTCTCGACCCGCGAACCGACGACCCACGCGCGCTGATGCAGACGCTGTTGCCTGTGGCGCGACGCACCTACGTGAAGGCGTGGGAGCTGCTCGCGGACGCGTCCACGCCGCTCGAGCGTCGCCGAGCGGCGCGCGACCGCGCGACCGCGATGGCACAGGACCACGCGGTGGTGGCGGCGGCCCTGCGCGCTCGCGAAGGCTCGCTCAAAGGCGACGACCTCCTCAACGCGCGTCACCTCGCCGACGAGCTGGAACGGCACGCCGACGCGCTGGAGCGAATCACCACGGTGTCGCCGGTGGGGCTGCAGACGGCGAAGTCGCTGCGTCCGGAATCGCTTGGATGCGGTCGACGCTATCGCGACCCGGCACGCGACGATTCGATCACGACCAAGCACGCGGGACGCGCCGCGAAGCAAGGATCGCCCGCGTCGAAGCCGCGTTCGGGCCAGGACGGTCAGCGCTCGGGCAAGCGTCCGTTCGAGGATCGCGGGCCGAAGGTGTCGCGCGACCAGCTCGGATCGTCCAAGCACGATTCGCCGCTCGGCGACGACCTCGACGAGACGACTCGCGCGAAGCTCGAGCAGCTGCGCGCGTCGCTCGAGGGTTGAGCTCGATCAGCGGCGCTTGTCGAGCAGCAGGTGCGCGTTGCCGAACGTGGGCACGACCGCGTCGATCGTGACGCGACCATTGCCGTCGTGGCTGATCACAGTGCGCTCGGCTTCGTTGTCCACGCGCACGAACTCGGCGTAGTTGGTGCGCGACGCGACGATGCGCCCGTCCCCTGATTGATCGGGAATGCCTGTGCCGCGGGAGCTGATGCGGACGGTTTCCGGCCCGGTTCGCTCCACGTCGATCACCACGTCCACTTTGATGCCGAACGCGCCGGCCTTCACGCGGAACGACGCCGCGTTGTCTTCGAGACGCGTGACCTGCGCTTCGCCCTTCACGCCGAAGATGCCGACCTTGGATCCCTTCGCAACGTCGAACATGTCGCCGGCGGCGATGCCCGGGAAATCGATCAGTCGCGCGACGCCGTCCAGCACGCCTTGCAGCGCGGCGGAATCGGTTGCGCTGGCGATGCGCGCCGAGGACGTTTCTCGCGGCGCGAGCGGCGTGGCAACGTCGGAAGCGACGAGCGTCGGTACGAGCGTGGAAGGCGCGGCGGTGGGGAGCGGTGTGATCTGCATGTGCGCATCCTCCCCCAACGCGGCCGATCCATGCGTCAGACTCACCACGATGGCCGGACCCTCCCCCACAACGGACTTGAAGTTCCCCGCGACGCTCGACTCGATCCTGCAGCGTCCCGACGCGGACCAGCTGCTCGGGCATCTCAACGCGTCGCAGCGCGAGGCGGCCGAATGCGTGCGCGGGCCAGTCGCGATCCTCGCGGGCGCGGGCACGGGCAAGACCACCACGGTCACGCACCGGATCGCGTGGCAGGTGGCAAGCGGCACGTTCGCGCCACGCGATTTGCTCGCGGTCACGTTCACGGAGAAAGCAGCAGGCGAGCTGCGTGAACGGCTCGCGACGCTCGGCGTGCACGGCGTTGAGGCGCGAACGTTCCACGGCGCGGCGCGCTGGATGTTGAACGTGTTGTGGAGCCCGCTCACGGGCGAGCCGCTCCCGCAGCTGTTGCCGCACAAGATCGCGCTGCTCGAAGAGCATGTGCGCAGGCTGCCCGCGCCGGATTGTTTTCGTCCGCGTCGCGAAGTGGCGCAAGAGATCGAGTGGGCGAAGAATCGTCGGATCGCCCCCGATCAGTACCTCGACGAGCTCGCTGCGACGGGGCACGAACAACCGCTGCGCGATCCGGAGCGCATGCAGCGAATCTATGCGGCGTACGAGACCGACAAACGGCGGCACGGCGCGTGGGATTTCGAAGACCTGCTGCTGCGGCTCGCGGACTTGCTGGACGAGCGCGCCGAAGCCGTGGAGCGACTTCGCACGCGTTTCCGCGCGTTGACGGTGGACGAGTATCAGGACGTCAACCCGCTGCAGCAGGCATTGATGGACCATTGGACAGGACCTGATCACGACGTGTGCGTGGTGGGCGACGACTACCAAACGATCTACGCGTTCACGGGCGCGTCGCCGCGCTGGCTGCTGGAGTTTCCGGATCGATTCCCCGACGCGAAGGTGTTTCGGCTCGAAGAGAGCTATCGTTCCACGCCGCCAGTGCTGGAGCTCGCGAATCGTCTCGTGCCCAAGCTCGGCGGGTTCGAAAAGCATCTGCGCAGCGCGGCGCACCTCGAAGTCGCCCACGCTCCGAAACCGCAGGTCGAAGCCCTTGCGACGCGCACGGAGGAAGCCGCGTGGGTTGCCGCCGAATGCAAGCGCTTGCACGACGACGGCATCGCGTGGCACGACATGGCCGTGCTGTACCGCATCAATGCGCGCTCGCCCGAGTTCGAAGCGGCGATGACAGCGGCCAGAGTGCCGTTCGTGGTGACGAGCGGTGCGTTCCTGCAGCGCACCGGACCGCGCGGCGTGCTGCGAGGGTTGGACCCGAGGCGCATCGATCCGGACGTGGCCGGCGCGGTGCGCACCGCGGCGGAGCATCTTGGCTGGCGCGCCGACGGAAAAGCCAAGGGCAGCGACGAGGCACAGACGCTGCAGGAGGACCTGGCGCTGCTGGTGCGAATCGCCGCCGACGAACCATTTGAGAACGTCGGCGCATTCGTCGACGCGATGCGGGAACGATTCGACGTGCGCGCCGAAGGCGATGGCGTGGAGCTGTTGACGATGCATCGCGCCAAGGGCTTGGAATGGGACGCAGTGTTCCTGCCGCGGCTCAACGAGAAGGAGCTGCCGTTTCGTTCCCGCACGAGTCGTGCCGACGAAGACGACGAACGACGCCTGCTCTACGTCGGGATCACGCGCGCGAAGCGTCACCTGTATCTGACTCGAGCGGCCGATTGCGGCAAGCCGAGCCCGTTTCTCGCTGAGCTTGGTTTGCACGCAGCGTCCCCCGCGAAGCCCGCCAAGTCGACGCAGCTCGACGACGGCGATCCGGTGGTGGGGGCGCTGCGTGCGTGGCGCACCGAGGAAGCTCGACGCATCGGCAAGCCGGCGTACGTCGTGTTCGACAACAAGACGATCGCGGCGATCGCCGCGGCGCGCCCCACCAGCGAAGGCGCGCTCGCAGAAGTGTCGGGCGTTGGGCCGGCGAAGCTCGACAGGTGGGGCGAAGCCGTGCTGGCGGTCGTTGGCGAGGCGATCGAGCGCGTCGATGGGTGACATCGATCGCCTGCGCGCGTTCTTGGCGATCCACCGAACGCGCTCCGTGACGGAGGCGGCGCGACAACTGAACATGTCGCAGCCGGCGGTCAGCCAGCAACTGCAAGCGCTCGAAGCGGTGACGGGTCGTCGCCTGTTTCAACGCCTGCCGCGGGGCGTGGAACCAACGCCCGCTGGGCGCGAGCTCGCCGAGCAAGTCGGTGCGCACTTGGACGCAGTGGAAGAAGCATGGGGGCAATGGCTCGGGCGCATGGCGAGCAGCGCGGGCGAATCGCCGATGCGCGGCGCGACAGTGTTTCTTGGTGGTCCGTCCGAGTTCCTCGCAGGACGCGTGCTGCCCGCGCTCGCGCCGCTTTTGGTGGCGGGCGTGCGCGTTCGCGCGACGGTGGGCGACGACGCGCAGGTGATGGCGGGCCTCGTCGCTCGCGAGCTGGATCTGGCCGTGCTGACCGCCCCCGTCGACCACCGAGACATGACCGTGGAACCGTTGGCCCGCGAGGAGTACGTGCTCGTTGCGTCCGCCGACGTGGCAGCGGAACTCGGCGCGCTGGGACGCGGCGGTCGTCGCGCGGCGCGCCAGCTGGAATCGGTGCCGCTGCTGGCGTACGCGGAGGAATTGCCATTGGTGCGCACGTTCTGGCTTGACGTGTTCGACAGCGAGCCGTCGGATGTCGCGTCGGTGGTGGCGAACAGCTTGCCCGCGCTCGCGGCGCTCGCCGAACGCGGGCTCGGCGTGACGGTGCTGCCGCGGCACGTGTGCGACGACCAACTCTCCAGCGGCCGGCTCGTGCAGCTCGTCGATCCACGGGTGCCGCCCACGAGCGAGCTGTGGCTTGCGTGGCGATCCGGGTCGCGACGCACGCTGGCGGTGGCCGCCGCGTACGATCGCATGCACGACGTCATCGGCAGCGGTCGCTGACGCCGAGCTGACGAGCCGCGTTCACGGCTCGAGGCGTACCCGCAACCAGTCGATGTTGTGCTCGTCCTTCACGACGGTTCCGTATTCGCAAAGCGCTGTTTCGCCGCCGGCGGCTTCGACCGCCGCGGACGACGCGATCGCGGCATCGGCGTTCAGTCGCAGGAATGCGATTCGATCGTGTAGCCGGCCGGCACGGCCCTGCCAGAACTCGATCTCGTCGGCGACGACGCGAATGCCGCCCCACGATTCGGGAAGCGTCGCGCTCGCCGGATCGACGGTCGCGACACGAGCATCCAGCTCACCGCGATTGGCGATCGCTCGCGACTGCTGCGAGGCGAGCGCGCCGACTTGCGCCTCGACCGGTCGACTCGCGAAGTAGGCGGCGGCGACGTCGCGCTCGACGTGTTCGACGCGTCCAACGACGCGAACCTGCCGTGCGTGTTGGCCAGGCCACCACCAGCACATCGCTGCGCGACCAGCGCCGAACGCCTCGCGAGCCTTGCGCGCGTCGAGGTTCGTGTAGCACGTGAACGCGGCGCGAGCTTCGTCCACGTCCTTGAGCAGCACCATGCGAACGCTCGGCGTGCCGTCGGGCGAAACGGTTGCCAGCGACATGGCATTCGGCTCGTCGGTCGTCGAGGTCGCGGTCGCATGCACGAACCATTCGTCGAAGCAGCGCATCGGGCTGGATCCGGCATGTTTCGCCCGGAATTCGCTGTGCGCATATTCGACTCGTCGTGCTGAAAGATCGTCGTTCACGCGCAGATCGTACCGGCTGGCCCGCGACGGGTGGGATCGCGCCGCGTGTGCGTGTATGCTCGCGTGGCGTCACCAGTCGAAAGGTCCAGCTCCATGCGCGTTTCCATCCTCGCCAGCACCGTCGTCGTCGCCGCGGCATTGTTCGTCGCGGGTTGCGGCGGTGGCCCGAAGGATCCCAGCAAGTCGCTTAGCGCGGCGTGCGAGCGGCAGATCGAGCAGATCAACGAGGAAACGCACGAATCGTCGACGCCCACTGCCAAGTCGACCGAGGAGCGTGTCAACGCGGTCACGCTCAAGCACTGCAGCGGACAGGACGTGGTGCTTGCCAGCCCCGACCAGCTGAAGTCGGCAAGCGACGAGAGCGACGACGCGAACGCGGAAGAGTCCACGGGCGACGACGAGGCTCCGGCCACGGACGAATCGGCGAAGGACGAGGAGCCCGCGAAGGAAGAACCCGCGAAGCTTGATCCTGCGGCGCGCGACTTGTTCAGCGAAAAGTGCGCGAGTTGTCACGCGCTTGCCGACGCGGACGCGACCGGTGCCGTGGGACCGAACCTCGACGACACGGATCTCGACGCGGACGCGATCGAAAGCCAGATCGTCAACGGCGGCGGCGCGATGCCGCCCGGTCTGTTGCAGGGCGACGACGCGACGTCCGTGGCTGAGTACGTCGCCGCAGCCGCTGGCAAGTAGCAGCCCCGGCTAGCGTTGCACACTGGGATACACCTTCCGGTCCCGATGTGCAACGCCTCCCCGCTGCAGGGTCACGCGCCGGGGATCGAGTGGGACGTGATCAGCGGCCACACCGCGAGGAAGTGGCACGTCGCGGCGGCCACCACCAGCGCGTGGAACACTTCGTGGAATCCGAAGACTTTCGGAAGCGGATTCGGGAACTTGAACAAGTAGACGAGGCCGCCAATCGTGTACAGCACGCCGCCGATGACAGCGAGCGTCAGCACCACCGGGCTCATCTCGCGCATTGCTGGCAGCAGCGACGCGCACGCCCACCCCATGCCGATGTAGAGGCCCACCTGCAACCAACGCGGCTGGTCGTGCCACGACCAACGCAGCACGATGCCGACGATCGCGAAGGTCCAGATGCCGACCAGCACGCCGATCCGCGCCATGCCATGCATCGCGATCAGTGCGAAGGGCGTACACGACGAGGCGATCAGCACGAAGATCATCGAGTGGTCGAGGTTGCGGATGCGTGCGAACGCGCGCGGGCTCCAGCGCACGCGGTGATACAGCGCGCTGGTGCCGAGCGCGAGCGCGAGCCCGACGCCGTACACGAGCGACGCCACGAGCTGCAACGCGGCGGCGGCTTGGATCGTGAGCACGGTGATGGCGACGAGCGCCACGAAGAAGCCAGCGACGTGGGACACGCCGCGAAGCAACGGGCGCGCGAGGTACGCCTCGAGCAGGACCGCTGCTTCCTCGCGCAGGTGCGCGAGCTCTTCCTTCACGCCGTCGATCGTCATCACCGCACACGGTAGCCGCTCGCGCGCGCTCGCGCACCTTCGTGCGCGCGCGGCAACGATCTCGGGCGTGGTCGGCGTGTCAGTCGCGCTGCTCGGACACCGCGCGCTCGACGCCGCGCCGTCGCGCCGCATGCCAACCGCGCACGAGCCACCACACGACGCTGCCCACGGCGATCAGTGCGATCAGCGCGCCACCCCAGGCGAATCGATGCCGGGATCGAGCAGCGTCGGAAGCCTTCGCCTTGGCTGCGACCGAACCCGCTGGCGGATTGTTCGCCCACGAGACGACTTGCTGCAGCGCGCGAGGGGTCGCGTCGACGTCGTCGGCCGCGAACGGGGTGGGTGGACCGACGCGCAGCGCAACCCGGGACGGCACGCTGCCGCGGCGCACGGCGATCGTTGCCGCGCCGCCCTTCGCGGGCAGCGCGACGCGTCCGATCTCCCGGTAGGCGACGTTGGTCGCGTCGTCCACCACGCGTTCGCCGACGTTGGTCGTGATCGTGCTTGGTCCAAGCGCGAGTTGCGGGATCTCGTCGTTGTCGAATGCGCGTTCGGGCCGCTGGTCGGGCACGTAGAGCACAGCTTCGCTCGCACCCGCAGTTGGCCGCACGGTGACCTGCAGTTCGTCACCATGCTTGGTCAGCATCGCATGAATCAGCCGCGCCGGCTCGCCCGTGCCCGCGTCGATGACGCCGGGCCCGTCGATGACGACCAGTTGGTGCGCGCTCGCGATCGCTGGCAGGAACAGCAGCGACTGCAGCACGATCATCAGGGTCAGGGGAGCACGTTTCGACATCGCAGGCATCCTACGCGGGAAGACACGACGGGCCGGCACTCGATGTGCCGACCCGTCGGGCTGGGGGGGTATGCGGCGCTCGTCGCGTGGGAGTGCGAGGTGGGTCGAGCGCGCGAGGGGTGGAAACGTCAGATCTGCACAGGGGCGCGATCGAAGCCGGTGGGCTTCGGATTCGCTGGCGCGTTCGGGATCATCCACGGCGGAACGATGCCGAGGTTCTGTGCAGGCGTCTCGAGCAGCCACGGCGGAACAACGCCGAGGTTTCCATTGCTGGGAGCAACGACGGGCGGGTTCGTGGTACCGCGAGTCTCGACCGGGGCAACCGGGAGCATCTTCATGGTGTCCTCCTTCAGTGCTGGCGACCCCGTGGCCGCCGCCTGCCGGAAGTATTTCAGGATCGGGCAGCGAAATGCAAGAAATATTTCGGGGCAATTGAGGCCAAGATCGCCAACTTCCGACCATTCCCGCATGTTCCTGTGCGTGACTCCGAATATTTTTCGACTCTTGCACCCCCATGCGTGTGTTTGGTGACGCGGGATGCGCCCGCCGCGGCGTGCTCCGGCTCGATCGAGCAATTCGGCACGGTCGTATCGTTCGCCGTGGGCGGATTCTATTGGTCGTTGCAGCAGGGAGTTGGATGAGCGCTGGTGCTGGAATCGGCCCGTTCGAATCGTTCGATGCCGACGCGACCGCCCCGAATTGCCGGATGCGTTCCGGATACCGGTACCAATCCGGCAATTCGCCAGACTGGTCCGAATCGAATTGCCGGATTCGTTCCGGAATCCGGCAACAACCCGGCAAATCGGCTCGCCACTCGGGCCCGGCCAGCCACTCCGGTACGTTCGTAACGGAAATCGATACGAATGCGCCCAGTTGCCCTCGGCATGAGCAACCAGCGAAAGAACCAATGAACTACTTGTTGCAACGACCGATTGAAGTCGCCGTTACGCACGTACCGAGTTGCTCGCGCGGAACGGTGCCCGACCGCGCCGAGTTGCCGGATCGATTCCGGATACCGGTCACAACCCGGCAAGCTACTTCGCCGCGGCCAGCCATTTTGGACGTTTCTGCCGCATGCGTGGGCTGAGTTCGGCTGCGGCGTGCGCCCGCGCGACGCGCCTCGCCACCGCTCACCCCCACGCCTTGCCGCGCATGCGCCGGGGCGCGCGCCCGCGCAGATCGGCCGGCAGGCGATGCACCTCGCGTGCCACGAGGTTCACCACGCGGTCGTGGCGCTCGATGCGTCCGCGCACGCGCAGGATCGGCTCGCCGCGGATCGTCGTGCGCTGCGCCTTGTACAGCTCGGGCCCCACGATCACGTTGATGGCGCCCGACTCGTCCTCCAGCAGCAGGAACACCACGCCCTTCGCCGTGGCCGGCTTCTGGCGCGCGGTGACCGCGCCCACCACGTCGATCGTGCGCCCGTGCGGGATCTCCTCGAGCGCCACGCCCGCGCTCACCACGCCCGCGCCGAGCATCGGGCGCAGCAGCTCCACCGGGTGCGCGCGCACGCTCAGCCCCTGCGTGGCGTAGTCGAGCAGCACCTCGTCCCACATGCTCAGCTGCGCGAACTGCGGGCTCGACGGCGCGGCGATCTCGAGCGCCTCCTGCGCACGGTCGGGGCGCGCCACCAGCCCGACGTTCCACAGCAGCGAGCGGCGCCCCTCCGCATCGGCCACGCGCGCGAGCGAGTCGCATGCACCCGACATCACGAGTTGCTCGACCTGCCTCAGGTGCACCGGCGCGCGGCGCAGCAGGTCCTCGATGCCGGCGTACGCCCCGCCGCGCTCGCGCTCGCGCTGCACGGCGAGCGCATCGGAGAACCCGAGCCCGGAGATACATCCCATCCCCACGCGGATGCTCCACCCCGCACCCTCGTCCTCTTGCCCCGCCCCCGCCCCATCTTGCTCGACGGTGCACAGCGCGTCGGACACGTTCACGTCGACGGGGCGCGAGCGCACGCCGTGCCGTGCAGCGTCGCGCAGCAGCGAGTCGGGCGGGTAGAAGCCCATCGGCTGGGCGTTGAGCAGCGCCGCGTGGAAGTGCGCCGGGTAGTGGCAGCGCAGCCACGCGCTCTGGTAGGCGAGCAGCGCGAACGCCACCGAGTGCGCGCGCGGGAAGCCGTAGTGGCAGAAGCCGATCACCTTGTCGAACACGCGGTTGGCGGTGGCCTCGTCGACCCCGCGCTCGGCGGCGCCGGCCACGAAGCGCGGACGCCACACCTCCACGCTGCCGGCGGCGCGCTTGCGGGTCATCGCGCGGCGCAGCCCGTCGGCCTCGCCGGCGGTGAACCCGGCGAGCGCCATCGAGACCTCGATCACCTGATCCTGGAAGACGATCGCGCCGTGCGTGTCGGCGAGCACGCTCTGGAGCAGCGGGTGGTCCATCGGCACGCGGTAGCTCGGGTCGGCGCGCAGGCGCTCGCGCGCGGCCACGTAGGGATTCACGCTCTGGCCGATGATCGGGCCGGGGCGGATCAGCGCGACCTGCACGGCGAGGTCCTCGATGGTCTCGGGGCGCACGCGGCGCAGCGACTGGATCTGCGCGCGGCTCTCGATCTGGAACGTGCCGACGGTGTCGCCCTCGGTGATCTGCGCGAACACCGCCGGATCGTCGAGCGGGATGCGCGAGAGGTCGATGCCGCCAGGGACCGCCCCTGTGCGCGTGATCGTCTCGGTGCACTCCTCCACGGCGCTGAGCATGCCCAGGCCGAGCACGTCGATCTTGAGGAAGCCGGCGTCGGCGCAGCTGTCCTTGTCCCACTGCACGAGCTGGCGGCCGGGCGTGGCGGCGGGCTGGATCGGCACCACGCTGGCGAGCGAATCGGTGCTGATCACCACGCCGCCGGAGTGCTGGCCCATCACGCGCGGCAGCCCGGCGATCTCGCGGGTCATCGTGCGGAAGGCCTCCCAGCGCGGGCCGGTGCGGCGCGGGTCGACGGCCTCGCCCACCCAGATGGCGTTGAGCGCGTCGGTGCTCGCGGCGATGCGGGCGAGCTCGGCCTGCGGCAGCCCGAGCGCGCGGCCCACGTCGCGGATCGCGCCCTTGCTGCGGTAGGTGGCGTGCGCGGCGACCATCGCACAGCGCTCGGCGCCGTAGCGGGAGACGACTCGCGCGAGCAACCCATGGCGGATGTCGCGCGGGAAGTCGAGGTCGATGTCGGGCACGCTCACGAGCTCGTCGTTGAGGAAGCGGCCCATG
>JBDHZF010000086.1:0-10722 GCA_039811765.1 Thermoleophilia bacterium | reverse complement strand
CTCGTGTACCTCTTCACGCGAACCGTCGTTCGACCGATCGCTCGCGTGCGCGACGGCGTCGATCGCGTCGCGTCGGGTCAGTTGGACGCGCGGGTGGACGGCGGCGCGCTGCCAGAAACGATCGCGCTAGCGGAATCGTTCAACGAGATGGCTCGCCAGCTCGAACTCGCCCAAGTCGAACTGGAAGCCGAGCAGCAACGCGTGCAGGAACACGCCGCCGCGCTCGAACGCTCGAACGCCGACCTCGAACAGTTCGCGTACGCCGCCGCGCACGACCTGCAGGAGCCGCTGCGCACCGTGGCGAGCTACACGGAGCTGATCGCTCGCCGCTATCGGGGCCAACTCGATTCCGACGCCGACGAGTTCATCGAATTCGCGGTGCAGGGCGCCACGCGCATGCAAGAACTGATCCGCGCGCTGCTCGCCTACTCGCGCGTGAACACGCGCGCGGACGATCCGCAGGCGGTCGAGTTCGCAGTGGTGCTCGAGGACGTTCGCCGTTCGCTCGACGCGGCGATCCAGGACGCGAATGCAACGATCGAAGCGGACGTGGAACTGCCTGTGGTGTGGGGCGATCGCACGCAGCTGGAACTCGTCCTCCAAAACCTCGTGGGCAACGCGATCAAGTTCCGCGGCGAGGACCCACCGATCGTGCGCATCGCAGCCGAGCCCGCTGCCGAGTCGCCCGGATTCGTGGCGATCACCGTTACCGACAACGGCATCGGGATCGAACCGCAGTACCGCGAGCGCGTGTTCCGGCTGTTCCAACGGCTCAATCACCGCGACGCGTACGGTGGTACCGGAATCGGACTCACGCTCGTGCGCCGAATCGTCGAACGACATGGTGGTACGGTGTCGATCGACGACGCCGCCGGCGGCACGACGTTCCGATTCACGCTCCCGTGCGAGCCGCCAGCCACTCCCCACAGCGAAGGATGCAGCGAATGACTTCCAGGCCGATCGAGATCCTCCTGTGCGAGGACAACCCCGCCGACGTGCGCCTCACTGTGGAGGCGCTCAAGGACGGGAAGATCCTCAACAACCTCACCGTCGCCGAGGACGGCGTGGTGGCGCTCGAGGTGCTGCGCAAGGAAGGCGAGCACGCGGCGGCCCCGCGCCCCGACCTGATCCTGCTCGATCTGAACATGCCCCGCATGGATGGTCGCGAGGTGCTGCAGCAGATCAAGCAGGACGAGCAGCTGCGCCGGATTCCGGTGGTGGTGCTCACCACGTCCACCGACGACGAGGACGTGCTGCGCAGCTATGACCTCCACGCCAACTGCTACATCGCCAAGCCGGTCGACCTCGAACAGTTCCTGCGCGTGGTGAAGACGATCGAGGACTTCTGGCTCAGCGTGGTGTGCCTGCCTGCGCCCTCGGGCGCGGTGGCGTCGAGCTAATCGATACAACAGCTTTCGGCAGCATTTTGCGTGCTTGACATTGTGTCAAGCGATAGTACGGGGTAGGGTGCTCGCCATGAGCGCTCAGTCACGCGAACCAGACCTCGTCAACATGTCGGACATTGCTCGCCGTGCGGGCGTCAGCCGCCAAGCAGTCAAGCAGTGGTTCGACGCGGACGGCACATTTCCGGCCCCCGTCACCACCACCAAACGTCAGACGATGTTCGATCGCGAGGCTGTCGATGCTTGGCTGCGCGATGTGAAAGGGCGCGCGCCGATCGACACGAACCATGACCAATCCGGCCTCGAGGACATCGAGGCTCGATTGTGGGCGATGGCCGACAAGCTGCGTGGGCACATGGACGCCGCCGAGTACAAGCATGTCGTGCTGGGGCTGATCTTCCTCAAGTACGTCAGCGACGCGTTCGAGGAGCGGCGCGCGCAGCTGCTCGCCAACAAGCCCCGCTTCGCCGAAGACCGCACGTTCTACGAAGCCGAGAACGTGTTCTACGTCCCCGAGGGCGCGCGCTGGAGCGAGCTGCAGGCAACCGCGAAGCAGCCGGGCCTCGGCAAGCGCATCGACGAGGCGATGATCGCGATCGAACGCGAGAACGAGACACTGCGCGGCGTGTTGCCCAAGGACTACGCCCGCCCCTCGCTCGACGCGAGCCGCCTCGGTGGGGTCGTCGACCTGATCAGCGGGATCGGTCTGGGATCGCAGGCCGATCGCTCGCGTGACGTGCTTGGCCGGGTGTACGAGTACTTCCTCTCGCGCTTCGCCCGTGCCGAAGGCAAGCTCGGCGGCGAGTTCTACACCCCACGCCCCGTCGTGCGCCTGCTGGTCGAGATGCTCGAGCCCTACAAGGGTCGGGTGTACGACCCGTGCTGCGGCGTCGGCGGCATGTTCGTGCAGAGCGAGGAGTTCGTGCAGGCGCATCAGGGCCGCATCAGCGACCTCTCCATTTTCGGTCAGGAGTCCAACCACACGACCTGGAAGCTGGCGCGCATGAACCTCGCGATCCGCGGGTTCGACGGCAACCTTGGCCCCCACAGTGCCGATACGTTCCGCAGCGACCTGCACCAGCAGCTCAAAGCCGAGTACATCATCGCCAACCCGCCATTCAACATCTCCGACTGGGGCGGCGACCAGCTGGCAGAGGACGTGCGCTGGAAGTACGGCGTGCCGCGCGCCGCCAATGCCAACTACGCGTGGATCCAGCATTTCATCCACCACCTGCACCCAACGCGTGGTACGGCGGGATTCGTGCTCGCCAACGGAGCGATGAGCTCCACCACAGGCACCGATGGTGAGATTCGTCGCCGGATCGTCGAGGCCGACCTCGTCGACTGCATGATCGCCCTGCCAGGGCAGCTGTTCTACACCACGCAGATCCCGGTCAGTCTGTGGTTTCTGACCACGAGCAAGAAGCAGCGGCAGCATCGCGACCGCCGCGGCGAGACGCTGTTCATCGATGCTCGCGCGATGGGCGAGATGAAGACCCGCGTACTGCGCGAGCTGACCGACGACGACATCGCTCGCATCGCGGGTACCTATCACGCATGGCGCACCGGCAACGGCGAGTACACCGACGAGCCGGGCTTCTGTCGCTCGGTCGCGATCGAGGAAATCGCGAGCCACGACTTCGTGCTCACCCCGGGCCGCTACGTAGGCTCGGAGGCGGTCGAGCAGGACGACGAGCCGATCGATCAGAAGCTCGAGCGGCTCGAGCGCGAGCTGGTCGAGCACTTCGATCGCTCGCACGAGCTTGAGCAGAAGATCCGTGCGAATTTCCGGAGGCTCGAACGTGCCTGACGATGCCACGCCCATGGGTGGTCAGGTGCTGCTGTACCACGATGGCGCCGGCGAGCTGCGCGTGCGGCTCGATGGCCAGACGGTCTGGCTCACGCAGCGACTGCTCGCCGAGCTCTACCAGGTCGACGTGCGCACGATCAGCGAGCACATCAAGGGCGTGATTGCGGATCAGGAGGTCGATCCAGAGGCAACTATCCGGAAATACCGGATAGTTCAGACCGAGGGTGCACGCGACGTTTCGCGCATGGTCGAGCACTACGCGCTCGACGTGATCATCGCCGTCGGCTACCGCGTGCGTTCCACGCGCGGTACCGACTTTCGGCGTTGGGCCACGGCCCAGCTTCGCGACCTCGTCACCAAGGGGTTCGTGCTCGACGACGAGCGCATCAAGCAGGGCCGCACGCTCGGCGCCGACTACTTCGACGAGCTGCTCGAGCGCATCCGCGACATCCGCGCGTCCGAGCGGCTGTTCTACGAGAAGGTGCGCGACATCTACGCCACCAGCATCGACTACGACCCGAAGGCGGGCGTGAGCCAGCAGTTCTTCGCGGTCGTGCAGAACAAGCTCCACTTCGCGGTGCACGGTCGAACGGCGCCCGAGCTGGTGCGCGAGCGCGCCGACGCCGGGCAGCCGAACATGGGCCTCGCCACGTGGAAGAACGCGCCCGACGGGCCGATCCGTCGCGCTGACGTCGCCGTCGCGAAGAACTACCTGCGCGAGGACGAGCTCGGCGAGCTCAACCGCATCGTGACGATGTACCTCGACTACGCCGAGGACCAGGCCCGCCGCCACCAGGTGATGCACATGGCCGACTGGGTCGGGCGGCTCGACAACTTCCTGCGCTTCAACGAGCGCGACGTGCTCGGCGACGCCGGCAGCGTGTCACGCGAGCTCGCCGACTCGCACGCGGGTGCGCAGTTCGACGCGTGGCGTGAGCGTCAACGCGAGCTGGAGGCGAGCGCGGGTGGCGCGGATGTGTTCCTCGATGCGGTGGACGAGGTGGTGGGGGATGCGTGAGTGGCGGCGGGTAAAGCTAGGGGATGTTGCAAAGATCATCACGGGGTACCCATTCAAGAGCGCTGATTTTGAAGGTGCGTCGGGTGGGGGACCGCGGCTGTGTCGAGGCGTCAACGTCGGACCCGGTCGCCTGGTCTGGGGCGACGTCAGAACATGGCCGAAGGAGCGTGTTGGAGACGTCAAACAGTTTCGTTTGGAGCGCGACGACGTGGTACTTGCCATGGATCGTCCATGGATCGAGGCGGGACTCAAGTTCGGTCGGGTAACGGCAAGCGATGCGGGATCCTTGCTCGTTCAGCGAGTAGCACGGCTTCGTGGAGGTGACGAACTCGATCAGCGCTTTCTCCAGTACGTCATCTCGGCTCGTGAATTCACCGATCATGTGAAGGGTGTCCATACAGGCACGACAATTCCGCACATCAGTGGAAAGCAGATCGCCCTGTTCGAGTTTCGCATTCCCCCGCTCGATGAGCAGCGGCGCATCGCCGAGGTCCTCCGCGCCCTCGACGACAAGATCGAGGTCAATCGGGCGACGATCTCGACGCTCGAAGAGAGCGTGGCGTGCGCCTTCATGATCGACTTCGCCGAAGCGGGCACCGACGGTGTTCTCGGTGACCTCGTCGATCATCTTCGAGCTTCGACCAAACCGTTCGACAAACCGGCTGACCGGTTTGAGCACTACAGCCTTCCCGCTTTTGATGCGACAGGACTTCCTGAACACGTGGAGGGTCGCGAGATTCGGAGCGCGAAGACACGTGTCGTTCAAGGCTCGGTGCTGGTGAGCAAGCTGAACCCTCGAATTCCGCGCGTGTGGATACCGAGCCGGGTGACGAGGGGGGCCGTCTGCTCGACGGAGTTCCAGGTGTTCGTTCCGGTCCGCGCGATCGACCGAGCGTTCGTGTGGGCGTTCGTCGGCTCGGCTGCTTACCGCGACCGACTCATCGGTGCGGCCACAGGCACGTCGGGCAGCCATCAACGGGTCCGCCCCGCCGACATGCTCGATGTTGCACTCCCGGCAAACACCTCGGAGGTCGCGCGCGAGGAGTTCGGTCGTTGGGCTGAGCCGCGCCTTGGCCTCGCGGATCACCTTCGGCACGAGAACCACGCCCTCGCCGCCACCCGCGATGCGCTGCTGCCGAAGCTGATGTCGGGGGAGCTGCGTGTGACGGATGCCGAGCGCCGGGTAGGCGAGGCCCTGTGAACGCGCTCGGAGTGATCGAGGACGACGTCGAGACCGGCGTGATGCCGCTGCTCGACGAGCTCGGCTACGAGATCCTCGTCGGCGCTGACATCGCGCCCGACTCCGAGCACGCCGAGCGCGTTCGGTGGGACGACGCCGTGCTGATGGGCCGCGTCGTCGCCGGCATCGCCCGCCACCCGGCGAACGAGCACATCCCGGACGAGGCGCTCGAGTCCGCGGTGCGTCAGGTGCGCAGCTTCCAGACCGGCAACCTGCTCGTCGACAACCACCGCTTCCACCGCTGGTTGGTGGACGGCGTGCCCGTGGAGTATCAGACCGAGCACGGACGGCGTGGTGATGCGGTGCAGCTGATCGACTGGAGCGATCCGGAGGCGAACGACTTCCTGGCGGTGCGCCAGGTCACGGTTATCGAGCAGCGCGAGCGGCGCATCGACGTGCTCGTCTACGTGAACGGCCTGCCGCTCGGCGTGATCGAGCTCAAGTCGCCGACCGACGACGACGCCACCGTGGAGGGCGCCTACAACCAGCTGCAGGTCTACAAGCACGACCTGCCTCGGCTGCTGTCCTACAACGCGGTACTCGTCGCGTCAGACGACTGGGAAGCGCGCATCGGCTCGCTCAGCGCCGACTTCGACCGCTTCTCCCCCTGGCGCAGCATCGACGGCGACGACCACTACCCGCCGTCGCGCACAGTTCCTGAGCTGCCGATCCTCGTGCGCGGCGTGTTCGATCCTGCGCGCCTGCTCGAGCTGATCCGCGACTTCACCGTGTTCGAGACCGACGGCGCAGCCGTCACCAAGAAGGTCGCCCAGTACCACCAGTTCTTCGGCATGCGCCGCGCGATCGAGCGCACGATCCGCGCGACGCGCGAGGACGAGGACGGTCGCTCGTGGTGCTCACCGATCGCAACGACCTCGACGACCAGCTCTTTCGCACCTTCGCCGCGTGCCACGAGCTGCTGCGCGATGAACCCGTGCAGGCGGACGGGATCGCCAACCTGCGCGAGCTGCTGGAGCGCCGCGCATCCGGCGGCGTGATCTTCACCACGCTGCAGAAGTTCCGCCCCGAGCGTGGCGAGTCATTCCCGGTGCTGAGCGAGCGCAGCAACATCGTGTTCATCGCCGACGAGGCGCACCGCAGCCACTCGGGACTGATCGACGGATTCGCACGCCACGTGCGCGATGCGCTGCCGAACGCCGCGTTCATCGGCTTCACCGGCACGCCGATCGAATCGGGCGATGCGAACACAGCCTCGATCTTCGGCGACTACATCGATATCTACGACGTGCGTCGCGCGGTGGAGGACGGCTCGACGGTCGGCATCTACTACGAGCCACGCCTCGCACGTCTGACGCTCGACGAGAACGAGCGCCCGCACATCGACTCGGCGATCGACGAGGTGACCGAGGACGAGGAGGAATCGGATCGCGAGCGCCTGAAGTCGAAGTGGTCGCAGCAGGAGGCGCTCGTCGGGGCCGAGCATCGCGTGCGTCAGGTGGCGGCCGACATCGTGGAGCACTTCGAGCAGCGCCAGCAGGTGCTGGTCGGCAAGGGCATGATCGTGGCGATGAGCCGCCGCATCGCGGTGGAGCTCTACGACGCGATCATCGCGCTGCGTCCCGATTGGCATGCCGATGACCTCGATGGCGGCGCGATCAAGGTCGTGATGAGCGGCGCGGCGTCGGACGCACCTGAGTTTCGCCCGCACATCCGCAGCAAGGCCGACAACAGCCGGCTCGCAGCGCGCATGCGCAACCCGGACGATCCCCTGCAGCTCGTGATCGTTCGCGACATGTGGCTCACCGGCTTTGACGCGCCGTGCCTGCACACGCTCTACGTCGACAAGCCGATGCGCGGGCACGGCCTGATGCAGGCGATCGCGCGCGTGAACCGGGTGTTCGGCAGCAAGCCCGCGGGACTGGTTGTCGACTACCTCGGGATCGCCGATCAGATGCGTCAAGCCGTGGATCGCTACTCGCGCACGGCACCGGATTCCAGCAGTGCCGCACGCTGCCGAAGGGAAAGTGGTCGAGCATCGTCACGGATCCGATGGAGCGCGTGCTGTCGATCGACGGTGGCGAGGAGCGATTCCTCGCCGTGTCGCGCGATCTCATCAAGGCGTTCGCGATCGCCGGCACGCATGACGACGCGCTGGCGATCAAGGACGACGTCGCGTTCTTCCAGTTGATGCGCACCGGTTTTGAGCGCACCACGATCGCAGGCGCGAGGCGCCGCAAGGACCTCGACGCCGCGATTCGGCAGCTCGTGTCGCAGGCAGTGATCGCCGAGGGCGTGATCGACGTGCTCGACGTGGCCGGCATCGACAAGCCGGACCTGAGCGTGCTCGACGACGAGTTCCTCGACGAGGTGCGGCGTATGCCGCAGCGCAACCTCGCGCTCGAGGCGCTTCGCCGGATGCTCACCGAGCAGATTCGTCGCTCGGCAAAGACCAACGCAATCGAGGCGCGCTCGTTCGCGGACCTGCTTGATCAGGCGATGAACCGGTATCACGCGCGTGCAATCACCATGGCCGAGCTGATCGACGAGCTCGTGCGCATCGCGCAGGAGTTCAGGGCGCGTCGGCAGCGTGGCGAGGCGATGGGACTGTCGGTCGAGGAGCTCGCGTTCTACGACGCGGTCGCCGACAACGAGAACGCGCGCGAGGTGATGGGCGACGATGCGCTGGCGAAGCTCGCGAAGGAGATCGCCGAGACCGTTCGCCGCAACTCCGGCATCGATTGGACTACGCGCCGCAACGTGCGCGCGGCGATGATCGCAAGTGTCAAGGAGCTGCTCGCCGATCGAGGTTATCCACCTGATCCGGACAACTGGGACACCGCATCACGAACCGTGATCGAACAGGCCGAGCGCGTCGCGGCGCACTGGTCGCCGGACGAGGAGTGAGCGTCAGCCCCAGCTCGGCACGGGCGCGCGGTCGAGCGTGCCGGTGATCGCGTGCAGGTCGCGTGGGGACGGGTCCGGCAGACGCCGCGGCTGGTCGCAGAACGCGTCGACGTCGCGCGAGTCCGCTCGCACGACTTGGATCACCGCAGCGATCGTGCAGAACGTCAGGGTTGCCAACAGGAATGTCATGCGGATCGCCTCGTCTCCGTGCTCGTGCTTCGTCCACCCGGATATCGATCAGCGCGGGCTGTGCGTTGCGCGCCACGCGTGAAACGTCGGGCACCGCAGCGTTCGGTAGCGGCGCGCTCGCGGGCGTAGGCGCGTTGGTCCGAGGCAACGTCGGCGGTGCGCTCGTCGGGGCCGGCGCCGCGGGGGCAATTGCCGCGCTCGCGTCCGTGCAACTCATGCAAGGTGCCACGGCCACCTGATTGGCCGCGAGTCCGTTCGGCGACTCGCCCGATCCGCCGAAAATCCGTCGGCGATCTGACGCGAATCGTTGAATCGTCTGCACACTACGGGTAGTGCGTCCGACCCGCCCGTCACGCTACGGGGAGTGGAGTGAAACGCCGCTCGATGCGGGTTTTTCCTTCCTCGGGGGCTTGCGGGCGACTATCCAGTGCGGATACGGTGCTCGTCGCCTCGGGGAGCCAGGGAAGGGCTCGGAGCCGATCGGCGCAGGTGGGGATCCACGGACGGATCCGGAGAGGTGCGCGGGATGAACTGCCCAGCATGTGGCGGACATAACTCGAAGGTGCTCGAATCGCGAATCGCCGAGGGCGGCGACGCGCTGCGTCGTCGTCGCGAGTGCCTCGACTGCGCGGGCCGCTTCACGACCTACGAGCGCGTCGACATGCCGATCCTGTGGGTCACCAAGCAGGACGGGCGCCAGGAGCAGTTCAGCGCGAGCAAGCTCCTGCGTGGCCTCGAGATCGCGTGCTCCAAGCGCGAGGTCGCGGCCGAGCAGCTCGAGCAGCTCGTTGCCAGCGTTGAAGAACAGCTTCGCGACGCAGGGCGCAAGGAAGTCACCAGCGACGAGGTCGGCGAGCTCGCGCTCGCGGGGCTCGTGCGCATCGACGAGGCAGCGGCGATCCGCTTCGCCTCCGTCATCGAGCGAGCCGAATCGCTCGCGGGATTCCGGGACGTGCTGGACCGCATGGCGGCGGCAGTCCGGGAGGGGCACACGGTAGGCGTCTAAGCACGCTTCCGACACAACGAAACGACGATACGCTCAGGGGAGACGAGGGACGAATGAAGACGACGGGACGAGGCGACGTGGCAGAGGGATCGAAGGCGAAGGGGTCGGGTGCGGCGCAGACGCTGATCGCGCGCCACTTCACGGACGGCGTGCATCCGTTCGAGAACGTGCGCTGGGAGCAGCGCGACGCGGTGATCGGCAAGGCCGACGCGCCGGTGTTCGAGCAGCGCGGGCTGGAGTTCCCCGCCGACTGGTCGCAGAACGCCACCAACATCGTGGCGCAGAAGTACTTCCGCGGGAAGATGAACTCGCCCGAGCGCGAGCGCTCCGTCAAGCAGATGGTGGGACGAGTCGCCGACACGATCACGCGCTGGGGGCGCGAGGGCGGTTACTTCGCCACTGACGACGAGGCCGAGGCGTTCAACCACGAGCTCAGCTACCTGCTCGTCACCCAGCGGATGGCGTTCAACTCGCCGGTCTGGTTCAACTGCGGTCACGAGGACAAGCCGCAGTGTTCGGCGTGCTTCATTCTGAGCGTGGACGACTCGATGGACGACATCCTCGACTGGATCCGCGAGGAGGGCTTGATCTTCAAGGGCGGCTCCGGCTCGGGCGTGAACCTCTCGAAGATCCGTTCGTCCGCGGAGCAGCTGAGCAAGGGCGGGCACGCGTCCGGTCCCGTGTCGTTCATGCGCGGCGCGGATGCGTCGGCCGGCACGATCAAGTCGGGCGGCAAGACGCGTCGCGCGGCGAAGATGGTCGTGCTGAACGTCGACCACCCGGACATCGAGGAGTTCATCTGGTGCAAGCAGCACGAGGAGGAGAAGGCGCGCGCTCTGGCGGCTGCCGGCTTCGACATGAGCCTCGACTCGCCGCACTGGAACTCGATTCAGTACCAGAACGCCAACAACTCGGTGCGCGTCACCGACGAGTTCATGCGCGCGGTGGTGGAGGACGGCGAGTTCTCCACGAAGGCGGTCACCTCCGGCGAGGTCGTGAAGACGTACCGCGCCCGCGACCTCATGCACCAGATGGCCGAGGCGGCGTGGAAGTGCGCCGATCCGGGCGTGCAGTACGACACGATCATCAACGACTGGCACACGTGCCCGAAGTCGGGTCGCATCAACGGCTCGAACCCGTGCAGCGAGTACATGCACGTGGATAACTCGGCGTGCAACTTGGCGTCGCTGA
>JBDHZF010000085.1:0-10752 GCA_039811765.1 Thermoleophilia bacterium | reverse complement strand
CTCGACATCGATCCGCTCGACCTGTACGGCACCAACTGCGTGAAGTGCTCGACGCGTCCCACCGATTGCACGCGCGCACGCGCTCCGCAGTGGTTGCTGCGCGAGATTCGCATCGTCGAGCCGAAGGTGCTCGTGGTGATGGGCGAGCAGGCGGTGGACGTCGTCAACGAGCTGCGAGTGGCCGACGCGAGCAACCTGTTCGCCGAGCCGGGCATGGTGCAGCGATGGACGCACTCCTGCGACGCGATCTGGTGCCCGGACATCGACGAGTCGCTCGACCGGCCGTCGTCCAAGCAGTCGTTCTGGCGCGCGTTTCGCACGCTCGGCGACTGGTACGCGGAGCGACCGCCGTTCTGACCTTGCGCCCCACGCGAATCACGCTCGTCGCGAGCGTGTTGCTGGTCGCGATGGCGCTGCTCGCTCCGCTTGCGCCGCTCCCCAAGACATGGGGTCAGTACCAAGTCGCCGCGATCGCAAGCACGGCGGCATGGTTCGCGATCCTCGTGGTGCTCGCCGCGACCATCACGCAGTGGTGGAACGTGCCGCGTCGCGGCATGGCGGCGTCGATCGTCGCGGCGTTCGTCGTGGCGATGGCGTGCAACCTCCTCGATGCCATGATCGCCGCGGACATCGCCAAGGCGTGGTTCGGCGCGCTCGCCGGCGCCGCGTTCGTGCGCGTGATCGAGCGCCCGTGGTGGCTGCTGCCGATCTGCGTGCTCGTGCCGCTCGCCGACGCGTGGAGCGTGTTCAGCTCGCGAGGCGTGACGCACGCGGTGATCGAGCGTGCCGCGGAGCAGCCGCGCTGGATCCAGTGGCCGACGATCGGCACGCCGATCATTGGCCTGCCGTACGAGGCGTCCGGGCGCATCGGCACGGTGGACGTGCTCTTCATCGCGCTCTTTCTCGCCGGGGCGCGCCGCTGGCGTCTCGGCATGCGACGCACGATGGTGGCGGCATGGGCGGGCATGGTGGCCACCAACGTGCTCGTGCTGCGCGTGGAGGATCTCGCGCTGCCCGCGCTGCCGATGCTCTGCGTCGCGTTTCTTGCCGTGCAGGCTCCCGCGCTGGTGCGCGACCTACGCGACGCTCTTCGCGAAGCTCGATGACCCAAGCTGCTAGCGTTCGGCGAATGAGCAGGAGCGAAGACAACGGCATCGAGGTCCGCGGCCTCGTGAAGCAATTCCGCAACGGTCCGCGCGCCGTCGACGGCGTCGACCTCGACGTCGCGCCGGGCGAGATCTACGGATTTCTTGGGCCGAACGGCGCGGGCAAGTCCACGACGGTGAACATGCTGGTGACGCTGTTGCCGCCGACGTCGGGTCGCGCGACCGTGGCGGGATGGGACATCGCCACGCAAGGCGACAAGGTTCGCCAAGCGATCGGCGCGGCGCTGCAAGCGGTCGCGCTCGACAAGTTCCTCACTGGACGCGAGCACCTGCACTTGATCGCGTCGTTGCAAGGCATCACCGGATCGCGCGCGCAGGAGCGGGCGAACGATCTTCTCGCGCGGGTGGGACTCGAAGATGCCGCAGACCGCAAGGTCGGCGGCTACTCCGGCGGCATGCAGCGCCGATTGGATCTCGCGCTCGCGCTCGTTCACGAACCACGCGTGCTGTTTCTGGACGAACCCACCACGGGCCTCGATCCGCAGAGCCGCACCGCGCTGTGGGAGGAGGTGCGTCGTCTCGCCAAGGAGGACGGGGTCACCGTATTCCTCACCACGCAGTACCTCGAGGAGGCCGACGTGCTCGCCGATCGAGTGGGCATCATCGACAACGGAACGGTCGTGGCCGAAGGCACGCCGACCGAGCTGAAAGCCACGATCGGCGCGCCCACGATCGAGGTGATGCCGTGCGTCGACGCTGATCGCGCGCGTCTTGCAGGCGTGCTCGCGGCGTTTGGCGACGAGGTCGTGTCGCAAGCGCCCGGCGCCGCCGCGGTTCGGCTGCCGCGCAGCACCGACCGCGCGAGTCTCGTGTCCGTCGTGCGCGCGATCGACGACGCCGGGTTGCAGGTCGTCGAGGTTCGCCAGCACGAGCCCACGCTGGACGACGTGTTCCTCGCGCAGACCGGTCGCACGCTCGAAGGCGCCGCCGCGGAGCCGGTCGCGTGAGCGACGTCGCCATCGCACCAGCGTCACCATCCGCGGGCGTGATCAATCCGCACGCCACGGGAACGTCCCTCGCCAATCAGGTGGGCGTGCTCGCGCGCCGGTCGATCCGCGGTGTGCTCAGCACGCCGGCCGGATGGATGCCCGGCATCGTGATGCCGCTCATGCTGATCACGATCAACTCGTCGGCGATGCAATCGTCCACGCGCATTCCCGGATTTCCCGCGGACCGATTCCTCGACTTCATCCTGGTGCTCACCTTCATGCAGGCCGCGTTGTTCGCGACCTCCGGCGCCGGGTTGGGACTCGTGCGCGACATCGAATCGGGGTTCCTCGATCGCCTCGCGCTCACGCCGATGCGATCTGGAGCGCTCGTGATCGCGCAGATCGCTGGCGCGGTGACGGTGGCGCTGCTCTCGTCGGTGCTGTACGTGGCGATCGGCCTCGTGTTCGGCGTGGACTTCCATGCGGGCGCGCTCGGCATCGTCGTGCTGCTGGCGATATCCACGTGGACCGCGTTCTCGTTCGCGTCGATCGGCGCGTGGCTCGCGCTGCGCTCGGGCGAAAGCGAGGCGCTGCAAGGCGTGTTCCCGTTGCTCTTCGCGTCGCTGTTCTTGTCCACCGTCAACATGCCGCGCGAGCTGATCCAATCCGACTGGTTTCGCGCGATCACGCGCGTCAACCCCGTGTCCTACATGGTCGACGGCATGCGCAGCCTGATCATCACGGGGTGGGACGCGCGCGTGCTCGGCGAGTGCCTGGCGATCCTGGGGATCGTCTCCACGATCGGCGTGGCGGGGTGCGCCCGCGCGCTGCGACGAAGGATGGCGAAGGCATGAGCGGCACCATCGTGGCGGCCAGGGCGATCGCGTGGCGGCACCTGTACAAGTGGATCCGGGTGCCGGCGAACTTCATGCCCACGTTCATCTTCCCGCTGATCTTCTTCACCGGGTTCGCGGGTGCGCTCGGAGGACTCGGGGACCTGCCCGGGTTCGACTATCCGGCGAACTACACCTCGTGGATCTTCGTGTTCTCGCTCATGCAGACGTGCCTGTTCGGCGGGCTCGCAACCGGTTTCACGATCGCCGCGGATTTCCAGAACGGGTTCGCGCGACGGCTCATGCTGGTCGTGCCCGATCGCCGCTCGATCCTGCTCGGATACGTGATGAGCACCTTCGTGCGCGCCGCGATCATGAGCTGCGTCGTCACCGCCGTCGCGCTGGTCGTTGGTCTGGAAATGCTCGGGTCGGTCGGCGAGATCGTCGGCATGTACCTGCTCGCGTGGTCGCTGAGCATCGTTGGCACGTTGTGGGCCGCCGGCGTGATGTTCCGCGCGCGCAACCCGCAGCTCGGGCCTGCGATGCAGATCCCGATGTTCGTCGCGATCTTCCTCGCGCCCGTATACGTGCCGATCGAGCTGCTGCACGGCTGGCTGCACGCCGCCGCACGCGCGAACCCGATCACGTACGTGATGACCGCCGCGCGCAACCTGCTGGTCGGGGACGTGGATGGCCTGCTCGTGGCGCTCGCGGCGATCGCCACGTTGTTCGTCGTGCTCGCGGCGTGGGCGCTCACCGGCGTGCGCAGCGCCGAACGCGCTGGCGGCGTGTGATCTACGGCTGGCCCGCGTCGCGTTGCAGCGTGGGACGGACGAAGTCGGTCAGCTTCGCGTTCGCGCCGCGCACCGCGTCGGCATACGCGGAAACGGTCTTCGCCACGTCCGCTCCCGCGCGGATCGCCATGATCGAATCGACCGCCTTCGGCACGTCGTGCACCAGCGCGGTCGCTGCGCCCGTGGACGTCATGAAGTAGGGCGCGCGCACGGAGTCGCCAACCTTCAACACGCGGCCGGACGCCGGCTCGTCGCTGGTCCACAGCTGAACGGTCACCGGCATCGTCGGCGCGTCGGGCGCCAGCGATCGCGTCTCGCCGACGAGCTTCGCGCGCTCCGCGACGAGTGCGCGAGCGGCATCCGGCGCAATCGACTTCGGATCTTCGTGCACCTGCGTCCACACGATCGTGCGATCGTCGCTGCGAAGCGCGAGCGTTGACTGCGGCCGACCGTGCTCGTCCGTGTCGCGAACGCGCAGCATCGATCGGTCCCCGGACACGTCTGCGTCGTAGCGCGCCCCCAGCCACCAGGTCTTCTCGGGATACGTCGTGCGCGCGCCACCGAGCAGGTCGCGACCAGACGCGTCGATCAGCATCGCGCCACGCACGGCGTCGCGCGCCGCGCCGTCCGCGGACGGTTCGAGCACCGCCTCGGCCCAGCCGTCGCCCTGCCGTATAGCCGAGACGCCGCTGTTCGGGCGCACGTCGATCAGGTCCGAAAACCTCGTGCGCGCCACCGCTCGCAGCGCGTTGTCGAGCGCGTCGATCCCCACCGTCGCCCAGCGTCGGGCGTCCGCATCCGTCGTGCCGGGCGGCGCCACCGAACGAAGCAGCGCGTCCATGTCGTCACGTGACCGCGACGCGTCCGCGTTCAATGGCGAGTCGAAGACTCGCTCACCCGTCGTGCGACCAGTCTCTGCGTCTATCGCGCGCATCCCAGTCGATGGTGTGAGCGCAGCGGTGACCGAGCCGTCTGGATCCAGCGTCGCCAATCGATCCGCGAAGGCCGGCGCGACGTTGAACAAGGGCTGGCGCGTGGCATCCATGCCGCGCTTTTCGAGCACCACGCTCGGGACTCCCCGCTGCGCCAGTTCGATCGCCGTCGACATCCCCGCAGGTCCCGCGCCCACGATCACCACAGGATCGATTGCGCGGGTTGCGCGAGCCGGAGCCGTGGCGGCTGTGGACGATGCGATCACGTCAGGATCTCGCCGAACCTGGCGCGCTCGGACTGGCAGTTGGTCTCGCGCAGGGCCGATGCGGCCGTGGGCTTGGCCCGCTCGATTCGAGCGGTTCGCTCAGTTCTCGTCGCGCTGGCGGCGCTTCACGTCCTTGCTGCGACCGTAGACCACGTCCTCCTCGGCCGGCGGCACGAACCCGTCGATTGGCTCGAAGCGCGCCACCAGCTCGCAGTGCGGCGTGAACGGGAACTGATCCACCGGCTGCACGTACGTGAGTCGATAGCCGTGCTCGGCGAACATCGGCAGGTTGCCCGCGAACGTCGTGGGATTGCAGCTCACGTACACGATCCGTTCCGGACCGGCCTCGCAGATGCGCCGCACCACTTTCGGCGCCAGGCCCGCGCGCGGCGGATCCACCACGATCAACGACGGGTCGGGCCATACGCCCTTCGCGAACTTGAGGATCGGTCGCACGTTGCCGACCTGCCACTCCACGTTGTCGATCCCGTTCAGCTGCGCGTTCTCCTTCGCGCACTCGATCGCCTCTTCCACGACCTCCACGCCCACCACTTCGCGCACGTGCGGCGCGAGCGCGAGCGTGATCGAGCCGAGGCCGCAGTACAAGTCGTAGGCGACGTCGTCCTCGCGCGGTTCGGCCACCTCGAGCACGCGCTGGTAGAGGCGGTCGGCCATCGCGGTGTTCGTCTGCAGGAACGACTGCGAGCGCACGTGCAGCACGTGGCCGCCGAGCGTTTCCTCGAACCAGTCTCGTCCCCAGAGCAGCTTCGGCGGCTCCGCGCCGAACGACACCTCGGCGGGGCTGTCGCTCTCGCTGTGCAGCACGCCCACGAGCCCGGGGACGAGCGCTTCGAGATCGTCGGCGAGTTCGGCGCCGCGCGGCAAGCCGTGCTTCGTCGGCCCGGTGACGAGATGCACTTGGATCTCGCCGGACGCGTGGCCCACGCGAATCACCATCGATCGCAGCAGCCCCGCGCCCGTCTCGCGGTCGTACACCGCGAGGTTGTGCGTGTTCGCCCACGCGTCGACGACGCGCTTGGCCGCGTTGCCGCGCTCGTCGGCGATCAGGCACGCGTCCACCGCCACGATCTGGTCCCACGCGCCGAACTTGTGATATCCGCTCGTGATCTCGCCCGTCTCCGGGTCCTGCGCGAACGTGTACTCCACCTTGTTGCGGTAGTGCGTGGGATCGTCCGCGCCGATGATCGAGTCCATCGGCGGATCCTCAACGCCGCCGAGGCGCACGATCGCGTCGCGCACCATGTCCTGCTTCACTTCGAGCTGCATGTCGTACGGCATGCGCTGCCACGTGCATGCGCCGCACTCGCCCTTCGGATCGCACTGCGGATCGACGGTGCGCGGACCGGGGGACACGATCTCGTCCGCTACTGCTTCGGCGAACGATCGCTTCACGCGCGTCACGCGCGCGCGAACGGTGTCGCCGGGCAGCGCTCGTCCGACGAACAGCACGAAGCCGTCGTGGCGGGCGACTCCTCGACCGCCTTGGGCGAGCCGATCGATGGTGACTTCGACGACGTCGCCGGAACGAACTGGAGATGCGGTGCGCTTGGCCATTCGCGCATGGTACATCCCCGCGCGCGTTGACCGGTCAGTTCACATGCAGGTGGAGACGCCGTCCATCACCATCCAGGTGCAGCTCGCGCCCGTGCCCTTGCCGGCGGACGACGCGTTGCTCGCCGCGGTGTTCGTGGGCGCGGCGCCGATCGCGCCCGTGCCGCTGCCGCCCCCGCTGGCTCCCGTCGCGTTCGGAATCGACGGTCGCTGCGGCGCTGCGGCCTGAGGCGAGCTCGTTGGTGGGGCGGCGCCCCCTGCTGGCGGCGAACCGCCCGCGGTGGCAGCGCCCGGAGGCGCCGGTGCGCCACGATTCGGAGCGGTCGCCGATGGGCGCGCCGCAGCCTTCGTTGCCGCGTTGGCGCGTGACCGCGCTCGCGTTCCCGCGGTGCGCGTTCGGTTGACGCGCGCCGGTTGCGCTTTGGTCGCCGCCGGCGCGGTCGCCGCTGGAGCGTTCGTGTTCCAGCCGCCGTTCGCCGGTTGCTGACCGTTCGCGGGCAGCGTCGACTGCTCGTCGAGCGACGCGGTCGAGGACGCCGCGGATTCCTGGTTCGTGTCGCGACCGGTGATTCGGTCGAAATCGTGGATGAAGAAGCCAATCGACGCGACCAAGCACAGCACGGCGACCATCGGCACGATCGTCTCCCACCGCACCCGTCGACGCATGCGATGCGAGTGTCGACCCTCCACGGGGGTTGGCGCCATCGCGGCGACAGTTCCCGGCTGCACGAGCTGCAGCCCGTGTGGCGTTTGGAACGCCCACGCCTGCGGCGGCTCTGGATGCGCGATCGCCACATGCGTTTGCGGGCCCTGATCGACGTAGCCGTATCGTGGATCGGGCGCGGTCGCCCACGGCGTCGAATGCGCCGGTGCGAACTGGTATCCGTGCTGGGAGCGGTCGTCCATCGTCCCTCGCCTGAATGGGGAGTGCATCGAGGCGTCCTGCCCCGACGACGAGCGGTTCGGGGTCCGCCCGTGTCTTGAAGGTAGCACGAGATTCCTCGTTGGAAAAGGGTCGGTTTCGTGGTGGATCGAGCGGCCGCGCGCTGGCCCCTTACAAACAATTCACCAGTGCGTCGTGAAGGTTCGTGCCTGCCGGGGCGTCGTGGCTGGTGGAGGGCACGGGCGTCGTCGCCTTCCATGACCGCATTCGCACCACGACCACGCAGGACGGGACCGACGATGACCGAAACCATGCTCGTGCGCTCCGCAGGGGGCGGCTGGGAAGAACTACGACCGCGAACGACCGTGCCGGAGGGCGGTGTCGTGGAAGTGTTCGGCGAGGACGTGGGGCCGGTGCTTGGCGCCGCGGCGCCGGTGATCGTCGCCGCGTGCAGTCCCGTGTTGTCGACGGGCGAGCCCGACGCGATCTGCGTCGACCCGGACGGCGGCATCTGGATCGTCCAACTCGCGCTTGATGGGGACGGGTCCGCGACGCTGCCGCAGTTGCTGGCGTTCGGGGGCGCGCTCACGTCGATGTCGTACGACGCGTTCGAGCAGTTGTGCGATCGCGCGGAGGGCGATTCGCTCGTATCGTTCGTGGAGGCGCGCGCGGGTAGCGGGTTCCACAAGCAGTCGTTCGAGGTGACGGTCGCCGAGGCGCTCGCCACGGGTCGTTTCCGGCTTGCCGCGTTGGTGCGGGAGGCCGCTCCCGCGCTCGTGCAGTCGATGCGATTCCTCAACGCCAGCGGCGCGATGGGATCGCTGTTCGAGGTGACGTCGTTCGCGAGCGACAGCGTCACGGCGGTGCGCGCGAAGGCCGTGGACTTGGGCACAGCTGGCGTCGGCGGGTCTACCGGAGCGGGCGCAGCGCCTCTTGCCGCGGTGGGCTCGGCGAAAGCGGGGCGCCCGTCGCTCGGCGCCGCCAGCTTCGTGGCGGCCACTGGCAAGCAGAGCGGCGACGACACGAGCGAGCTGATGGCGCAGCTGCAGAAGTCGTGCAGCGCGACGTTCGACGAGGTGTCGTACGAAGGCGAGGGCACTGACACCCAGCTTCACGCATCGCTCGACGGACCGGACGGCGCGGTGACGATGCTGGTGGCCGGCACGGATGGCAGCGTGGTGGTGTCGTTCGAGGCGCTTGGCGCGCTGGATCCCGGCTGGACCGCACGCGAGGAGCTGTGCCAGGGCATGGAGCGACTGCTCGGCGCGGATCTGGGCGACGTACGCAAGATCAGCCAGCTGAACCTGTCGATCGGCGAGCACCTGATGGACGCCACGCTCATGGAGGCGCTCGGCGATCTGCTCGCCGACACCACCGGCATGCTCAAGGGCGACGAAGGATCCGCGCGCGGGGCGCGCGAGACGGCAGCTGCCTGACCGGAGCGGTCACTCGGGCAGCGACATATGCCGACCAGCGGGTCGGGGCGGTGGCGTTACGAGGTGCGGAGGGCGTGAGCGGTCCCGTCCCTCCAACCTGCCACGGCCCCGGCCCGCGACGAGTTCCGCGCACGAAATGGCGATCGTGCGACGAATGCGAGACGGTGGTGACGTTGGACGCGCTGGGCCTGACTTGGCGTGCTCGGTGAGGCAACTCGGCACGTTCGCGTCGTTCGCCGCCGGCGCGGCGGTGCCGAATTGCCGGATTGGTTCCGGATTCCGGTAACAACCTGGCAATTCGGCGAACCAATTCGGCCTGGATGCGGTGAACAGTTGAGGCGCTCGAGCCGATTCAAGCATGGGTCGCAGGAGTCGCGAGTGGGGGCTCGCGGCGAATCGCCGCGAGCCCCCACTCGTAACCGCAGTGTCTTCGTCGCTCGGGTCAGACCGCGAGGAAGCCTTCGCCGTCGTTGAGCTGGTTGTCCCCGCGCAGGCGATCGAGCGCGCGCTTGTGCAGGCGCGACACGCTGGCCTTGGACGTGCCCATCAGGTTCGCGATGTCCTGCATGGTCATGTCCATCTTGTAGAGCAGCTCGCAGACGTGTCGCTCGCGCTCGGGCAGGCGACCCACCGCGCTCCACAGCGTGCTCTTTTCCAGGCTCTCCTCGAGCGGGTTCTCGCCCGTCGACGTCGCCAGCTCGAAGGCCGTGGAGAGCGCCTTGACGCTGCTCACGAAGCCGCTCACGTCGTCGCCGCCGGAGTAGTTCGACGCGTTCTCGCCGATCGACTCCACGCTCTCGTTCCAACCGGCTTCGGCGGGGCGGCCCTGCGAGTGAGCGCGCAGGCCGTCGATGATCTCGCCGCGGATGCGGTACGTGGCAAAGGTCTTGAACGACGCCGCGCTGGTTGGGTCGTAGCGGCGCGCGGCCTCCATCAGGCCGATGCGGCCCTGCTGGATCAGGTCGGCCTTGTCGATGTGGCTCGGCAGGCGGCGCAGCATGCCGCGCACGATCTTGTCGACGAGCTCGAGGTTCTCCTCGACGAGGCGAGCTTGCCACGCCTCGAGGCGGAAGATTTCCTTCTGGCCGCGCTTGCGCGGAGCGGGCTGGACATCGGCGGCAGCAGTGTTCTGCGAATCGGTCATTCGGCGTTCCTCGTTCCAAAGCAACCGGGCGTGTGCATGGCGTGGCACGAGCGGGTCGGCGTTGCTCGTGCCTGCACGGCCCGGAGGCGTAGTCGTGCGGTTACTCATCCAGTGAACGACGGATTCGCGTCATTGGCAAGAGGGTATGTGTGACAACTCGTGGCCGCTTTTGCGTCGGATCGAAATTCCACGGCATCAAGCGGTGTTCTCGCACGAAGCGGGACGGGTACCGAGGCGATCACGATGCAGAAGCTGCGAGCGAACGACTACGAACTGAACTTCCTCGATGGGTGGCGCGACGCCAGTCAGATCGTGCTGATCGGTCACGAACGACCCGTGTTCACGCCGAACGTGCAAGTGCATCGCGAGCCGCTGCCCGAGGAATCGCTCGAGGAGTTCTTTCGCGAGCAGCGCAGCGAGCTGTCGACCCTCGAGGGGTTCCGCCTGCTCGAGCACGGCGATCGGTTGTTGGGGGGCATCAAGGCGCTGTTCCACGCCTATTCGTGGATCCTGCCCGACAGCCCCGGGATCCGCGTGCGCCAGCTGCAGCTCGCGACCGTGCGCGCGGGAACGCTGTTCACGGTGACGTGCAGCGCGCTGGAAACCGACTGGGATCAGGTCGAAGCGGGCTTCGAGCTGACGCTCTCGGGCTTTCGCTGGATCTGACGCGATACGCTGCGCTCAGTGTCACGCTTTGGAGACTGCGGCAGGACCGAGTGATCGGGCCGTAGGTTCCTCAGCGGTGGCGGCTGGCTCGTACGCTGCGTGCCGCTAGACGGCTTTCATGCGTTGTGCCG
>JBDHZF010000084.1:0-11007 GCA_039811765.1 Thermoleophilia bacterium | reverse complement strand
ATGGTAAGGAAGGGGTCGTCGGTTCAAATCCGACAGAGGGCTCCTACCGAATCCCTCGCCACGGCGGGGGATTCGTCATCTTCATGTGGGATCGCGGCGATGCGGCAGCGGGGCGGCGAGGCGTATCCGAGGGCGTCGAGAAGCATCGGCGGGCGTGCGCGGTGGGGATCTCGGCGGGGTACCCCTACCAGTCGCTGACGAGCGCGAGGAGTTGCTGCATCTCGTCGCGTCGCTCCGGGTCGCGCTTCTCGAATGTACGGGCGTATGCCTCGACGGATGGCTTACCTCTTTCGGATCGCGCCTTCGGGCGAAGCGACGTGCGGACAAGCGAGCGACAGCAGCGTGAGCTGCTCCGCTACCCGCGAGGACGAGGTCCCTCCGCGGTTGACGCGAGTACGTCCACGGGGCTTGACGCGCCACAAGGATGAGCGGATCACTCACAAGTGTCGAGTGTCGCGATGGTGGTCGAGCAGCGGAGCCGCGGCCTTGAAGCACTGCGATGAGAGAGCTGCCCACCTTGCCGCTTGATACCGCGCGCGATATCATGGACGCATGGAGGTCGAGTTCCACGACTTGAACGAGTTCCTGAAGTGGGCGCGCCGTGTCGGCAAGGTCGACATGTCGAACATCGACCGCCGGTTGGCGTTGTTGCGAGAGCATGGTGTCGCGTTGGGAATGCCGAACGTGCGTCGGATAGATGCTGCTGTGTGGGAACTGCGCAGTGGCAAGTACCGGCTGTACTTCGTCCTCGAGTCCGAGGAAGTGGCGGTGGTTCTCACGTATGGCGACAAGGACACGCAGCAGCGCGACATACGCAGGGCGCAGGAGCGAGCACGATGACCGAACCCACGAACCGACAGCGCGGTACCTACGAGGACATGCACGCTGAGTTGATGCGCGATCCCGAGTACCGCGAGGCGTACGACGCGCTCGGGCCGCGCTACGAGTTCATCGGTGCCGTGATCGCCGCGCGCAAAGCGCGAGGCTGGACGCAGCGCGATCTCGCGAAGGCGTGCAGCACCTCCCAGCCTGCTATCGCGCGTCTCGAGTCCGGCGATCAGGACCCGAAGCTCGACACGATGGTGAAGGTCTGCAACGTGCTCGGGCTGCCGCTCACGGTCGGCGACGGCAAGCGGCTGGCGGGCTGATCGTTTACCGCGCTACTGCTGCGACTGCATCCATGCGAGCACCGCGAGGACGCGGCGGTGGCCGCCGTCGTCGGCGTTCGGAAGGCGGAGCTTGGCGAAGATGTTCGCGGCGTGTTTTTCCACCGCCCCCACGGTAACGACGAGCGCGGCGGCGATGCTCGCGTTCGTGCGTCCCTCGGCCATCAGCGCGAGCACCTCGCGCTCGCGCGGCGTGAGCTCGTCGAGCTGCCGATTCGAGGCGGCCGCCGCGCCGAGCAGCTGCGCCACCACCTCGGGATCGATCGCGGTGCCGCGGTCGGCCACGCGGCGCACGGCGTCCACGAATTCCGCGACGTCGCCGATGCGGTCCTTGAGCAAGTAGCCAACCCCGCCGGTGGACGCGTCGGCAAGCAGCTCGCGCGCGTAGGTCGGTTCGACGTATTGGGAGACGATTAGCACGGCGGTGTTCGGATGCTCGTGCCGCAGCTGCAGGGCCGCGCGAATGCCCTCGTCGCGAAACTCCGGCGGCAAGCGGACGTCGACGATCGCGAGATCCGGGGCGTGCTCGGTCACGGCGTCCATGAGCTGCGTGGCGTCGCCCACGGCGGCGACCACGTCGAACCCCTCGTCGCGAAGCAGTCGTTCCAGCCCGTCGCGCAGCAGCACGAGGTCTTCCGCGATCACGATCCGCATGGCACCTCCGCTCGAATCACCGTCGGTCCTCCGATGGGGCTGGTCAACTGCAACGTTCCGTCCAGTGCCTCGACGCGCTGGCGCATGCCGACGATTCCCGAGCCGTCGCGCGACGCGCCGCCATCGCCATCGTCGACGATGGTGATCGCCACATCGGCCGCGCCCCGAGCGATCGTCACCCGCACCTGATTCGCCGCGGTGTGCTTGAGCGAGTTGGCGACCGCTTCGGCGATCACGAAATAGCACGCGCCCTCCACCGCCGCGGGGATAGGCGCGTCGACGGTCGCGTGCACGACGACGCGTCCGGCGCTCGCGGCGGCGAGCGACTGCGCCGCAGCCACGAGCCCACGATCGGCGAGCACCGGCGGGTAAATGCCGCGCGCCAGATTGCGCAGGTCCTGCTGCGCGTCGCGTGCGGTTGCTCGCGCCTCCGCGACCCGTTCGCGCAGCGCCTCGTTCGTCGTCGCCTGCTCGAGCGAGCCAAGCTGCATGCCGAGCAGGACCAGTCGCGCCTGCGCGCCGTCGTGCAGGTCGCGTTCGATGCGACGCAGCTCCAGCTCCTGCGCCTCCAGCACCGCGCGGCGCGTGCGCGTGAGCTGCGCGATCCGTTCGCTGCCGGCGCGATCCACCGCGCGAAGCTGCGCGGGAAGCGACAGCAGCCCCACGACGAACGCCAGCGAGATCGTCGGCCACACCGGCCACGGGATCGCATGGTCGAACCAGTCGCCGCCGATCAACCAGAAACCCCAGAGCATCGCCGCGACTGACGCGGCGAGCACCGCGGCCACGTCGAACGCGATGCGCATGCTGCCGACGGTCGCGCGTCGGGCCGGTTGGCAGATGAGCGCGATGCCTGCGTGCGCCGCGACGAGCCCTGCGAGCGACACGCCCGCCCATGCGGGCCAGAAGGCGGTGTGCGGCAGCGTGAACGCCCAGATCAGCGTCAACACGATCGTAACCTGCGCCGCCACCAGTGCGTGCACCATCACCCAACGGCGGCTCAGCGGTGCGATGTCAACGGCTCGAAGCATGCTCAGGCGCGGGCGTCGGCGTCCGCTGCGCGGAAGCTACCCCGCGCGTGCGTGTTCGCATCCATCGAGGCCGCGCCCACGCGCGATCGCCGAGGCACGCGAGCGTGGCCGGCAGCAGCAACCCGCGCACGATCGTCGCGTCGACGAGGATCGCGAACGCGAGCCCGGCGCCCATCTGCTGCATCTCCGCGAGCCGCGACATCGCGAACGCCGCGAACACGCCCGCCATGATCAACGCCGCACTCGTGATCGTCGACGCGCTCGACGCGACGCCGCCCACGATCGCGTCCGAGCTCGAATAGCCCGACATCGCTCGTTCGCGAATGCGCGTCACCATGAACACGTAGTAGTCCATCGACAACCCGAACAGCAGCGTGAACAGGAACAGCGGCATCCAACTGATCACCGTGCCGCCGCCGGCGATGTCCATCACGCCCGCCATGTGGCGGTCCTGGAAACCCCACACTAGGAACCCGTAGGCTGCGCCGACGGAGACGAGGTTCAGCACGCTCGCGACCGCCGGGATCGCGAGCGATCGGAACGTGAACAGCAGCAGCACGAACGCGCTGCCGAGCACCACCGCGAACACCCACGGCATGCGGGCGTCGAGCTGCGTGGCGAAGTCGAGGGAGGCGGCGTCGGATCCGCCCACCGCAAACGACACGTCGCGCAGGTCGCCCAGGTTCGCGCTTGCGATCGCGCGCAGGTCGCGCACGGCCGCGTCGGCCTTCTCGCGCGAGTCGAAGCCTCGGATGGGCTGTTCCATCAAGATCGTGCTGCCATCGCGGCTCGTGGTGAACGTCGCTTCGCCGACAGCCGTGCCATCGCCGATCGCGTGGCTTGCGACCCGCCGCATCGCGCGTTCGACGTCGTCCGCGCTCGGCGCGGCGTCGCCGCGATGCACGACCAGCTGCGCTGGGTCGACGCCGCCGGGAAAGTGCTTCTGATACGCATGGGCCGTCACGAGCGACGGCTTGTCCTTGGGGAACGAGTTGAGCGACGAATCGCCGGTCTTCATGCCGAGCACGGGCAGCGCCGCGACGATGAGGATCGTCAGCACGCCAAGCGCGACGGGCACGCGGCGTCGAACCGCGAAGCGAGCGATCGGTTCCCACATCGATCGGCGTCGTCGAGCGCGACGCGAGCGTCCTGGCAACGCGATTCGTCCACGTTCCACGCGGTCGCCGAGCAGGCCGAGCAGCGCTGGCGCCACGAACATCGCGGCGAGCACCACGAGCGCCACCACGAGCATCGCGCCGACGCCCATCGAGATGAACATCGAGTCGCCCGACACCAGCAGGCCGCTCATCGCCACGGCGACGATGACGCCGCTGACCAGCACCGCGTGTCCGGAGGTGGCGGCGGCTCGCCCGATCGCGTCAAGGCGCGATGCGCCCGCGGCACGTTCCTCGCGCTCGCGCCGCAGCAAGAACAGGGTGTAGTCCACGCCGAGCGCGATGCCGAGCATCGCGATCAGGTTGGGTGCGAAATCGGATTGTGGAATGACGTGGCTGACGATCCTGGCGAGGCTGATCGTGGCGAACACCGACACCAGACCGATCAGCAGCGGCAGTCCGGCGGCCACGAGCGCGCCGAACGTGACGAACAAGATCGCGAGGGTCACGGGCAGCGTCAGCAGCTCCGAGCGAGCGAGGTCCGCGCCAACCATGCCGTTCACGTCCGAATCGAGGGATGTCTCGCCGAAGTAACCAGCGGTGACGCCGGGGGGCAGGTCGACGCGATCGATCGCATCGTCGAGGCGACCCACGGCCGCTGCAAGCTGGTCCTCGTCGAGCGCGTCGTCGAACTCGACGACCACGAAGCGCGCGTCGCCCGTGGCGTCGACGAACTCCGCGCGGTCCCATTCGGCGCTCGTGACGCCGTCGACTCGATCCGCGGCGCGCGCCACGCCACGGGCGACGTCCTCGCTGGTGGTGCCCTCGAGCAGCACGATCTCGCTCGGCGCCGGCAGCAGCTTCGCGTTGTCAAGCATCCGCATCGCCGTCTGCGACTGCCCGGGCAGATCGTCGATCGGGGCGATGCTCTTCGTGCCAGTCGCGCTCGCGCCGATCGCCAGCGCGGCGACCACCGCGATCCACGCGGCGAGCACGCGCCACGGGCGTGTCGCGCTCCATCGCGCGATTCGTTCGATGCGTGTCATGTGGCGCTCCTTCACATGGGGATTCGTGTCGCCTCCCATGCTGCAGGGCGCCGCCTGCCCGCGCTATGGAGCTGGCCGGCGTCTCATGGTGGGGTTGGCTGGCGTGTCGAGCGCGGCCAGCAATGCCGCGAGCGTGCCGTCGACATCGCCGTTGATCGAGTCGATCGCGATGGTCTCGGGCCGTGCGCGCACGACCCGTTCCAGTTGCTGGACCATCGCCGCGAAGTCGAGTTCGACCGCGGTTGCGTCGCGCTCGCGATGTCGACGAGCCGCTTGGTTGATCGACGCGGAACGCAGCACGACCTCAACGAAGGCAGCGCCGGCGTCGACGCTCGCCGTCTCCAACTCGCGCACCTCGTCCACCGTGCCAAAGAACTGCGGAACGAGCACGTCGTGTCCCGCCCGGAGCAGCGAGCGCACGGCGTCCAGCATCGCGTCGCGAGCGGTCGGCCACGGATCGTCGCCGTTTTCCAACTCGCGTGCCTTGACGGCCACCAGCTCGTCGAGTTCGACGACCCGCGCGTTCGGATGCTCGCGCGCGTAGCGTCGGGCAAGCGTCGACTTGCCGGCCGCGGGCAGGCCGGTGATCAAGATCACCATTCGACGACCATTGGATTTCATCAGGATGCGCGAACGCGATCTCGTGGACAGGGAAGGATGACGACGATGACAGTCTCTCCCATCCGATCGCGTGGAATCGGCGCGCTCGCCGCGCTGGCACTCCTGCTCGTGTTCGCCGCGCCAGGTCCAGCGGCCGCGCACCCGTGGATCGCGCGCCTGCGCGCTGCACGCGAGTGGTCCGCCGACCGCGGAGCAACGAACGTCGGGTTCGCGATCACCGACGAGCGTGGGCGCGTGCTCGGTGGCCGCCACGTCAACGACACGTTCCGATCGGCGAGCGTCGTCAAAGCGATGCTGATGGTGTGCTATCTGCGTCGCCACGACGTGCAAACGCGAGCGCTGCGAACGTGGGAGCGAGACATGCTCGCGCCGATGATCCGACGCTCCGACGACGCGAGCGCGAACCGAACGTGGGGCCTCGTCTCGACGAGCTGTCTCACGAACCTCGCACGCACAGCGCGCATGCGCCACTTCTCGACGAACTCGATTTGGGGAACTACGCAGATCACGCCGGCCGGCACCGCGCGACTGTTCTACTCGATTGATCGCATGATCCCGATCCGTCACCGCGCGTATGCGATGCGGCTGCTTCGCACCATCGTGCCCAGCCAACGGTGGGGCATCGCCAAAGCCGTGCCGACCGGATTCACGATCTACTTCAAAGGTGGTTTCGTCGGCGACGTGCAAAACCAAGGCGCGCTGCTCGCGAAGGGCGGGCGACGACTCGCGATCGCGGTGCTCACGAGCGGCAATCCCACTTGGGCGTACGGGCAAGCCACCGAGGAAGGCGTCGCCCGCATCCTGCTGCGCGGATACCGGTGAACCGAGGCGGTCTTTGCTAGCGTGCCGCGCATGACTTCCACCGACACGACCTTCACGATCCTCCGCGCCGCCGATGTCACCGACTACACCGGCGACGCTCCTGGCGCCTACCTCGCCTACGCTCGCCCGATGGGCAGCGCGCAGCTCGGCCTCAATGTGCGCGTGCTCGAACCCGGCCAGATCAGCGTGCCGCCCGGCGTGCCGCACAGCTGGGGGCACAGCCACACGCAGATCGAGGAGCTGTACCTCGTGATCGACGGCACGCTCACGCTCAAGCTCGCCGACGAGGTGTTGCAGCTCGACGCGGGCGACGCCGCGCTGGTGCCGCCCGGCGTGATGCGCCAGATGCGCAACACGAGCGACGCGCCCGTGCGCGTGGTGATGGCGTCGCAGAAGGTCGCCGACCCGCATGGCGAGGTCGAGACCGACGACGAGTTCTGGGCCTGATCGCCGCGTAGTCGAACGGGAGCATGTTCGGGTTTCGTGCGCATGCGCACGCACGCGCGAGCACGCGGTGTCGCATCGGAGTCGAGTCGAATGGCTGGGCGACCGAAGGAGCGAGCATGGCGTGGGCATCAGCATGGGGACGATTCGCGGGGTCGTGGGCGCTTGCGTTGGCGTGCGTCGCGATCCTGCTCGCCGCGCCCATGACCGCGCATGCCGCCGCTGCGCCCGCTCACGGGCTGCGCGCCACGTACTTCAACGACGTCGCGATGAAGCACCGCGCGCTGCAACGCACGGACGCGCGCGTCGACTTCGACTGGCGCGCAGGTTCGCCCGCCAAGCGCATCGGACGTGACACGTTCGCCGCGCGCTGGACCGGCACGCTCGTCGCCCCGCGGGCCGGTCGCTACACGCTGTACGTGCGCGCGAACGACGGCGCGCGCCTGACCGTGGACGGCAAGCGACGCGTCAACCGGTGGAAGGCCAGTCGCGTCGCTCGTCAGAACACCGCGACGATGACGCTCGGCGCGGGAGCGCACGCGATCCAACTCGACTTCTTCGACCGCGGCGGCCCGGCCTCGGTGCAGCTGGCGTGGAAGGGGCCGCGCATCGCACGCCAGGTGATCCCGCCGGCTCGCCTGCGTCCAACCACTCCGCGCACCACCACCGAGACGCCCGATCCGCCCGCCGAGTACTGGTCGGATCCCAAGACGTGGGGCGGCGCCGTGCCCGGCTCGGGGGACTCCGTGACGGTGCCCGCCGGGCATCGCATCGTGCTCGACCAGGACGCCGCCGTGCGCGACGTCACCGTGATGGGCATCCTCGAGTTCGCGCGCCGCGACCTCACGCTCACCAGCGACTGGATCATGGTGCACGACGGAACCCTGCGCGTGGGCACCGAAGCGTCCCCGTTCACCGATCGCGCGATCATCCGCCTGCGCGACAACGTGCCCGGCGAGGACGTGATGAACATGGGCGACAAGTTCATCGGCGTGATGGGCGGCACGCTCGACCTGCACGGCCCGCACCGCGATCCGTGGACGCGTCTCGCCGCGACCGCAGCGAAGGGCGCCGATCGGATCACGCTCGCCAGCAAGCCCGACTGGCGCGTGGGCGATCGCATCGCGATCTCGTCCACAGACTTCGAAGTGGACCAAGCGGAGGAAGCCACGATCACCGCGATCAACGGCTCCAGCGTGACGCTCGACCACGCGCTCACGTACCCGCACTACGGGCAGCTGCAGCAGATCGCCGGACGAACGCTCGACGAGCGCGCCGAAGTCGCGCTGCTCAATCGCACGATCACCGTGGAAGGCGAGTCCGTGTCCAGCGCGGACGGATTCGGCGCGCAGATCATGGTGATGAACGGCGCTCGTGCGCGCATCGAAGGCGTCGAGCTGCAGCGCGTCGGCCAAGCGGGCCTGCTGCGCCGTTACCCGCTGCACTTCCACATGCTCGGCGACGGCGGCAAGGGTTCGTACCTCAAGGATTCGAGCGTGCACCAGTCCAACAACCGCTGCACCACGATTCACGGCACCAACTACGTGGCGGTGCAGGACAACTCGTGCTTCGACGCGAAGGGGCACGGCATTTTCTTCGAGGACGGCGCCGAGCACGACAACGTCGTCACCGGCAACCTGATCTTCGCCACGCGTGCGCCGGCCGACGACAAGCGGATCCTGCCGAGCGACTCGTCGCCCGCGTCCTATTGGATCACCAATCCCGACAACGTGATCCGCGGCAACGTCGCTGGCGGCTCGGACGGCTTCGGGTTCTGGCTCGCGTTTCCCGAGCACCCCACAGGACTGTTCGCGATCCTCAACCCCGCGCTCGACGCGGCGACGTGGCCGCGGCGCACCGCGCTCGGCGAGTTCGCGTCGAACACCACGCACTCCAATGGCCGCGACGGATTGCATCTGGACAACGGACCACGCAGCGACGGCACGACCGAAGCGACGTACTACTCGGCGCACGCCGACCCAGCGGACGACGACTCCGACGAGCTCGTGACCACCATGCGCGGGCTCGTGTCGTACAAGAACCGCGACCATGGCGCGTGGCTGCGCGGCGCGAACCAGCGGCTCGTCGAGTCGACGCTCGCCGACAACGCGATCGGCGCGACGTTCGCGAACGACGAGAGCATGCTGCAGGACTCGTTCGTGGTCGGCGAGAGCGCGAACACCGGCACAGCCGAGAAGTGGGAGATCACGCGCGGGCAAGTGGGTCCCGGCGGTCGCAGCTTGCCGCAGCCGTGGGACGCCGACTTCCCGCTGCGCGGCTTCGAGTTCTACGACGGGCGCGTGGGCGTGGAACGCACGACATTCGCAAACTTCAATCCGTACACCGACGGCTCCGGCGCGACGCGGCAAGAGAGCGCGCTCGGCTACCACCTCGACGACGACTTCTCCATCCATCCGCGCAATTTTGTGACCGCAGTGAGCTTCGTCAACGCCAAGCCCGTGTTCCTCGAGGCCCCCGAATCGGGGCACGACGGCGACGTGTCAGCCGTGTTCCTCGACACGGACGGATCGCTCACCGGCGCCGCCGGTCGCTCCGTCACCACCACCAATCCGTTCCTATACGGCAGCGCCTGCACTGCGCGAGCCGACTGGAACGCGATGACGTGCAACGGCGACTACGCGTCGTTGATTGTGGGCGCGCCCGGCACGCCGACCGCAGTGCACCCGGTGACGCTCACGCGAGCCGATGGCGCGGTGCAGATGCTCGTCTCCAGCGGGGACGGCGACGATGACGACGGCGACTCCGCCAACTCCACGGTGCTCGTCGGCGACACGTATCGAGTGGCGTTCACCGGCGGCACGCCCGCGAAGACGCGATTCGTGCTCTACAACGGCCGTGACAAGTGGGTGCGCGTCGCGGTGCCGCACTCGTCCACGTTCGCGGTGATGCGCTACGGCTGCAACGCAGGGCAGGTCGGCAAATGGTGCTACTCGAAGGTGGCTGGCGAGGCGGCGCTCGCGGCGGCGACGAAGACCAGTTGGTACTACGACGACGCGGGCGACGCCGACCCGGCAACGGGCACGATCCATATCAAGCTCGTCTCCACGAACACCGACTGGGACGAGATGGTCGTGCAGTGACGCCCTCGTGGTCGCGTCACGGACGAAAGTGCGAGAGGTCCACGGTCACGAAGATGCCGTTCGCTTCGGCCGCCACGCCGTCTTCGTCGCGCAGCTCCGCGGCGAGGTGCAGCTTGCGCCCGTCGACGCGTTCGAGCCGCGCGGCCACGTCGTACTCGGTGTCGAGCAGCACGGGGCGGCGATAGTCCACCTCGAGGTGCGCGGTCACGAAGATGCGCAGCGTGAGAAAGCTCATGTAGCCCATCGCGTCGTCGAGCAGCGCCGCGACCGCGCCGCCGTGCGCGTACGTGGGCGCGCCTTGGTGATGCGCCGAGTCGAAGCGCACGCGCGTGCCAACTCGATCGCCCGCCAGCACGTGGTATGGCGCGAGCAGCGGAGACGACGCGCTCGTGGAGCCGCACACCATGCAGTCCTCGTTGTGCGACGGCAGCTCGTCGCCGATCTGCCACGTGTGCGCTTCGGTGCCCATGCGCGCATCATCGCGCATCGATCAACGCGCGGCGCGCTGGACCTCCAGCACGACGACCCGCTCGCACGCGACCGTTCGATCGTTGATGCGTCCGTGCGATCGCACCACGTACGCGGAGTCGGCGCCCGGCCCGCAATCGAGCACGTCGCGGCCCGGACCTGCCCACAGCACGTCGTCGCCTCGTCCGCCGACGAGCGTGTCGTCGCCGCGCGAGCCGTAGAGCGTGTCGTTGCCGCGCCCGCCATGGAGTACATCGTTGCCGCCGCGCCCGTCGATGCGATCGTCACCGGCGGTGCCACGCAGCGTGTCACGTGATTGGGTGCCGGACTGCGCGGTCGCGCGACCATGCGTTCGCGTCGTGGTCGCGTCGTGGTCGCCGTCGTTGCGACTGGCCACCGCGATCGCGGTTGTGGCCACAACAAGCAGCGCTGTCGCGGCGATCATCGAGAAGCCGACGCGCCGCCAGGACGCGCGCGTCCAATGCAGGATCTCGCCCACGCGAAGCACGCGGTAGTGCGCCTCGTCGCGCGCGGACATC
>JBDHZF010000083.1:0-11109 GCA_039811765.1 Thermoleophilia bacterium | reverse complement strand
AAGTGGCGACGAGTTCTGGAGGGCGCGCGGGTCAGATCGGCGAGCCGAAGCGCTTGAGCGCGGCTTCGAGCCGCAGCATGCGATCGATCGCCGGATCGCCGCTCGACTGGTACGCGCCCGTCACGAACGCGGTGGACGGCACTGCGCCGCCCTGCGTCGCGAAACCCTGTGGCGTGATGCCGTGGGGACCGCCGTGGGTTGCGGCGGTCGGCATGCCTTGGGTTTGGACATGCTGCTGCACCTGCTGCTGCGGGTGCTGGTGAAGCGGCGACACGGGGGAGTTCGCCACAGACGCATGGGGGGCGTTTGCGTACATTGCGCCTCCACCGTACGACGACAACCGGGAATCGTCCACCCCTGATTCGATGCGTTCGTTTCCACTCGCGCCGCGCGGGAATACTGCACGTGTGCAGCCCGAAGCGCGACAACCAGCGAAGCTCGACGAGGGCGAGGCGCCCGTGCGCGTCGTGGTGGTGGACGACGATCGCGACGTGCGCGAAGTGGTGTGCGCGTCGCTCGACGCCGATTCGCGCGTCGACGTGGTCGGGCGCGCGCACGACGGGCACGAAGCGATGCTGCTCGTGGACGAGCTCGACCCCGCGGTGGTCGTGATGGATGTGCACATGCCCGGCGTCGATGGCTGCGAGGCGACGGAGTCGATCGTGGGCTCGCACCCGGACGTGAACGTGGTGGCGCTCACCGGCAGCGTGGATCCGGACACGATCACGCGCATGATCCTCGCGGGTGCCGTTGGCTATGCGGTGAAAGGCGCCGACCCCACGCAGCTCGCCGACGCGGTGGTGAACGCCGCGCACCGGCGCTACTCGATCGACAGCACGGCGGTGGACGACCTGTTCGACTCGGTGGTGTTGCTCGCGCGCCAAGAACGACGGCGGCGCGAGGAAGCAGAGCACTTGGCGCGCACGGTCAAGCGCGCGTACCGCGACACGGTGACCGCGCTGGTGAACGCGTTGCGCTGGCGCGACGGGGAGACGGAAGCGCACGGCGATCGCGTGAGCGAGCGCGTCGTGGCGGTGTGCAACAAGTTGCAGCTGACGCCGTTGCAGCGGCGCGAAGCCGAGTACGGCGCGATCTTCCACGACATCGGCAAGATCGCGGTTCCCGACGCGATCCTGCACAACACTGACGACCTCACCGAAGAAGAGTGGCGCGTGATTCGCCAACACACGGTGGTGGGGGAACAGATCATCAAGCCGGTCGCATTCCTCGAGAACGTCGCCACGATCGTGCGTCACTCGCACGAGCATTGGGACGGCAGCGGCTACCCGGACGCGCTCGTTGGCGAGCAGATTCCGATCGAGAGCCGCATCGTGTTCACGTGCGACGCGTTCGACGCGATGACGAGCGCCCGCAGCTATCAGCGGGCGATGACGAACGATCGCGCGATCGCGCGCCTGCGCGAGCTGCGGGGCGTGCACTTCGACCCGCAGGTCGTGGACGCGCTCATCGAGGTGATCGGCGAAGAGCAGGACGCCGAGCAACGCGCGAACGCTGGCACGACCACTGCATGACGACGAAGTTCCGCGCAGCCCGCCGGGTGGCGCGCGCCCGCGAACGCGCGCGATGGTGTCCACCCGGCGGGCGAGCGGTCAGGGGAACACGCTCTGGACCTGGTCGCGCGCCTTGTCGACGAGCGGGGTCACGTAATCGTTTCCGGTCAGCGCGCCCGCGCCGACCAAGCCACCTGCAGTGCCGGCCACGCCGAGCGCGGTGAGGCGCGTCGCCGTCGCGAGCTTGCGCACGGGAGCGGCGCTGTTGATCGCCTTGGCCGTGGTCTTGTCCGTCACCGCCAGGTGCGCTTCCAGCATCGTCTGGGAGAGACGCTCCACATGGGCGCGCAACGGGGCCACGGGCTGCTGCCCGAACTTCGCCGGATTCTTCAACGCGCCCTTGGGGATCGCGATCTCCTGACGCACCTGCGCCAGCGCCACTTGCGCGTCGATCACCGCCTGTGGCGTCACCTGGTTCGCGAGGCCGCGTGGTCGCAACGCCTTGTCGAGCGACTTGTGGTTGAGCACTTGGTTCGCGGCCGCGATCGCCGGGTGATCCACGCCGACCATGCCGGGCGCGTGCTCGAGCGACGTGCTCGGAAACGCCCCTGGATCGAACATCCCAGCGATTACCTTGATGTCGTCGTGCGCCTGGCGCACGCCGCTTGCGATGACGCCTGCCACGTCGTGGTGCGGCATGAGCAGCTTTCCGATGATTCCCATGTCCCTGGTTCCCCTTGGTGTGTCAGATCAGTTGCTTTGCAATCTTTGCGGCAGTCGATTCCGTTGCCGCGATTCCTTGGATCGCCCGTTCCAGAATCGGAGTCGTGTCGGGCATCACGACCTTGGGCGCGGAGGGCCCGATGCGCGTCGCGGTCGCCGTGGCTTCGGTCGCGGTCTCCCGCGCTCCATGGCCGATGTCCTTGAGCAGCGCGCCCAGCATCGTGTCGACCTGCGCGAGCACGCCGCCGTGCTGCGCTTGCGTGAGCGCGTTGTCGAAGCTGTGGCGTGCCGCGGCAAGCGCCTGCCGCGCGCCAACGGTGTCCGCCTGCAACGTGCGTTCCGGACGAAGCATGGTCGCGGCGTCTTGCACGCCGCGCAGCGCCGGCTGCGTGTTGGGCATCGCCGCCGGGTCCACCGACGCGATCGCCGACTCGATCGCGTCGAACGCGCTGCGCAGCGACTTCGTGCCGCCCTCGCCGACCTCCAACGAGTCGAGCTCGCGCGACGCGGTGAACAGGTGCCGCCGCACGTCCGATGCGCCGGGGCCGCCGAACGGAATCGATTCGAGCGCCGTTCCGATCGCCGCGCGAACGGACGTGGTGTCCGCGATCAGCCGCGCCTTCCCGGTGGTGATCGGCAACGCGGCGATCTCGGCGCTCGCGGTGGCGAGCGCCGCGTGCGCGTCGCGAACGTGGTTGACGGCCGCGAACGGCAGGTCCTCGAGCAGCGCGAGCTGCTTGAGCTGTCCTTGCGCGGCGCGAGCTTGATCGAGCGCCGCGCCGTGATGCCGCACCGTGCCGGTTCCGAGGTCGATTCGCGTCAGCAGCGCGTTCGCGGAATCGATCGCCGTGTACACGTCGTGCGAACCAGCGGTCAGCGCCTGGACCGAATGCGACCGTTCCGGAGCGGTTTCCGCGTCGATCTGCGCGAGCAGCTGCTTCGCTTGCGTCATCGTCAGGTTGGCGGTGGGCAGCTCGCCCGTGTTTCCGATTGCGGTGGTCAAGGTGCTCACCTCCTCCCGAGGTTCACGTCGAGGCGCGACCCGCGGTGGCGGGAGCCGGATGCGAGACGCATCCGGACTCCCGCCCCGCGTGTGCGTGGTGCGTAGGTCGGACCGTGATCCGACTGGATCACATGGTCGCGGTCTTGGCGGCGGTGGCCGCCGCTTCCGCGGCCTGCGTGGCCCCGATCGCGGAGCTGGACGCAGCCTCCGCGACCTGCTCGGTCTGGATCGACGCGGTGAGCTGCTCGAGCAGCTGAGCCACGGCGTCGTTGGCCGCGGACTTCTCCGCCTTGGCCGCGAGCGGATCGCCGAAGAGGCTGTCCACCTCGCCGTTCGCGATCATCTCGTCCATCGCGCTGTTCTCCGCCTGCAGGCCTGCCAGCTGATCGTCCATCGCCTTCAGCTGTTCCTTCAGCGTGGTCGCGTCGCTGCCGAGGCCGGTCATTTCCTTCTTGACCTCGTTCATCGCCCTCGCCGAGTCGATGCGCACGCCCTGCAGCTCCGCCTGCGTCGCGACCTTCTCCAGGCCGGTGCGGAACTCCGCGACCTGCTGCATCAGCGCCGACTGCTCGCGGGCGATCACCTTCGCGATGTCGGCGTATTGATCGCCCTTCTGCGAGTGGGTGACCACCTTGTAGAGCGCGTCGACCGCGGAGTCCTTGTCGCCCGCCACCAGGAATTGGCGCGCGTTGGCAAGGTATTCCTTCGCCTTGGCTTGAGCGTCCTCGGCGGTCTTCATCGCCTTGTGCTTCTTCGCGCCAAGCGTCTTCGCGTTGTTGACGAGGTCGTCGGCCTTGCCCTGCAGCAGCTTGATCTTTCCACTCACGATCTCCGACGCCGACGGCGGCGGCGGGGGCGTGGGCGCTGCGTGCTTGATGAACTTGATGTCCTCGCGGATCGTCGGCGCCTTTCGACCGAGACCGAAGAACCCTGCGCGACCGTCGTCGATCGCCGTCTGAACGACTTCCAGCGAGCCGTAGCCCACTTCGCCGTTGTCGAAGCGAATGAAGCGCGCGCCCATCTCCGGTCCACCCGCCGCAGCAAGGTTCTTCACCGACGCAAACGAGTGGATCCGAAAGGCGTCGTTGCCCGCCTGACCCAGCGCGTACTCGGCTGCCTTGCCTGCGTTGATGGCGCCGTGCTCGACGACCTCCATCGCGGTGCGGACCACGCTCGTGGCGCCGCTGACGTTGCCGAATGCCATGATGCATCCCTTTCTTTGTTCCCCTGATGAACCGCATGCCGTCGACATGCGGGCATAGCTGGAAGGTCCATGGCATTCGACCGTGATGCTGATCGCAGCGGGTCGTCCCCCGTGTCCCTCGTCCGTCCATTCGGCAAGCGATGGCGCAGCAATCGGGAAGTCGTCATGGGCCGTCGTCTGTTTGGCCCTGCCCCCCGGATGCCCCTGCATCCATCCCTCGTCGTCCTGACGCGAACTCCCACGCAAGGTGATCGTTCACCGGCGTATCGAAGCTTGGGATCGATGTTGTTTCACCAATTCGAGACGAGATCGCAAATCGGCTGGCGCATCGTCTACACGCGTGCGCGAGCGCGCTCGCGAACTGGCCAATGCTGCAACGAACGGCGTCGTCGCACGCGATAGATCGGCGAGGCGCGTCCATGCCGCGCCAGGGGACAGGACGGGGAACATGTCGACGAACATCGGGGACAAGACAGCGATTTCGGTGGTGAACGGGCGGCTCGCGACGCCGGCGAGCCCGCAGCTTTCGAAGACGGTCGATCCGCTCGGCACTTTCGCAGGCAAGGAGATCACGCGCACCGGCGAGTTCTTTCGAGCGTTCGGGCCGCGAGCGGCATCCACGTTGCTGATGCACGTCGGCACGCCGGTGATCGCGGTGACGACGCCTGCGCTGCTGGAGCGGTTCGGCGGCGACTTCAAGAACAACCTTCCCGCGAACCTCGTCGCAGGCTCGGCGCTCGGCGGCGCGTGGGGCGCGATCGTTGGCGCGGCGATTCCGCTCGACTACGCGGGCGTTCGCATCCCACGCGTTCGAGCGATGGGGCTGGGCGCCGCAAGCGGAGTCGTGCTCGCGCCAGCGGTGTCGGTCGCGTCGCGCATGGTGGTGAATTGGTTCGCGTCGCCGCTGGGCGAAGCGGCGGGTGAAACGAACAGCGGTCGCTGACCGAGAAGCAGACGACGGAATGGTCGCCCCCTCGGGGAGCGGGGTCGGCCATCAGGGGATTCGAGGGGATTCGAAGTGATCAAGGTCGATGTTGCAACGTTGCCGGAGCGGCTTCGCGAATTCGCGAAGTTCGCGACCGAGATGGCCATCGTGGGCAAGCAAACCGCGCCGAAGGACCTCGCCCGGCAGGACGACAGCTTCTTCAAGCTCTCGACAACGGCGTCGGCGCTCGCCATCGAATTCGCGGTCGCCACCAAGGGCGCTGCGGACGAGGCGACTGCGGGACTTGCACAAGCTTCACGGGCCGCCGCGATGCTGTACACCGACGCGGCCAGCGTGGCGAACAGCGGCGTCGGCCGAATCAACAACGTGTACATCAACGGTGTTGGCGAAGGCGCGGCGAAGCAGGCGATCGTCGCCGCCAAATGGTTGGAGGACAACCCGCCGGCCCTGCTGCAGTTCGGCACCGAACTGGTGAAGACCGGATCGAAGTCGGGCAAGACGATCGACGTCAGCGCAGCCACGGGTCAGATCTTTGGCGCGCTTGCCCGCGGGTCGCAGGACAGCGTGGTCGTGAGCGGCCGCTCGGGATCCGGTCGCTCGGTGGTGCTGAACGATCTCGCCGTCAAGCTCGCTGACGGACTGGCGCCCGCGAACGTGCGCGACGCACGCGTGATCGGGCTCGACGTGCAGCGCTTCCGCGCGGACACGGCCGATCCCGTGAAGCTCGCGCAGCGACTCAAGGAAACGCTCGACAACGCGTACGAGTTCGATCAGCAAGGAATCGTCGTGATCGACGACTTCGACCTGCTCCAGGACTCGATCGACGCTTCGTTGATCACGCGCAACGCGATCCAGGACAGCAAGGGCAAGCTCCGGGTGGTCGCGTTCACGAGCGACGAGAAGGCGCCGTTCGCACTCGACGACAAGGGCCTGAAACGCTACGCCCAGCACGTGAAGCTGCCCGATACATCGCTCGATCGTGCGCAGGACATCCTCGCCACGAAGTGGGAAGAGATCGAACTCGACACAGGCGTCGCGCCCGTTGGCGAGAATGTGACTCGCGCCGTGGCCACGCTCGCGGAGTCATATCTCGGAGGGCGCAAGCGCGACTTGGCAGGCTTGTCGGTCGACGTGGCTCGAGGCGCCGCGGGACGCGTTGCGTCGGAGATGTTCTCGAAGCCGCCGTCGATCATCGCCGCCGAAGGCCGTGTCGCCGACCTTGAAAAGCAGGTCGCGCGATACGCGACGAAGACGAGCGACATAGCCAAGCAGCGTCTCGCGACGAGTCGCGGCGAGCTGGAGTCGGCCACGAAGGAGCTCGCCACGCTCAACGCCCAGTGGAAGACGGAGCTGCCGATCGTGCAGCGACTGACCACGGCCGAGCGATCCGTCACGAAACTGCGCGCAGGGGGCGTCGCGGACGGCGACGAGCAGATGGTGGCTGCGGTCGCAGCGCGCGACGCCGCGCGAAGCGAGCTCGACACACTGCGCGGCGGCAAACCAGGAATCATCGCCGATCGCCTCGACATCGATTCGGTGATTCGCTACGTGTCCGAGGAATCCGGCGTGCCGGTCGAGTCGATCTCGTGGGACGCGAGCGAGAAGTTCCGGAACATGCTTCCCACGCTGCAGAAAGACCTCGTGGGGCAGGACCACTTGCTCGAGGCGTTCACCGCGCCGGTGCAAACGTGGAAGGCGGGTGGCAAGGATCCGGATCGCGCGGTCGCGGTGATCGCGATCGGCGGTCCAAGCCAAGTCGGCAAGACCGAGGGCGCGTACGTGCTCAACGAGTTCCTGACCGGCAAGCGCGAAAGCCTCGACGTGATCGTGGGCGGCGCGTACACCGATCCATCGATGCGCAACTCGCTCGTCGGCGCGCCGTCAGGCTACAAGGACGCGGAGGTCGGTGGCGCGCTCACCAAGCCCGCGCAGGAGCGAGGCCATGGCGTCACGCTGTGGGACGAGGCCAACAAGACGCACCCGGACCTGTTCGACACGCTGCTGCAGATCGGCAACAGCGGCGAAGTTGCCGACGGCATGGGCCGGCCGGTCTCGTTCCGCAATCGCGTGGTGCTCGTCGCCGGCAACTGGCTGCGTGACGAGGTCGACGCCGCGCGGATGGACTGGGGCAAGCTCACCGATGCGCAGAAAGCCGAGTGGAAGGCGAAGCTGCGTGGCGCGATGGAAGCGCAGGGCATCAAACCCGAGGTGCTCAACCGCTTCACCGACTTCGTCGTCGTGAACTCGGTGAACGATCGCATGGTGCGCGGCGTGGCCGGCATCTACCTCGACAAGGTCACCAAGCAGCTCGCTCGACAAGGCATCGAACTGCAGGTGAAGCCCGAGGTGATCGAGCACCTCGTGACGAAGGCGAACGTGCCTGGGCAAGGCGGCTCGCTCATCAAGAAGGTGATCACGCAAGAAGTGAAGGACGTGGTCATGTCCAAGAAGATCAACGGCGAGATCGCCACCGACGACATCGTCACCGTTGGCATGAAGACGGTGGACGGCGAGCCGAAGATCTCGCTGGACGTGACCAAGCTGTAAGGCGAAGGGGACGACTGACCATGGGCAATCCGTTCGACATCATCAGGGGAGCGTTTCGCAACGCGGCGTCCGTCGCGCATCAGCCAGCGGCCACCGAAGCGGTCGTGCACGCGAGCGAATCGGTGGGCGTCACCGCGGGGCGCACAGCGACGAGCTTGGGCGGAGCCGTGGCGCCGAGCCAGCTGGATCTGCAGGCCAAGCTCGCGATGCGCACGAAGGTGCACGAGGTGCGCAACCAGCTGCTCTCGAGAGCCGAGGAATTGCGCAAGCTTGGAAGCATGCTCGAAACGGTCGCGCAGGCCGAAGGGCCGGAAAGCATCGCGTCGCATCGCCCACGATACGACCGCTTGCAGAAGGAAGTCGCGCAGCTGTTGATCCAGCACGACTCGCTCGTGCGCGAGTCGGGCCAACCGATGGATTCGGGCGCGCAAAGCGCAGTCGATGCGATTCTTTCGACCCGCGACCCGCAGCGCGTCGTGAGCCTGACGATGCCCGACGGGTCCACCGCGCTCGAGACGCGCCTCAACCAGCTGATGGGCGACGGTGGCGAGCCGATTCGGCGTCCGATCCTCGACGTGAGCGACGCTCCGCGACCGTCGGTGGCCACTCGGCTGGCGAGCGAGGCGAGCGCCACGCCGCAACGCACCGTGGACCGGTACAACGAGCTCGTGACGGGAGCGCCTGCCGCGGCGCCGGCGGTGATGCAGGCGCGGGACGCCGCATCGATGTCGCCTCGATCGCTTCCGGACGCGGCTGGCGCCCGTCAGTCGATCACGCTGCCCGAAGTGGCGAGACCACAGGCGGCGGCCACGAACCCTGCTGCGCCCATCGGTCGTTCCAACCGCGCGGTCGACTTCATCAATCGCGACCTTGCCGAGGGATTGCCTGGGGAAGAGGTCACCGATCAGCAGATGCAGGCGCGACTGAAACAGCTTCAAGAAAAGCCGGACATGTTGGGTGGATTCAAGGGAGTGTCGTTCGAAGTGGGCGAAGACAACGCCGGTCCGTTCAAGATCCGGATCTGACTCGCGAGGCTGCCAGGGGGCACGAGCAATGGATGCCGCAACGTCACGACCGATGGCCAGCAGCGCGCTTCGCTTCGCGCGTGCAGCGCTCGTGGACGCGAGCGTCGCCGCGAGCGACGACGTCGCGGTCGGTTCGCTCCGCGCGGCGCGCGCGTCGATCGTGCATGCGGTCTCCACGACGCCGGAGTGGTTCACTGCGCACGGCTTGGACCAGGCGCACGCTGCGGTGCAGGCCATCGACGGCGCGCTCACCACGCACGCTGGCGCTTCGAGCCAGTCGGTCGCGGACGCGCGCGCCTCGCTGCGGCACCTGCGACTTCGCTGGAGCAAGGACGCCACGCAACTGCCCGCTCGTGCCGCGGCGCCTGCGTGGGCGACGCGCGTCGAGTCCGGTGCGCCTCGGCGTGCGATCGTCGACACGCTCCCGGTCGGATCGCCGCGTCGTGCGCTTCCCGGCTTGGTCGACGAGGCCGACGACGTCGCGCCGCGCCGTGCGATCGAAGTGGAACCCGCGCCCCGCCGCGCAGTCGAGCCTGAATCGGCTCCCGAGCCAGCGCCCACGCCCGCGCCAGCGCCCGCGCCCGCGCCAGCATTCGTACCCGCGCTGGTGACACCAGAAGAGCGTCGCGCAGCCGCGATGATCGATGACGTGCCTGCGCCGATTCGCATCCCGGGGCGACCCGAACCAACATGGACGGTGGAACGAATCATGCTCCCCAATGCCAATCGCGACGCGCGCGCGGCGAAGGCCGCGACCGAACCGGCGCTGAACGTTGTTGCTGCGACGACTCGAACGACCACGATCGACATTCCGGAGAGCGCTCCGGGGTCCTCGGCACAGGATGTTGTTGCCGAGCTGATGGCAGTCGCCACTGTTGGTGGCGGTGCATCCGCAGTCAATGGTCGCGTGGCGCGCTTCGACAACGTCGTTCAGCTCCTGGGGCTTCGCCAGGCCGGAATGGAAACGGCGCTGTACGTGGGACGTGGTCTCGCGCCAGGCCTTTCGTCCGAGGATCGATTCGCGCAGGTGTTGGCGGTCCGCACGGTCGATTCCGCGCTGTCCGCCCGCATCGCCCAACTCACGAATCGCTGATCGCCTGCCGCGATGCACTAGCATCGCGAGCCATGCACGACTCCATGCGCACGATCCTGCCCGCCGACCGCGACACGCAGCAGCTGTACTTCCTGCTCAACTCGCTCGTGGTGCCGCGTCCGATCGCGTGGGTGTCCACGCTCGGCGCGGACGGCACGGCGAACCTCGCGCCGCACTCGTATTTCACGGTCGCAGCGTCGGCGCCGCCCGCGGTGTCGTTCACGTCGATCGGCGACAAGGACACCGTTGCGAACGTGCGCGCCACGGGCGAGTTCGTGGTCAACGTCGCAGGGCACGAGCTGGTGGAGCGCATGAACGTGACGAGCGCGAACGCGCCGGCGGACGTGGACGAGTTCGAGCTCGCCGGGCTCACGAAAGCGCCGTCGGACGTGGTGGCGGCGCCGCGGGTCGCGGAGGCGCCCGTGGCGATCGAGTGCAGGCTGGTCGAAGTGGTGGAGGTCGGCAACGGCCGCGTGGTGATCGGCGAGTGCGTGGCGTTCCACGTGGCCGAACGCTTGTGGGACGAGCGCGATCGCGTGGACCCCGCTCGGCTGGACGCGGTGGCGCGCATGGGCGGTTCGGTCTACGCGACGACCCGAGACCGGTTCGAGCTGCGCCGCCCCACCTACGAGGAACTCGTCGCGGACTGATCCGACGGGGTGCGATGACGGCGCATCGCCGACGCCACGCCCGTGAGCGCGAGGCACTCGGCGCAGTGGTCGGCGTTGCGCGCCAAGTGCGTCGCGCCGTTCGCGATCGCTTCGCCTCGCCGCTCGTCGATGCGTCGCCACTCGGCGCGCCACGCCAGCACCTGCTCGCGCACGTCGCGCAGCTGCGCGCGAAGGTCGCACGCGGCGCAGCGCGCGCCACCGCTCGCGCCGGGTCGGCATTCGCAATGCTCGTGCAAGTGGTCGGCGATGCGCAGCAGCAGTCGTTCGGGATCGGCGGGCGCGTCGGGCTGGTTCTCGTCCATGCGAGCAGCATGCCGACGAAAGTGTCACGCGTTGCGCGCAGTTCGTCACGAAAGCGCCACGTCTTCGTCACGAAAGTGTGACGG
>JBDHZF010000082.1:0-11189 GCA_039811765.1 Thermoleophilia bacterium | reverse complement strand
CCTGCGCACCCGCCCACGTCGACAACGCGTCGGCCGTGGCTTCCTCGAGCAGCATCATCCCGCGCGCGCGACCGGGATCGGTGGACTGGACTTTCGGGTCGATGACGGGGCACGTCACCGCGTGCTGTGCCTCGTGCAGCAGGTCGTGCGCGAGATCGCGAGGCGACCACGAGCCGAATCGTCGCGACTGGGTCGTGCGCGCGTCGCCCGTTCGGGCGGCTCCGAGCACCAGTCGGCTCACTTCGGGCCCGAGATCGATCCAGTCGATCGTCTTGCCCGAGTACTGGCGCGCACCGCCCCGCAACGCCTCCGCCAGGTCGTGCACGGCGCGCTTCGCGTCCGCCGACGGCGCGTGCCGCATGTCATCCTCGGTGAGCATCGCGCCGAGCTGGGTGAGCAGCATGGCGGCTCCGAATTGTGCTCGATCGCGGCCGAGCGAGATGCCGTGCAGCGCAGGCTGGTCCGAGGGCGGCGTGTCCGCGGCGACCGCTGCTGCAACCGCGGTCAGCGTCCGGAGCAATCGCTCCCCGGTCGCCGGCTGGTCCAGCAATTGGCGCGCGCTGTCGGAGATCGGCGTGATCGACGGAACGCGGCCGCTCCAGCCCACGCCGAACTGTGCGACGTCGTCGCTGAGCGCGCTCGGCGTGTCGCCTGCACGTCGCCCCATCGACATGGATCCCAACCACGGATGTGTGCGCGCGTATTGCGTGATGGGTCGTGCAGGATCGGCTTGCGATGCGGCGAGAAGCTCCACCGACGGATCGAATCATGGTCGATCCAGCGAGCACGCTCGTGCATGCCGATGGTGGCCGTATCGTCCGTATCCGTGGCCGAACCACGTCCTCCCAGCTGCATCACGTAGGGTCGCCTGCATGGCCGATCTCCTCCACACCTGCTACCGCATCACCGACATCGAGCGGAGCGTCGCGTTCTACGCCGCGCTCGGGTTCGAGCAGCGTCGCCAGTTCACGCTCAAGGACGGTGCGATCAACACGTTCATGGGCCTGCCCGGCGACGAAGACCGCCTCGAGCTGACCTGGAACCCGGGCGTGGAGTCGTACGAGATCGGCACCGGCTACGGCCACATCGCGATCTCCACGCCCGACATCCACGCAACGCTGGCCGCGCTCGCCGAGCAGGGCATCGAGGCCGAGAAGCCACCGTACTCGGTGCGCGAGGGCGGCTCGCTACTGACCTTCGTGCGGGATCCGGATGGGTATCGAATCGAGCTAATTGAGAAGGCGTAATCCACGCTATAACGTGGAATTCGATGTTCTATGAGCGGCGGAGCCAACATCGAGATTCGTGCCGGCGATAACGATGATCTGCGCGAGGCAGCAGCGGTCTGCGAGCGTCACTACGGTGGCGAGATCGCCGAGCGGGCACGGCAGTTCGAGAAGGTGCTCGCCCGTGATGATGCGTATCTCGTCGTCGCCACGAGCGGAGACCGTCTCGTGGGCTACGCGAAGACGGAGTGGTGTGACTGGTCACAGCGAAGCGAGGCTCGCAACATCGAAGCGGGTTGGTATCTGGGCGGCATCGTGGTCGCCCCAGAGGCGCGAGGCATGGGCATCGGGAGGCGGCTGACCATGGCGCGGATCGACTGGCTGAGCATCCATCATCCCGGCTTGCCGATCTGGTACTTCACGGACGTCACCAACGTTGCTTCGGTTGCGATGCACGCGTCGCTCGGCTTCGTCGCGGTGACACACGATTTCGACGTACCCGGTTGCAGCTTCCCGGACGGCGGTGTCCTGTGCCGCCTTGACGGGCGCACTCGATCGGAAGGGGCGTGAGCGTCGTGTCACTTCGCAGTCGACACCAAGACGACTGTCGCGTGGAACTGAATGAACGAGCCTGACCTCGAGCCGATCCGTCTCCGCGAAGCGCGCATTCCACAGGACGTCGCGAGCGCGGTCGCGTGGTACCAGGACCCCGAAGTGCTGCACTTCTCCGAAGGCGATGGAGTTCAGCCCTACGACGAGACGGTCGTGACGCGAATGTACGAGCACTTCCGCGAGCGCGGGACGATGTTCATCGTCGAGGTGGAGCTGTCGAACGGGAAGCGTTTTCCGATCGGCGACGCCGCGTTGTGCCACGACACGCTACCAATCGTCATCGGCGACCCACGGTACCGATCGCGCGGCTACGGTCGCCGCGTGCTCGAAATCCTCATCGACACAGCGTGCGCCCTCGGCTGGTCCGAACTGCGCGTAGGCAAGATCTTCGAATACAACGATCGCTCGCTTCGCTTGTACGCGTCGGCTGGATTCGAGGTCTCAGGTCGGTCGATCGACGACGCTGGTCGGAGTACTGCGCAGATGACGCTGAAGATGGGCGATGTCTGCGATCAACTGTGAACGACTCGCCGAATTCGGCACCGCTTCATTGTACGGCAATCGCCATGACGAGGAGCGTAGCGAGCATGGAATCCATGCGCTCGACGACGCAGATTTGGACGATTCATGCGCCCCGACGCGGACCGAATGTGGCCGACACGCGACGCGCCATGCGGTCGACCGCGCCACAGCATCCTCGCGCCGTACGCGAGTGCGATCTGCGAGACCAACCAAATCGACGCGGCGAGATAGAAGTGGTCACCGCCGAGAACGAGCGAACACGACGACCGGACAGGTATCGGATCGAGCTAATCGAACAGGCGCGAGCGCCACTCTGAACACGCGGCTCGCCGCCGTTCCGAACTTCTCGCCCACGCTCACGGTGCTTACGCATGCGAACCGAGAAGCCGCGCTCGCGGCCGAATCGGCGCTGCGCTCGTAACTGCGCGCGGATGGCTGGTCCGTTTCCAGCATGGTGTGAGCGAACGGCCACGACCATCGCCGCCATCGGCCGACCTCACCCCGCGCCGCGGTTGCCGCGTCGACGGACGCGTACGCTCTCAGCGTGTTGATCGCTCCCACCTGTACGCCTGCCGCGACTGCGTTGCGGTTCCCGCTCCGCGGCAATTGGTTCGTTGCCAACGGCGGACGAAACGCCGAACTCAACGGCCACTGGGGATATCGCGATCAGCAATACGCCGTCGACTTGCTCGCGCTCGAAGCAAACGGCGCGTCCCACAGCGGAACGGGCGCGCGCGTGGAGCAGTATCACGCGTGGAATCGGCCTGTGCACGCGCTCGCCGACGGGACCGTGATCGAAACGCTGAACACGGTTCGCGACAACGCAATCGGCGAGACCAACCGCCACGACATCGACGGCAATCACGTCATCGTGAAGCATGCCGACGGCACGTTCTCGCTCTACGACCACCTACGCTGCGGCTCGATCGCGGTGGGAGTTGGCGACGCGATCCGCGCGGGGCAGATGCTTGGACGCATCGGCAATTCCGGCAACACGAGCGAGCCGCATCTTCACGTGCAGTTGCAGACGACCGCGGATCTCGATCAGGACGCTGCTGTGAGCATCCCGATGGTCTTCGGCGACATCGTCGTCAACGAGGCGTTCGTGGATCGCGGCGAATTGCCCGGACGCGTCTTGGTCAGACGACGCCCTGAGACGCCATGACGTTGCCGCATCGACATGAGGAGTTGGCCGGTGGTGGGTGACGTGTGGCTACGTCCGTGGCGACCCAGCGACGCCGATGCTGTGCTCCACGCATTCATCGGGTCCGGAATGGGTCCCCAGGGCGCGGAGCACGTTTGCTCGATCGACGAAGCGGAGCAATATGACGACGTCGCGCGCTCGACGTCTCGTCACGACGACTTCATTGATGGTCAATTCTCGGCACGCATCGACGCCGACGCGCCCGGCGAGTCGTGCCATGCCGCCTTTGCTCCCAAGTGACCGACGATTCCAACCAAGCCAAGCGCCGCGATCGCGGCGACGACCGCGATCGGGGCAAGGATGGCGCGGAGCGCAACGGCGGAACGCGGCACAGCGTCGCCGCGAGATCGACGCCACAGGTCGACGACGAGCATGACGACCGCGGAAGTTCCGAGCGCGTGCATGGCGATGCCGAGGCGATCGGCCCACTTGGCATGTTCTTCGATGAAATGGGACTCCTTGAGCGCATGTTCGAGGGTCTCGCCCGTGGACCCGGCCATGATCGCGAAGAACCACGCGCACGCCACGGTGACAAGCACAGGCCAGACAATGCGATCTTGCCACGCGGGGCGCAGCACGTAGCAGATCGTTCCAAGCGCGGCGAGAGGGATCCCCACGACGGCGCCGTGGACGACGAGCGGGTGGGCCGGAAGACCGAGAATCATGAATGCTGTCATGCCTCGACCGTACCAACGCAACCTGTCCCGAACCTGTCACGCGCCGAATTTGACGAAGTCGATCCGCGCTACGATTTGCGTGTGTCCAAAACCACCGAGCCCATTAGCGTCTTGATCGTCGAAGACGACGCCAAACTCGCGTCGTTGGTCCAACGAGGCATCGAATCGCAGCGATGGTTGTCCGACATCGCCGATCGTGGCGACGTTGCCCTGAAAATGTTGACGCCACCGCATCGCTGGGACGTGGTCGTACTCGACCGAACCCTCCCTGGGACTGGCGGGATGCGCGTGTGCCGTGCAATGCGCGAACTCGGGGACATGACGCCAATCATCATGCTCACAGCGCGAGCAGCGGTGGACGAACGCATCGAAGGCCTCGACGCAGGAGCTAACGACTACCTGACCAAACCGTTCGCGCTAAAGGAACTGCATGCCCGCATCCGCGCGCTGCTTCGAGACGCGCCAAGTCGTTCCTCGTCGCCAAGCTCGCTGGGACTGGGCCCGCTGGCTCTAGACGAGGAACTCCGCGAGCTGCTCGCGGGAGACATCCGCGTGCAGCTTCGACCTCAGGAGAGCCTCTTCGTGGCGTTGTTGTTGCGAGCTCGCGGTCGGCCGGTTTCGCGCGAGCAGCTCCGCAATGCGCTGTGGCCCGAAGATGAGTTCACGACCGACAATCAACTCGACGTGCTCGTCGGACGAGTGCGACGTCGCATCGCCCCGTTCGGCCACACGACGATCACGACCGATCGCGGCTTCGGATACCGGATTCAGGTCGAGTCGTGATCGGCCGAATTCCCATCGCTCTCCGGCTCGCGTTGGCATTCGCGGCTGGGTTGACCGTCGTGTGCGTCGGAGCTGTGTGGTGGGTTCACGATCAGCAGGAACTCTCCCTGCGACGCATTGCCGACCTGAGCGCAGGTCACGCAGAACTGCTTGGGGATTCGCTGCGCGACCACCTGCTCGTTGGCATGTTCGTTCTCATCGTTGTCGGAACGCTCATCGCATGGGCGCTGATCGCCGCCGCGCTACGCCCTGTCGAGAAGTTGCGCGCCGTGGCGCAGGCCTATCGACCCGACGCTCAGCATCCGGTGCTGGGCTACACTGGCGCCGACGACCAGATTTCCCGGCTCGCGCGAACGTTCGAGGGATTGCTCGCGCGACAGAACGCGCACGTCGCACGCGAGCGACGTCTTCTCGCTGAAGCAGGGCACGAGCTTCGAACGCCCGTTGCGACGATCCTGCTGGAGATCGAACTTGCTTTGGACGGGAAGCCGGACAGAGCGATCACGATGGCGTTGCATTCGATCGAGGAAGAGGCACGGCACCTTTCCACCGTTGCAGAGCAACTCTTGGAACTCGTGCGGAACGATGCCCCGCTGGAGGTCCAGCAGGTCGACGTCGCAGCGATCGCGCGCGATCGAGCTCGGCAAGCGACGCGGCGGTTCATGCTCGATGAGGCAATCGCCGTCTCGGCGCCGCAACGCGTTCACGCCAGCGCGCACGCGGCCTCGCTTACCCGTGCGCTGGACAACGTGCTCGAAAACGCGGTGATACACGGCAGCGCACCTGTGCGCGTTTTCGTCGAAGGAGGCGTCAACGGCACGGTCGTCAAGGTGTTCGATTCGGGATCCATTGGCGATGCCGACGAACTGTTCGCTCCGTTCGCGCGCGGACCCGAGGCAGCGTCTGGCACAGGCGCTGGCTTGGGATTGGGACTTGCTCGCTCCGCGATGCGCGCAATGGGGGGCAACGTGACGCTTGGATCGATCGCTGGACACACCTGCGCCACGATCACTCTGCCACAACGGCGATGAGCTTGGTTCAACGCCCCAGCGCCGCGAAGGCGATGCGAGCCTGCCGGTGCGCTTGCGTGCCCCACGAATGCATCGATTCGAGCATCTCGCGGGTCGTTCCCACAGTGTCGTAGCTAGAGAATCGCGTTCCCATGTTCGTGAATCGCTCGATCTGGCGCAGCGCGGTGCGAAGCGCAACGGTCGCGGCGCTGGCGTCGTCGACGGCGCTCGTCCAGTCCCATGCAGCTCGAAGTTTCGCGTACGCCCCGTCGAGCGACCGGCCATGCAGACCGAGAAATCCTCGCGCGCAGGAAACCATGTCCACGTCGGACACGCTCGGCTTCAGGATTCGCTCGACGACTTCCGTCGCGTTTGCGATGTCTCCAATGCCGTCCGCGATTGTCGCGCGAGCTTGCGAAGCGTTTGCGATGGGGCTGTAGGCGAGACGCATGTCATTCCTCTTCGACCGGTTCGATGGTCGACCAAATGTACAGAGTCCAACGGCATCATGCGGCAGTCGCCAATGCCGTGTCAGCCGTCGACTTCCGCACGACGCGCGGCGACGAGGTCCAACACGAGTTCGTCCTCGAGCGGCGCGTCGACCGTGAAGCGAATCGTGCCCTTTGACACCACCTTCGGATCGAGACGCGACGCGATCGAAGCGTCGCGAAGTACGTGTCGAACGAAGATTCGGACATGCCTGTGATCTGCCCGCGCAGTCGAGCAGGCAATCCGCTCGATACGATTGCGGCCGTGAACCACGACGCTTATTTCACGCGCATCGGCGAGCGCACGTTCCAGCCCGAGCAGCCATGCTCGGGCGCATGGAATCCGAACGAACTCCACGTGGCGCCGGTCAACGGCCTGCTCGTGCACGCGCTCGAGCAGTGGCTGAACGAGCGCGGGTCCGCCGATGGCCTGGGGTTGTCGCGGCTGACGTTCGACTACCTCGGCGTGATCGACTTCACGCCGGTCGAGCTGTCGTTCTCGGTGCTGCGCCCGGGTCGATCGGTGGAGCTGGTCGAGGGCGCGATCAGCCAGCACGGTCGCCCGGTCCTGCGCGTGCAAGCGTGGCGTCTCGCGCGCTCGGACACGCGCGCGGTCGCTGGCGGCACTGACGATCAACTGCCTGCGCCGAGCGAGTGCCGCGAAATCGAGATGGACGATCGCTGGCCCGGCGACTACGTGCACTCGATCGAGCTTCGCGCGGTCGGCGACACCGCCCCTGGTCGCGCACGCGTGTGGATGCGCGCCACGCGTTCGATCGTTGCCGGCGAGCAATCGTCAGCATTCGCCCGGTGGGTTCTGGTGGTGGATACCGCAAACGGCGCTGCGATCCGCGAAGACCCCGCCGCATGGCAGTTTCCGAACCTCGACCTGACGATCCACCTGCTGCGCCAACCCACGGGCGAGTGGACGGGGATGGACGTGCGCGTGGCGTTCGGGCCGAGCGGACAAGGCCTCACCAGCGTCGCGCTCCACGACGAGCATGGGCACGTTGGGCGCGCGGAACTCGGCTTGCTCGTGCGCGGCCGATAGGGTTTCCGCATGGATGCGCTTCCGCTGCAGGACCAAGTCGCGATCGTCACGGGCGCGTCGTCGGGCATCGGCCGCGCTGCCGCGACCGCGTTGTCGAACGCGGGCGCAAGCGTCGTGCTCGCGGCACGTCGCGTCGACGAGCTCGAGGCGGTCGCCTCGGCGCTGCCGAGCGCACGTGCCGTTGCGTGCGACGTGTCGTCCGAAACGGACGTCGAGCAACTCGTCGCACGGACCATCGAGCGATTCGGCCGCGTCGACGGTCTCGTCAACAACGCGGGCGTTGGGAGCTGGAACCCGATCGTCGACATGTCGCTGCAGCAATGGCAGCAGATGCTGGACGTCAACGCGACCGGCAGCTTCCTGTGCGCCCGAGCCGTCCTGCCCGGGATGGTCGAGCGCGGCGACGGATGGATCGTGAACGTGTGCTCGGACGTGAGCAAGCGCGTGTTCGCGGGCGGCGGCGGGTATTGCGCGTCGAAGTTCGCGCAATACGCGCTCAGCCTCGCGCTCGGCGTCGAGGCGCGTCCGCATGGAGTTCGGGTTGGCGCGGTGCTGCCAGGGATGGTCGGCACGGCGTTCGCCGGAGGAAAGCCATCGGAGCGAGACGACTGGGTGCTGCGCCCGAGCGACGTCGCCGAAGCGATCGTGTTCATGGCCACGCGCCCGGCGCACGCGGTCGTCGACGAACTCGTCGTCCACCCGGTGCGCCAGGACTATTGACGGGGGCGACCGATGCGTGCGACCACATGGATTCAGCGACTGGAAGGCGCGGCGATCGCGATCGTCGCATGCATGGCTTTCGTCGAATTCGGCTTTACGTGGTGGTGGCTGCTCGCGCTGTTTCTCGCGTTCGACGCGAGCGCGGTCGGTTACGTGTTCGGGCCGCGGATCGGCGCGTGGAGCTACAACGCGATTCACGCGATGGTGTTGCCCGCCGCGATCACGATCGTCGCGCTCGTCGCGGATCGGCAGTGGGCGCTGTTTCTAGCGCCACTCTGGTGGTTCCACATCGGCGTGGACAGGGCGCTCGGCTACGGCCTCAAGGAATCCGACGGGTTCCGGCACACGCATCTCGACTCGTGAGCGCGAGCGGGATCAGCTCTTCGCCGGCGGCGGCGTGACGGGCGTCTCGGTGACGGTGACGTCCTTCACGAAGATCGGATCGACCGGCTTGGACTGCTCGCCCTCGCCGTTGTCGGTCACTGCGCGCGCGTTGATCTTCGAGAGCACGTCGCCACCCTCGGTGACGTAGCCGAAGATGCTGTAGGTCTTCGGCAGGTCGTTCTTGCCGAGCATGACGAAGAACTGGCTGCCGGCGCTGTTGGGCGCGCCGGTGTTCGCCATCGCGAGCACGCCGGTGCGGTAGTCGAGCGCGTCCGGCACCGGATCGTCCTTGATCGTGTAGCCCGGCCCGCCCGTGCCCGTGCCAGTGGGGTCGCCGCTCTGGAACATGAAGCCGGGGATCATGCGGTGGATCGGCACGTCCTTGTAGAAGCCTTGTCCGGCGAGGAACATGAAGTTGTTCACCGCGACGGGCGCGGCGCCCGGGAGCAGCTGCACGCCGAGCACGCCATCGGTGGTGGCGATGCTCGCGGTGTAGTTCACGCCGGCCTTGAGCGTGATCGGCGGCGCGGCGTCCCACTGCTTCGGTGTGGTCGCGGGCGGATCGGCCTTGGGCGCCGGGGCGGCGGCCGCGACGGCCTGGGCTGCGGATGGTGCTACGGCAATGCTCATGCACCGGAGCGTCCCACGAGCGCGGCCAATCGGTCAGTGCACCGGCCCCGCGATGGCCGCCAATTGCCGTCGCGCGGTCGCACCGGGCCACGCCACTCAGCACCGACCACCCCGACGAAATGTCGCGTCGCGCCACAAAACGCCAGGGGCGAGTGGCGTTTGTCAGGGGCGAGGGGGGTTCTGGTTGGCGGGCGCGACGAACGCGCTGCCGTTGTGGCGCAAGTCGAGCACGCGGTCCTTGCCCACGACCGCCACGAGCTGCGCGACGCTGCGCGTGACCTGCAGCGAGAGCGCGGCCGCCTCGAACATGCGCCCGTCCACGAAGAGCGGCCCTTCCTGCTCGCGATGATCGCCACCGAGCGGGACGATCGCGAACGTGCCGTCGGCGGCTTGCAACACGCCATGCGCCTGGTTGACCGGCACGTTGTGGATGCCGTCCTTCACCTCGCTCGCGGCGTGCAGTTTCGCAGCGGCGACCGCGTCGTCGAACGACCCGCGCACCGGGTACGAGACTCGCGGCCATGCCTTCGCCTCGATCAACGCCATGCGCGGCATCCCCTGCGGCCCGCGAATCGCGTAGCTGAACTGCGCGAGCACTGTGGAACCGTCTCCCGGTACCGGGAACGGGAATTGCGGAGCTGTGGTGGCGACGGGTGCTGTAGACGCGGCGGGGATCTGCATGACGGCCACGATACGCCGCCTCGCCGCGCCATGCGGCAGTTGTATGGACACCCTTACGATTTCGCCCCGGCTGCATGCGTCGGCCGCCCAATGGGTAGGAATTCACCGATTCGATCGCAGGGAATCGCCGCGCATGCCGAAGATGCACTGGTATCCTGATTCGCGATAGCCACATGGACGAAGATCCGTCGAGTACATCGAGCGCGCCACGAGGCGTGACACCTGCCGCGAGGGGCGTCCATGGACGCTAGCCTCGCTTTGCCGCTCGCGATCGTCCTGATCTTGCTGAACGGCTTCTTCGTCGCGTCCGAGTTCGCGCTCGTGAGCGTGCGTCGCACGCGCATCCAAGAACTCACCGACGAAGGCTCGCGCCGCGCCGGCATGGTGAAGCTCGCGCTGGACGACATCAACCAGTACGTGTCCACGGTCCAGGTCGGAATCACGATGTGCTCGCTCGGCATCGGTTTCCTCGGCGAGCCTGCGTTTGCGAGCTTGCTGCGTGGGCCGTTCGAAGAACTCGGCCTCTCCAGCGCCACGGTGCACGTCGTCGCGTTCGTGATCGCCTTCACGCTGCTCACGTACCTCCACGTGGTCGTGGGCGAGGTGGCGCCGAAGAACATGGCGCTGCAGAAGGCGGAGCGCATCTCGCTGTTCGCGATCCCGATCGTGTCGTTCCTGCGCAAGCTGTTCATCCCCGTCGTGTGGCTGTTCAACGGCAGCGCCGACCTGCTGCTTCGCCTGTTCCGCATCGAGCCTGCGCCCGGGATGCACCTCATCCACTCCGAGGAAGAACTGAAGATGCTCGTGTCGCAGCCCAGCAAGGGCGGCGTGCTCGAAGCGAGCGAGCAGGAGATGCTCTACAACGTCTTCGACTTCGCCGACACCGACGTCGCCCAAGTGATGGTGCCGCGCCCCGACGTGATCGGCTTCCCCGTGGACATGCCCCCCACCGAGTTGCTTGCGGCGGTGGCCGGCCAGCCGTTCACGCGCTACCCGATCTACCGCGGTTCGATGGACGACGTGATCGGCATCCTGCACATCCGCGACCTGTTCACCGCCGCCGAGCAGCAAGGCAAGGATCGCGTGCGCGTGGAGAGCCTGTTGCGCCCCGCGCACGTGGTGCCGGAGAGCAAGTCGCTCGCTGGATTGCTCGCGGACTTCCGCCGCTCCAAGAGCCACATGGCCCTCGTGATCGACGAGT
>JBDHZF010000081.1:0-11218 GCA_039811765.1 Thermoleophilia bacterium | reverse complement strand
ACGACTGATCGCGCGCCTCAGATCGACGCGAACTCCTCGACCTTCAGCATGTTCGTGTAGCCAGGCTGGCCGGCGATCGTGCCAGCGGTGAACACCACGCGCTCGCCGGGCGAGATGAGCCCGCTCAGCTTCGCGGCGGTCGTGGAATCGGTCCAAATCGGATCGCCGCCCTCTGGAAGCTCGCCGATCAGCACGGGGACGGTTCCCCAATCGAGCGCCAATCGGCGGCAGGCGTTCACGTCACGCGACGCGGCGATCACCGGTCGGCGCGGTCGATTGCGCGACACCTGGCGCGCCGTGCGTCCCGTTTCGGTGAGCACCACGATCGCGGCGGCGTCGAGCAGCTCGCCAACTTCGCACGCGGTGTCGGCGAGCGCCTGCGGCACGCTCGTGGTGCGCCCCACTTCGAGGTACGTCTGCGGAATCGGCATCGCCGGTTCCACTGCGCGAGCGATTCGATCGAGCATGCGTATCGCGTGCACCGGATACTTGCCAACCGCGGTTTCGCCCGACAGCATCACCGCGCTGGTGCCGTCCAGCACCGCGTTCGCAACGTCGCTCGCTTCGGCGCGCGTGGGCTCCGCGTTCTGCGTCATCGTCTCGAGCATCTGCGTGGCGGTGATCACCGGGATCCCGAGCTCGTTCGCGCGACGGATGATGCGCTTTTGCACGAGCGGCACGTCCGCCGGGCCGAGTTCCACGCCGAGGTCGCCACGCGCCACCATCACGCCGTCGCTCGCGGCGAGGATGTCGTCCAAGCGATCCACCGCCTGCGGCTTCTCGATCTTGCTGATGATCTGCGGGCGCGGCTTGCCCGCGGGCGTGCCGTCCGCGATCAGCTGGCGCAATCGTTCCACGTCGTCGGGGCTGCGCACGAAGCTCAACGCCACGTAGTCGACGCCCTGCGCGAGCGCGAACTCCAAGTCGGCGACGTCCTTCTCGGTGATCGAGGGGATGTCGAGCTCCACGTCGGGGAGATTGACGCCCTTCGCCGTGGAGATCGGACCGCCCTCCTCCACGAGGCACTCGATCGTGCCGTCGACGAGGTGCACGTCGCGAACGCGCAGACGGATCGAGCCGTCGGCGAGCATGATCGTCGACCCTGGCTCCACGCTGCGACTCAGCGCTTCCAGCTTCACGGGCAGCTCGTCCGGGCCGAGATCCTCTGGCGCGGGCAGGTTCTTGGTGAGCACGGTAATCACCGCGCCCGTCTCCAGCACTCGCTCGCCGGGCATCTGACCGACGCGGATCTTCGGGCCTTGCAGATCAGCGAGGATCGCTGTTGGTCGACCGAGCTCCTTGGCGATCGCGCGGATCGATTGCACCACGCTCGCATGCGCTTCGTAGGCACCGTGCGAGAAGTTCAAGCGCGCCACGTTCATGCCGGCGAGCATCATTTCCTTGAGCACGTCGTGCTCGCTCGTGGCTGGTCCGATCGTGCAAACGATCTTCGTGTGACGAATCCGGCGCGCGTCTTGCGCGGGAATGTGAATGTCGACCATCGTCTGCTTTCAGCGAGCGCTTGCGGCAGCGGGCGCTGTCGCGAACGGTCGCGCATAGGTTGCGGCGTCGCCGAGCTGTTCCTCGATGCGCAGCAACTGGTTGTACTTGGCGACCCGGTCGCTGCGGCTCGGCGCGCCGGTCTTGATCTGGCCACAGCCCGTGCCGACCGCGAGGTCCGCGATGATCGCATCCTCGGTCTCGCCGCTGCGATGGCTCATCACGTTTCGATAGCCGTGATCGGCGCCGAGGCGCATCGCGGCGATCGTCTCGCTGAGCGACCCGATCTGGTTGACCTTCACGAGCATCGCGTTCGCCACGCCCGAGTCGAGTCCCTCCTGCAAGCGAGCGGGATTGGTGACGAACAGGTCGTCGCCGACCAGCTGCATGCGATCCCCGAGCCGCTCGGTGATCAGCTTCCACGCGTCCCAGTCGTCCTCGCTCACGCCATCCTCGATTGAGACGATCGGCGCACGCTCGGCCCACGCTTCGTACATCGCGACGATGCCCTCCGCGTCGAGGCTCGTGCCGTCGCCCGCCATCTCGTAACGGCCGCCCTTGAAGAACTCGGTGGCCGCGGCGTCGAGCGCGATCGAGATCTGCGTGCCCGGTTCGTAGCCCGCAGCGCCGATAGCTTCAACGAGCAGGTCGAGCGCTTCGACGTTGGAGCCGAGGTTCGGCGCGAACCCGCCCTCGTCGCCCACGGCAGTGCTTAGCCCGCGCGCATCGATCGCCTTCTTGAGCACGTGGAACGTTCGGTCGGCTGCTTGCAGCGCGTCCGAGAATCGATCGAAGCCATGCGGCACGATCATGAACTCTTGGACGTCGATCGCGTTGTTGGCGTGCTCGCCGCCGTTGATCACGTTCAGCATCGGCACCGGCAGCACGGCAGGCGCGTCGATCGCGTAGGCGTCGCGCAGCCACTGCCACACCTCCACGCCCTGCGCCGCGGCGAGCGCGCGTGCCAACGCGAGCGACGTGCCGAGGATCGCGTTCGCGCCGAGGCGTCCCTTGTTGGGCGTGCCGTCGAGTTCGATCAAGCGCGCGTCGATCGCGGCATGGTCGCTGGCGTCCGTGCCCACGAGCGCCGACGCGATCTCGCCGTTGACGTTCGCCACGGCCTTCGTGACGCCCTTGCCCATCCACGCTTCGCCACCGTCGCGCAGTTCCACGGCTTCGTGCGTGCCGGTGGATGCGCCGCTGGGAACTGCGGCGCGACCGAACCCGCCATCGACCTCCACATCCACCTCGACGGTGGGATTGCCTCGCGAATCGAGGATCTGGCGTGCGTGGACGCGACGGATCGTGGTGCTCACGGTGGTTTCCCTTCGGGCGCGATTGCGGTCGAAAGGATACTCGCGCACCCGGGCGCGATCGGCAACCGCGCACGCGCGGTTTCACCGTTCGTTCACGTCAGTCCTTGATCTCGGTGTGCCAAGGCTCGCCCTTCACGGGGAAATGCAGTCCGAGATCGAACGCGGCCTGCTTGGCCTTCGCATTGCGCGCGAGCGACACACCGCCGATCTTCGCGTCGATCGCGTTGCCTTCCTGATGATTGGACTTGCCGGGCTTGGCGGCGAGATTGCCCTTGCCCGCCTTGTAGCGGTTGTAGAGCACGCGCTGCTCGGCGACGCTGCGATATCCGGCGACGACCTGCACCTTCTTGCCGACGCGCGCGCCGACCTGCGCGACGCGATACAGCAGGTCCTGGTTCAGCTGCTTGTCGCTGACGTCGCCGGTGACCCACTTCTTCACGAACGCCTTCTGCTCGGCGGTGAGCTGCTTCTTCGACGCGGTCTTCTTCTTGGTCTTCTTCTTCGACGTCTGCTCGGTGGATTGCGTCGACGATTGTTCCACCGAAGTCTGGGTGGGGGTTTGCGTCGGCGTCTGCTGCACGACCTGCGTTGGCGTTTCGGTCGAGGTCGCGTTTGTGGACGTGGGCGCGGTCGCAACATCCCCACCGGCGCTCACGGTCGTCGCGACCGGCGCGCTCGCGGCCATCGACTGCGCGAGCTGGGTGACGGCGTTCGTCAGGTTCGTGACGGCCACGCTCAAGTCGTTCACCAATTCGGCGGTTGTCTTCGCGCCCGTCGTTGCTTGTTCGGTCGCGGTGGACGTCGCGGGCGTGGTCGTTGTGGCGGCGACGGTGTCTCCTCCGCCGTTCGCCGCGGCAACGTCGCTCGATTGCGACATCCCGCATTGCGAAACGGTGGACGTCAGCACCGACGTTCCCGTCGTGCAGCAGCTCATCTGGCGATTCCCCCTCGATGCGTATCGGCTGCAGGCGCACCGCAAGTTCGGCGAGCGGCGCGCACTGCCACGCATCTCGAAGGTACGACGGGTTCGCGACGCTGTAAAGCCCCCTCTCGCCGCTATTCGGGATCGTTGTCGCCGTCGAGCAGCTGTTGCAGTTCGGCGTCCATGTCGGGCTTGTCGAGTTCGAGCGGACCACGGGTCTGCATGGTCCACCACACGACGTCGAGCTGCGCGCTCTTGAGCGTGCCGAGGATCCCGGTGATCGCGCTCAGCTGCGCGACGGGCGAGAGGTCGATGTCGTGTTCGCACACGAGCGTGACGTGCCCGTTCTCGGGGCCGATCGAGCCGACGCGCCAGCCCTGCGCCCATGGCGCGACGGGCACCTTCTCGGCTCGGATCAGGAACGTCGCGCGCACCGCCGGGCCGAGGTCCACGACCACGGGCTCGTCGTCTTCATCCGACGGCTGCTCCGGCTGCGGCGGCGTGGGTCCGCCAATGCGATCCCACAGGTCGTCGCCGCCGAGGTCGTCGATGTCGTCGCTCATCGCAGGGTCTCCTTCGCGCGCTGGTACCAACGTTCCTGATCGTCCAATTGCAATTGCGCGAAATCTTCGCCGTCGGCGTCCGCCAGTTCGATCGCTCGCTCGACGCGCTGTTGGAACGTTCGCGTTGAATCGGCGACCGCGAGTTCGGGCTCGACCCGCGCGAAGCGAGCCACGTTCACCGCCGCGTACAGCACGTCGCCCAGTTCGGACTCCACGTGCGGATCGGGCAGATCGCCGCTGCCGCTCGGCATCGATCCCGCCCGCTCGGCGGCGTCGATCGCTTCGCGAAGCTCCCCCACTTCGGATTCGAGATCGGCGAGCGCGCCTCGAATGTCGCCGTATTCGAATCCGATGCCCGCGGCTTTCGACTGCACTTTGCGCGCACGCGCAAGCGGCGGCATCGAGTTCGGGATGCCACCGAAGAGCGATCGCTCCTCGCGGTCGCGCTTGATGCGATTCCAGTGCACGAGCACTTCGTCCGCGGTCTGCGCCTCGACCTGCGGCTCGGTGTCGCCGCTCGCCTCGGAACCGAACACGTGCGGGTGACGCCGCACGAGCTTGTCGAAGATCCGTTTTGCCACGCTACCCATGTCGATCGCGCCGCCCGTGCGCTCGCCGCACCACATCGCGAGAAAACTCACTTGAAAGAGCAGGTCGCCGAGTTCGTCCTCGAGATCGGCGAGATCCAGATCCTCGCCTGCGGCGATCGCCATTTCGGCGGCCCGTGCCGCGTCGGCGACCTCCCACGCCTCCTCCAGCGTGTGCGGCACGATCGTGCCTGCCGTCTGCGCCTGGTCCCATGGACAATGCTCGCGCAGCAGCAGCGTGAGCTGCCACAGCGCAGCGACGGCGGCGCCGAGGGCGCCGCCGTCACGATCTTCCAACTTCGGAACGGGGACTGTCGTCACTTGTCCTCGCTGCTCGAATCGTCCTTCGCGTCGGCATCCGACTTGGCGTCGTCCGCCTTGGCGTCGTCGTCCTTCGCGTCATCGTCCGACTTGGCGTCCTCGTCGCTCTTGGCAGCTTCCTTGGCCTTCTTCTCGGCTTCCTTCGTGGACTTGGCCTTCTCGTCCTCGGTCTGGGTCTGGGTCCACGTGTAGGCGTCGCGACACTCGACGTCGTTCTCCGCGTCCTTGCGAATGTCCTTGATCCACTCGTTGTAGCGATCGCCTTCCTGCTGGCTCTTGAGCTGCTTCTTGATGTCGCTCTTCACGTCGTCGAACTTCTTGACGCTCTCCGGCTTGATGTCGCCGGTCGCGAGGATCACGTGATAGCCGTAGTCGGACTTCACCGGCTCGGAGACCTCGCCCGTCTTGAGCGCGAACGCGGCCTTGTCGAACTCCGGCACGGTCTGGCCACGCTGGATCTCGCCCAGGTCGCCGCCCTTGTCCTTCGAGCCGGGATCGGTCGAGTTCGCCTTCGCGAGCTTGGCGAACGTCTTCTCGTTGCCGTCCTTCACCTGCTCGTAGATCGACTGCGCCTTGGCCTTGTCCTTCACGAGGATGTGCGACACCGCGCGCGATTCCTTCGTGGTGAACTGGTCCTTGTTCTCGTTGTAGAACTTCTTGGCTTCCTTGTCGGAGATCTCGATGTCCTTCACCACACGGGCGTACAGCTTCTTCGAGAGCAGCTCGAACTCGATGTCCTTGCGGACCTGCTCCATCGTGTAGCCCGCGGCCTTCATCTGCTTCTCGAATTCCTTCTCGTCGCCGTTCGCGACCTGCTTCTTGAGATCCTTGACGCCCTTGTCGATGTCCTTGTCGGAGATCTCGATGCCGAACTTCTCGGATTGGTTGATCAGCAGCTTCTGCTGGATCATGTAGTCGACGAGCTGGTTGCGCAGGTCCGAGTACTCGGTCGTGCCCTTCTTCGGGAACTCGGTCCCCTGCTGCTTGTAGCCGTTCTGCGCCGTCGACCACATCCGGTCGAAATCGGACTTGCGGATCGCGGTGCCGTCGACCGTGCAGATCGCGTTCGACGGGATGCCGCCGCCGAGCGACGAGCCGTCGCAACCCGTGGCGATGAACGCGGCGAGCGCGAGCGGGAGAATCGTGCGGGCAGTGATCCGTACGAGGCGCATTGCGGAAACTTCCTTCAGTTGGAACCTGGAATCATGGGCGCGCACCATTGGTCGTGTGCGCAACGGCGAGGAACCTACCAATACCGCTCCCCGCAGTCATGGTCCGAGTTCCCCGAAGCGCGGTCTCGGTTCACGTGATGACGGCCACGCCTCGCTAGCGGCCGAGGATTCGCGCAGTGGCGCGCAGCAGCTCGATCGCCTTCGGGGCGGCTTCCTCGCGCTTGAGCACGCGCACGGCGAGTTCGCCGGAGTTCGCGTTGTAGACGGCCCACGGCGCGTCGGCCTTTAGGTAGCCGAGCTGCGTGGAGCTGAGGTTGACGGGCGCGAACGCCACCTTCGGCGTGCCCACCACGATCCGGCGCGCGCCGATGCGCTGCAGCAGCAAGCGCACTCGCCCGAGGTCGACGAGGTTCGCGACCGGCTCGGGCACCTCGCCGAATCGATCCACGAGTTCTTCGAGCAGCGTCTCCAGCGACTCCTCGCTGCGCGCCAGCGCAATCCGTCGATGCAAATCGATCTTGATCGCCTCGCTGGCCACGTAGTCGGCGGGTACGTACGCGTGCAGCTTCGTCTCGATCAGCGCGGATTGTTCTTCGACGATCGGTTCGCCGCTCATGTCGGCCACGGCGGCTTGGAGCATGTCCATGTACAGCTCGAAGCCGATCGCGGCCACGTGCCCGGACTGCTCCGCACCCAGCAGGTTGCCCGCGCCGCGCAGCTCGAGGTCGCGCATCGCGATCTTCGAGCCTGAGCCGAGATCGGTGAAGTCCGACAGCGTGGTCAAGCGCGCACGCGCCTCCTCGCTCAATTCGCGCGCGCTCGGATAGAACAAATACGCGTGCGCGCTGCGCTCGGAGCGCCCCACGCGCCCACGAATCTGGTAGAGCTGGCTCATGCCGAGCGCGTCCGCTCGATCAATCACCAGCGTGTTCGCGGTGGGCACGTCGAGACCCGATTCGATGATCGTCGTCGCCACGAGCACGTCGAAGTCGCGACGCATCAACCCGAGCATCACGCTTTCGAGCTGTTTCTCGCTCATCTGCCCGTGCCCCACCGCCACGCGCGCGTCAGGCACGATCTGACGAATCTTCGCCGCGGCCTCGTCAATCGTCTCCACGCGGTTGTGCAGGACGAACACTTGCCCATCGCGCTGCAGCTCGCGTTCGATCGCCATCTTCACGAGCTGTTCGTCGTACTCGCCCACGTGCGTGGCGATCGGTCGGCGACCATGCGGCGCAGTCTCGATCACGGTGATGTCGCGGATCCCGGCAAGGCTCATGTGCAGCGTGCGCGGAATCGGCGTTGCGCTGAGCGCGAGCACGTCCACTTCGAGGCGCATCTGGCGCAGCAGCTCCTTCTGCGCCACACCGAAACGCTGCTCCTCGTCCACGATCACCAAGCCGAGGTCCTTTGGCAGCACGTCGCGACTCAGGATTCGGTGCGTGCCGATGAGGATGTCGACCTTGCCCGCGCCGAACTCCTCGAGGATCCGCTTGGTGTCCTTGGGCGTGCGGAAACGACTCACCATGTCGACGGTGACTGGCAATTCGCCGATGCGTTCGCGGAAGGAACGCAGGTGTTGGTCGGCGAGCACCGTGGTGGGCACGAGCACCATCACCTGCCGACCGCCGGACACCGCTTTCACCGCGGCGCGCATCGCTACTTCGGTCTTGCCAAAGCCCACGTCGCCGACGATCAATCGATCCATCGGGTGCGGCTGTTCGAGGTCGTGCTTCACCGCGCCGATCGCAGTGAGCTGGTCCTCGGTCTCCTCGTACGGGAACGCGAGCTCGAACCGCTCCATCACCTCGTCATCCTCGGGGAACGCGTGCCCTGCCGCGCGCGATCGCTTCGCATACAGCGCGAGCAGCTCGCCGGCGAGTTCGAACACGGCCTGCTTGGCGCGGTTCTTGAGCTGGTCCCAACGCTTGCCGCCGAGCTTGCTGAGCGTCGGCGCGCCACCGTCCGCGCCCACGTAGCGCGTGACTTTGCCCATCTGCTCATGGGGGACGAACACCTTGTCGTCGCCCTTGAAGTCGAGCTTCAGGTAGTCGCGAGTGACGCCGGCGACGGTCTTGGTCTCGAAGCCGGCGAAGCGCGCCACGCCGTGGTCTTCGTGCACCACGTAGTCGCCCAAGCGCAGGCTGGTGAACGCCTGCATCGCTTGGCCGATGCGGCCGCTCGCCCCGGCGGCGCCGGCATCGGTGCCGGTCGCGCGCGTGCGGAACAGGCGCCCGCTCGGCACGACTGCGAGCCCGAGCTGCTTGGAGACGAAGCCGTTCGCGAGCGTGGAGATCGCCAACCATGCCTCGGGGCGTCCGGAATTCGCGTCGCGCTCGGCGGCCAGCTCGTCGTCGCTCGTGGGAAGGCGAAGCGGCGTCTTGTGCAGTTCGTGGCCGTCGACCTTGCGCAGCTGCTTGTTCGTGCGTCCTAGGTGGCCCGCGTGCGGAAACGTGACGACGACCCGCAAGCCGCGGTTGACGAGTCCCGCGAGTTCGTTCTCCGCTTCTGCGAAGCCAACCGATCCGAACACCGGAAGCTGCGCCTCGAACGAGTGCGGCTGGCCTACCGCGAGCGCATCGAGTCGATCCGCGGCGGCGAGCAGTTTCGCGATCTGCACACGGTCGACGTAGGCGCCGTCCGGAACGTGCGCGATCGACGCTTCCAGGTCGGCGAGCAGATCGTCGGCTTCGCGCTGCACGCCCGCGCCGTTCCACAGCAGCAAGTGCGCGTCCGAGAGCGCGTCCCACGCGGCTTCGAGGCGACCGTCGGCCGCGTCGATCACGGGGTCTTCCGGCGATTCGCCGTCGTGATGGGAATCCCACCAACCACTGGCGCTGCCCAAGCCCACCGCTTCGCTCGCGGGCATCAACTCGATGCGATCGAGCGCGCCGAGCGAACGCTGCGTGTACGGCGAGAACTGGCGAATTGCCTCGACTTCGTCGTCGAACAACTCGATGCGAACCGGATACTGCGTCGTGGTGCCGTACACGTCGACGATGTCGCCGCGCACCGCGAGCTGCCCGCGCTCGTCCGCCTGCTCCACGCGCTCGTATCCGGCGTCGATCAGGCGTCGCACGAGTTCGTCGCGATCGATGGTGTCCGTGGTCGTGACGACGACCGGCTCGGGGCGCGAGGCTGCGTGCGGCACGCGTTCCAGCAACGCCGCCATCGACGCCACGACGATGCCGTTCGCGCGCGCAACGCGACGCGCTCGCTCGCGAAGACCCACGCGCGCTGGAGACGGTGCCACGCCGGATCCGTACTGTACCGATCGCGACACGTACGCTGCGGCTCGATCGGCGCCCACGTACCAGCCGGCCGCTTCGGCCCATCGCTCCGCGTCCGCATCGCTTTCGACCACGAGCAGGATCGGCCGCTCGTCTACCGGAGCGAACTCGCCGCCCGCGCCGAGCGGTCCGAGGTTCGCCGCGGCGAGCAACAGCGGCAGGACCTGCTCGCCCGCTCGCGCCGAACCGGCACCGGAATCCGCGTCGGATCGCACATCGGCGACCCACGCCTCGACGGCTGGGTTCGCAGCGGCCGCGGCCGCCACGGGCAGGAGCGGCGTGGCAGCAGTGCCACGAACAGCGATGGAAGACGGAGCGGTCACGACACCACAGGCTATCGCAGGTCAGATCGCGAGCGTGGGCACCGCCGACGAATCGAGCAAACGCTGGTCGTGCGTCAGCAGGATCGCGTCCGTCACACGGGTGGTCGCGGCGATGAAGCGATCGGCCGGGTCCTTGCCCGGGAGGTCCGGCGACTGGCTGTCCAAGGCGATCCGGCGATCGATCGGAATCTCAGTCACCGGATATTCACCGTGGGCGAACTCGATCCACGAGCGCACATCGCCGCCGAAATCGACCTGCCCTTTGCGATCGAGGAATTCCATCTCCCAATACGTGATGCACGACAGCGCCAACTCGTGTTCTCCGCCCTCCACGATGTCGCGGATCCGTGGCGCGAGGCGATTGGGCTGCTCGATCGACCACACCCATGTGTGCGTGTCCAATATGAACTTCACTCGGGCCACTCCCAGCCCCAGTCGTTTTCAGCGCCCGAAGGCGCCGTGAAATCGAATCCTTCCGCGTACTTCACCGTCCCTGCCATGCCGCCGAGCTTGCGCTTGGGTGGCGGGTCGCTCGAGATCGGCTGGAACTGCCCGATTGGCTTGCCGCGCTTGGTGATGACGATCGGTTCGCCCGTGCGTTGGACCTCGTCCATCAGCGCGAGACACGTGGCCTTGAACTTCGACGCGGAGATCTGCCTCATGCACTTATCGTACCATGGTCATGTGACCATGGTTACGAATCGCGCACGTTGACCGTGTTCATCGCGGCGCGCACGCCGCGGCGCACGACCAGTTCGACGGCTGCCGCCGCGCTGTCCACGAGCATGCGCACCTCGTCGGGCGACTGGTCCCAGCTGGAGAGGATCCAGTCGCGGATCGGGCGACGATCGCCCAGGCCGGGCCGCCCGACGCCCGCACGCACGCGCACGAACTCCTTCGTGGACAACGAATCGGTGATCGACTTCAATCCGTTGTGGCCGGCGAGCCCGCCGCCGACCTTCACCTGCACTTGCCCGAACGGCAGATCGATCTCGTCGTGCACCACCAGCACGCGCGCGGGTTGCAACTGCAGCTTGTGCATCGCGGGCTTCACGCTGCGTCCGCTGAGGTTCATGTAGGTGAGCGGTTTGAGCAGCGCGACGTCGCCATCGGCGTCATGCACCTGCCCCACGCCGTACAGCCCCTCGTGCTTGGCGACGAGGCTCGCGCGCGTCTCGGCCGCGAGCTGGTCGACCACGTCGAAGCCCACGTTGTGCGGCGTGC
>JBDHZF010000080.1:0-11468 GCA_039811765.1 Thermoleophilia bacterium | reverse complement strand
TCACGTACAGGCGACAACCCACTCCGCGCTGGCTGATCTCAAGCTCGTCGATACGTTGTCGCTTGTCCGTCATGCCGTTGGCAAGCAGGCGGTGAACCCGGCAAATGCGAGTATCGGTCACACCGTGTTCAGGGTCGATGAATGGGCAGGAGTCGAGTTCGATACATGCACGTCCGTCGATGTCACCGATTGCCCGCGGGGAGAACCCAAGTCGCGACAGCCCAGCCATGAGCGGATTGCGGCTCCGGCTGGCCTCGCGGGCGAGCGACGCACCGAGGCGTTCAAGCTCGTCCTCGATGTGTGATGACTGCTGGTCATCGATGAGCGTTGCAAGCACGCGTGCGACCAGCGCGAGCGCATGCGGATCGGTTTCGTGACGGAGCGACCACGAGCGTGAGGGGCGCCCGCGCCCGGCCGCGCCGACGCGCCGATTCGGCGTGACGTACGCGGTGCCCGCATCGTGCATTGCGCGCAGGTGATGACGAACCACCTGCACCGACAGGCCGGCACGCGACGCGATCTGCGCGCCGGTCAACGGCGTCTCCGCCTGGGCAAGCACTGCACGCACGCGTGCGGCTGCGGCCGCTGGCTTCACCGGATCTACGTGTGGTTGCGAGCTCTTCCCCATGCCAGTAATATAGTCGATAATGAATCGACGTAAATAGGGGTGTGGTCGCATGCGTCATGCAGGCGAGGTGATGGTGCGAGTGTTGCCAGGAACCTGGCTCGGTCTGGTCATCGCGATCTCGTTCATCGAAACCCCGCTGAAGTTTCGCGCTCCCGAGATCACGCTCGAACGCGGCCTGGGTATCGGACGCATCGTGTTCCACGCCCTCAACGGCGTCGAACTTGTCATAGGCGCGATCCTGCTGATCGCCCTCTTCGGGCTCGGCGCCGACGCAGGCTCGGCCGCCCGCTGGGCGATCGTGCTCGCATGCGCCGCCTTGTTGGTGCAGGTCGTGGCGGTTCGACCCGTGCTTGACCGGCGACTGGACGCTCGCATCGCCGGCGAGCAGGTATCGCCGAGCGCACACCATCTCGTGTACATCGGCCTTGAGGTTGCCAAGGTAGGCGCGCTGGCGACGGCCTCCGTCGCACTCGCAGCAGCGGCTTCACGCGCCACGCAGGGCCAGCAATGAAGCGTGATGCATGGCTGATTCCGTTCTCCCACGAGCACCAACATGGGCTCGCGCAGGCGCACCGCTTGCGGCGAGCTGCGCGCGCCGGAGATCGGGCCGAGCTCGCCGCCTGCGTCGAGGACGCACTCGCTTTCGCCGCTGGCGAGCTTGCAACGCACATGGCATCGGAGGAAGCCGAACTGCTACCGCTCGTTTCGCACCTCGGTTGCCTGGACGGCGACGACGCCGCTCGCGTCGCAGCCGAACACCTGAGGCTTCGGACGCTGCGAGTTGCCTTGGAGCGGGATCCCGACAACGCCGTGGTCGCTCGCCAATTCGCCGAGGCGCTCCACGCGCACATCCGCTGGGAGGAACGTGATCTGTTCCAGCGCTGGCAACAGGCGTTGGAGCAATGCGAAACGCCGATGGTGAACGTCGGGACGCGTGACAGCGACGACCCGTCGTTCATCCGGTTTGCAGCGCCCCAGGATGGGGTCGGCGCGAACGGGCTCGCGCTCGGAGAGCTCAACGCCACCAACGTCACGCTCGCTGCCATGGGCCGCATCGAGCCGGCATCGATCGATCGCGACATCACCTACGTCGTCATCGAGGGCGAAGGACAGCTCATCATCCACGATGACGACGCCGCGCGCACCCCGTACGAACTCACTCGCGGCCTGACGGTCGCTCTGGCCAGAGGCACGCGTCGCGAGCTCGTCGCAGGCCCGGACGGTCTGCGATTCACCACCATTCACCTGCGCCGCGGCCGAATCGAGATCCGGCGAGGCAACGCATGAACACCCTGCACGATTCGCCTCGCGGCGACATCATCGATCGCGACGACATTCGCCGCCTGGTCGTCGAATTCTACTCGCGTGCGTTCCGGGACGAGATGCTGCGCATGATATTCGTGGATGTCGCACGCATGGACCTCGACGCGCACCTGCCCGTCATGTGCGACTTCTGGGCCACAGTGCTGCTCGGCGAGCGCTCATACCGCGGTGGGGCGTTCCAGCCGCACGCGCGCATCCATTCGCAGCTGCCGCTGACGCCGAGGCATTTCGAACGGTGGCTCTCGATCTGGGCGCAGACGGTCGACGACCTCTTCGACGGCGAGGTTGCCATCACAGCGAAACTGCGAGCGACGAGGGTTGCAGAGGCCTTCCTTCGCCGCCTGCAGCAGCCTACGGCGACTCCGATGTGCGTGTATCGGTACGCCGGGCCGCAGGATCCGGACTGACGGGGCCCCTGTCGCAGTCGCAGGTTTCGGCTTCATCGTCGTTCAGCCTTCCGCACTCGCTGCAGATCAGGCGCAGCCAGCATGTCGGGTCGCCGCCTTCGTCCATGATTTCATCGTAGCAATGAAGCGAGCACCGGGCGGGTGGCGTGCCCCGCACCCCCGTGGGGCACCACCACCCGCAACGCGCGGTCACAACTTCAAGCCGCTGGATCTTCGACCTGCATGACAAGCAGTCGCTGGAGGCCCCGCGGCGAATCAACCTCGACCGTGTCGCCTGCGCGACGTCCCAGCAGCGAGCTGCCGATCGGGGCCGCGACGGAAATCCTGTCCTCGTCTGGGTCGGATTCACCATCGCCGACGAGCTGAAAGCTCAGCGTCGTTCCTGTCTCGGTGTCACGAACGCTGACTACGCTTCCGACTCCGGCCCGGCCGTCCGGAGCGGACGCCGCAATGATCGTCCGCGCAAGCCTGCGCTGCAGGTCCGCAATTCGATGCTCCAGCGCCGCCTGCTCCTCGAGCGCATCGAGCAACGCGGGATTCTCATTCAGCTCGCCGTCTTCGCGAACCTCCCGGACCGCCAATGCCAGGCGTTGTCGTTCGGTGTTCTGAAGATGCTCAAGACGCGCGGCGAGGCGGTGATGGCCGGCTTCGGTCATCACGATTGGATCGTTGCTGTCAGCCATCCGATGCCTCCGGATCTGTTGGTGGGACGTGCGACGCATGCGTGACTGACATGGTGGCGAGTCGACGGCTGCCGAACCATGGGCTCTTGACCCCATCTTGCGGTGGAGAACCACGTGATGAGGCGGAGCCACCATTGCGGTAGCCACCCCCGCTCGGCACGATCAGGCAAACGTAGTGGAGGTCATCAGATGAACGGGACTGTCCTGTGCGGAGTGGACGACTCGGTTGCCGGCAAGCGCGCGCTTTCGGCGGCGGTCGAACTCAGTCGGCGCCTGCGACTTCGCCTCGTCGTCGTCCATGTCATCGAGGTCATGGGTAGCGCGGAAGGCGCGATCGATCTGGACACGGACGAGCGGCTCTGGCGAGACCGCGCTGGTGCCCGAGCCCAGCTTTCGGAACTCTTGGAGCCGCACGAATCGGCCGCAAGTCCCGAGCGCCGCATCGCGGTGGGCGACGTGGCGAACCGACTGGCACAGATCGCAGTCGACGAAGCGGCTGACCTGATCATCGTGGGCGCGACGCGAACACGACGGTGGCGAACCCGCCGGCGATTGCCGTCGATGGCGGATCGCATTGCGACGGAGACGCCGGTGTCGGTCCTCGTCGCAGGCTCGATCGCTGCCCGACCCGCTTGAGCTGACCATCGTCAAGGATCGATAGGTTGCAGGGGTGCGACGTCATCAGACACGATTGTTCTGGCGGGTCTTTTCCCTCGATGCTGCGTTGATGTCGGTCGTGGCGGCATTGCTGCTGTTCAGTCCGGTCACGATCAGTGCCCCGATCGCCCGCACCGAAGCGATTATCGTCATCGCCGGATTCACCGTTTTCCTTGCCGCGAATCTCCTGTTGCTGCGACGTGCGTTCCAGCCGATGCATCGGCTCGTCGATCGGATGCACGCGGTGGACCTGCTTCGTCCGGATCAACGATTGCTCGTGGAACACGACGACGAGGTCGGACAGGTCGTGCAGGCATTCAACTCGATGCTCGATCGCCTCGAGCACGAGCGCCGACAGGCGGGCCGCCGCTTGCTCGAGGCACAGGAGGCGGAACGAAGAGCAATCGCACGAGACCTCCACGACGAAGTCGGGCAATTGCTGACCGGCGTGCTACTGCAGTTGAAGGGAGTCGCGCCGCACGGCGACGAGCACGTCGCCCATGCGCAGGCAGCGGTGCGCAAGGCGCTCGATGAGGTGCGCCGAATCTCGCGTGAGCTGCGACCGGAATCTTTGGACCAGCTCGGGCTCGCGAGTGCACTGCGGGAACTCGTTACGTCATTCGAGCGAATGAGTGGCGTCGGCGTTCGGTGCCGGATCGCATCGGACATCCCGAAGCTGGATACGGCGGTCGAGCTTGCTGCGTATCGCATCGTCCAGGAGAGCCTGACCAACGTCGCGCGACACGCATCGGCATCGTCGGTCGAGCTGACGGCGGAAGCCGACGGCGACGCCCGCGTCATCGTCGTCGTACGTGACGACGGAATCGGTATCTCCGAGCGATCGACGCAATCGGCGGGCCTGCGAAGCATGCGTGAGCGAGCGGTACTCATCGGCGCCGCACTGTCGATCTCCGCCGCCGCTGACGGTGGCACGCAGGTACGCTTGGCGATCCCGCTGGGTCGCGCACGACGCACGAAAAGGGAGCCCGGTGCACATGTCGATTCCCCTTGAAGCACGAGTCCTGATCGCCGACGATCACGCTCTGGTACGACAGGGCTTGGCGCGGGTGCTCGAAGCCGCGCCCGATCTCGACGTGGTCGCGGAGGCGAGCGATGGCCTCGAAGCGTTGGATCGTGCGATCGGGACGCGTATCGACCTGGCCATCCTGGACGTCTCGATGCCCAAGCTCACCGGAATGCAGGTTGCAGTCGAACTGCGGAAACGAAGCCCGGAGACCCGGGTACTCATGCTCTCGATGTACGACAGCGAGCAGTTCCTCTTCGAGGCACTGCGTGCGGGCGCATCCGGATACGTGCTGAAGGCAGAGGCGGACGACAACATCATCGACGCCTGCAGGACAGTCCTGCGCGGCGAGTCGTACCTCTACCCGTCGGTCGTCACCGCACTGGTCCGAGACCACGTCGAACGCGGTGCCGATGCGTTCGACGTGCTGACCCCCCGCGAGTTACAGGTCGTCAAGCTGATCGCCGAGGCGCGAAGTTCCAAGGAGATCGCGGCGGAACTCGTGATCAGCGTCAAGACGGTCGAGCGACACCGCCAGAACATCCTGGAAAAGCTCGGCATGCGCGACCGGGTCGAGCTCACGCGATACGCGATTCGCCGGGGACTGATCCAGGCATGACGGCAACATGCAGCTCCGAAGATGGGGTGTCGACCCCATAGGCGCGACTCGCAGGGATGTCGAAGAATCCATCAGGCAGATGGATGACTCGCCAACATCGAAGTTGCTGCAGCGAAGCGGTGATGGAGCAAGGCTTCCACGCGACACGCCGCAGTCGCTCGTGCTGGCGCTGTCCACCGTCATCGATGCGTTCATGGCGCGCGTGCGTGCGCAGATGGACCTGTCCGCAAACGAGCTCAACGCGTTGCTGGCCGTGCACACCGACGGCCCGCAGACCCTCAGCCAGCTTGCCGATCGCATTCACCTGTCACGACCGGCGACTGGAGCGCTGATCGAGCGACTCGACGAACGCGGACTTGTCGAACGACGAACGCACCCCGGTGACGCTCGCAAGACGCTCGTCGGTGCCACCGACCTCTTCGTCGTGCAGTTCGTCGCGGTCACGGCCCGATGGGGTCGCCGGATCGACGCCCTTGCGACCACCACCGAGGACTGGGACACGCACGTACGCTTCCTGGATGAGCTTCGTCGAAGCACCGTGCGCTCCGAGGCCGAGCTGTACCGACAGCATGCCGTTACACGTCGAGACCGGTGATGGCCTCGACTGCACGTTCGGTCACGAACGGATTCACGCCGCTCGATCGCTTCCCGGTCGGAACCCAGGCGAAGTCGGGATGGTCGTTGACGCTCGCGCCGGTCCACTGCCCCATGGTGCCGGACTGCAGTCGATAGGTGTACGTCTTGGAGAAGTACTTGGTCCCCGTCGTGTTCCAGTCGGGGCTGGTGAACCAGACGGTCGTGCGCACATCCTCGATGCCATTCGCATACGGTGTACTGTCGCGCGTGAACGCGAAGACGGGATAGTTCCACACCTGGGAGTTCGCGTTGATGTCCATGATGAATGGATACTTGTAGTAGCGAATGTAGTACCGCAACAGGTAGTCCATCCATACGGGAGCGATGTCCGCGTACGCCGCCGACGACGTATCACTCGGATCGTCGACCCGCGTTCCGCTCAACCACGTGTACGTCGGCTCGTAGTACAGCGACGTGGTCAGTCCCTTGACGTCATTGACCGTGAATGAAACTCCATTGCGCGTCACCGCGCGCGGCTCTGGCGCGAGGATCGCCGCCGCCGCCGATGCGTGGCAGTACCCCCACCACGAGTTCGCGCGATTGGTCGTCGATCGATTCGTTCGCTCCCACTGCTGCGCGCCAGCCGGAAGGCCATTTGCTGCGAGGTATCGATCGTACTTCGCCATCGCACCGCCATCTGCGTACAGGTTGTAGCCGTTGTCGAGCATCGGCCACCAGTATCCGGACCACGGCCACTTGGACGTCGAGCCGTACTCCGTTGCGGCAGACGCTGCGGCAGGCATGCACAGCGCAGTTACTACAAGGGTCGCGGTCATCATGACCAGTCCGATCGTGCGTCCCATCCCTGAGTCCCTTCGATCCATGCATCGCACCGATCAGGCGATGCTCACGCGACCAGCGTACGAAGGATCGGCGAAAGCCACGAGGACAAGGAGTTGGCACGTTTCGGCTCGAAATCAGCGCATCGACCGACGACCGGCGCCGGGAGTCAGTTCGGGCGCTTCGCGAGCGTGTAGTCCCAGGACTCCGAGGTCTGAATCACACCGACCGGAGTGCTCACCGCAGCCGACCGTCTCGTCGCGAACCTTGCAGGGATGCCGCTCTCCAGGAGCCAGAGGCGGGTCAGCTCATCGCCTTTCGAGCGGTCGCGCTGCGTCCCGCGGATCTCGACATATCGCGTGGTGACGTCCTGCCCCTCGATCGTGACGATGCGCTCGCCCTTGTCTAACGCGGAGTACCGAACGACTCCGCCTCGCGCCTCCGCGCATGTCCAGCTCCACCTGCGGCCGAACCGTGGCGGCGCGACTCGCCACGCGTTCTCGTCGCAGCGATATCGCGACTCCTGCTCACGGCCCAGGAATGTCATGCTACGACTGAAACGAGCGTTGAGTAGCGATCCATCCTCGGTGCACATGGATCTGGTCTCGGTGTGCTCCTCCACGAACGGGACGAACCATTCCCAGGCACAGCGGTCGTCCTCCTCGAGTGACACCACGGTGAAGATTGTGTCGGGGAATTGGTGGCTCGCGCCACCAAACGCCTCAAACGCATCACGGCCGGCGCCTTCGTAGCGCCATATGCCCGCGTCCGGTCGTTCGCCTGGATCGACCTTGTCCGCACCCGCCGATGCCGATCGATCGATCCCAGCCAATTCGATCGCGCCGTGCTCATCGACGCTCGTGGAGTGCGACTGCAGGATCCAGGATCGCACGCCCAAGCCGACCGCCACGAGCACGACCAAGAGCGCGCCAACGATCACGATCCATCGCCTCATCGTGAACCTGGCCGTGGACGACCTGCAATGCATCGGGGGCCGCACGCACCGCGCCGATCCGTCCGGATCGACAACGTCCGGTATGCTCGCGACAGGTAATCGAACAGGAGCATTGACGTGCGCAGCGGCACGACGGAACCGGCGATCGAGGTACGGGCATCAGACGATCCGTGCGGAGGGCGCACCTCGCTGCTCCGGCGAGCGCGCGGGCACGCAAAACGGCTTGTCTCGAATGGAAGCCGTACGCCGGGACAACGCTTCACTACTCGATTCGACGAGCGCTCACACATTCCCCGCGCACACCCGCGGCGGCTTGCGCGCATCCTGCTCGGTCTCGCCCTGTTCGCGTTCGGCATGGCAAACATCTTCATTCCAGGCCCTGGAGGGAGCGTATTCATTCTCGCGTCCGCACTCGTCCTCTCCGGAGAATCTCGGACCTTCGCTCGAATCCTCGATCGAGGCGAAATCCGGTTCCAGCGCCAGATCCGATGGGTCATCGAAAACCCGACCGTCGCCGTCGTCACGATAAGCTCGATCGTGTTCGTCACGATGACATTCGTGACAGCAAGGCTACTGGATTGACACAGCGATTCGCATGACGAGTCCAGATAGGAGGCGAACCATGCAGCATTGGCACCTGCCCGACGTCAATTCGACGGACAAGCTACATGACCGCGAACGCGGCGCCGCCGCTCCCCGAGTTGAGTCCACCGTGGTGAAGCCACAGGTACTGTTCTCGCACCCCGAGTGTCGCGCCATTGTCATTCCGCTTGCAGCCGGGGACTCGATGAACGACCACGTCGTCCGACAGCGCGCGATCGTCGCGACCATGACCGGGCACGTAACCTTTCGATCTGACGGCGACACGATCGAGTGCCGAGCCGGTTCAGTCGTCGACATCGAACCCGGCGAGCGCCATGCAGTCGACGCGCACGAGGACTCTCGACTGCTGTTGATCCTTGCTCCCTGGCGCAACCATCCACACGAACCAGATCGCCTCCCGTCAAACGCGACCGCCGAGCCGCAGAGGGCTCGGCCTCAAACTTCGCAACGCGCCACATAGCGCAAGCAACCAAGCGACGTGGCGATCGTGACGGCGCGTCGGGCCGGGCGCGCCGTTGTCGGCGCCACCTCCGACAATGTCGGCGACGCGAATGTAGCCGTGATCGACGAGGCGGCCTCGGTGGTACTCCTCCATGGTTGGGCGTGTATCCACCGAGGCGGGCACGACGCATCGCTCCACGCCCGCACCCGGTAGGCTCCCGCGAATGCCCACCTTCGCTCGTCGAATCATCGTCCCCGTCCTGCTCGTCGCCGCGCTGCTCGCGCCCGCGAGCGCGTTCGCCACCCCGCCAGTCAATGACGATCCCGGCACGAGGCTGCCGATCGCGCCGTATGGCGAGACGCTCGACTGGTTCACGTACGACGCCACGATGGAGCCCGGTTACTTCAACTGGGGCGACATCGGCAACTGGGGCTGGTCGATGTGGTACTCGTGGAAAGCGCCGATCGCCGGGAAGGTGCAAATCGACTTGTGCCAAACCGCCCCGTTCGGGGACGAATGGTACATCGCAGCGTGGGACTCAGTGGAGGGACCGTCGCCGCTCGCCTACAACGTCGCCGCGAAGGACGGCTGCCCGGACGCGACGATGCCGCAGGGCCGCTTCGACGCAGTGGCCGGCACCGAGTACCGCCTCGGGATCGGCGCGAAGCTCCCCAAGACCACGTTCGCGAAGCTGCGCGTGCTGTACCTGCCGCAGGTGGACGCCGCTCCGAAGATCACGGGCAGCACCGCGATCGGGCAGACGCTGCGCGCGAACGCGCCCACGTGGAAGACCGCGGCCAGCGGCCACACGCTCTCCGCGCCGACCTGGGAGCGCTGCGCGACGGGCGGCGGATCGTGCACCACGATCGCGACCGCTGACACGTATGTCGTGCAGCCCGCGGACCTGGGAATGCAGCTGCGCATGCGCTACACCGCGACGAACGTGGTGGGCACGGTCGAGACCTCGTCCGCACTGACAACGCCGATCGCTGTTTCGCCTTCGGACCTCGACGGCGACGGCATTCCCGACGAGCTCGTGAGCGCGCTCGGCATCCCCGCCGGCGCGGAGGGTTTCGTCATCTTGTGCGCCCGTTTCGCGCTGTGCAAGGACAACAAGGACCAGTCCCCGATCTTCACCAAGTGGAATTCGATGTCGGTGATCGACGGCGCGCTGCTCGACGCGCTGCTCGGCAGCGCGCAGTCGGATCTGTTGATCGCGGGCGGCAAGTCGAAGACGTGCGACGGCAAGGGCGGCGACGACGTGTGCGTCGGCAAGAGCGGCGCCGACACGTGCATCGCATACATCGGGGACGACTTCTGCCTCGGCAACCGCGGCAACGACACGTGCTTGTCGAAGGCCGGCAACGACGTGTGCTACGGCGGCGAGGGCGCGGACGTGTGCATGTCGCGACCCATGGTGGTCGCGGGCGTGGTCGTGCGTCCGCCGGTACCGAAAGTCGAGTGCTTCGGCGCGAACGGCACTGACGCGTGCCTCGTGAACGTCACCGTGCGACCCGCGGCGCCGGGCTTCCCACGCCTTCCCGACGTGACGTGCTCGGGCGGTCCCGCAAACGACACGTGCAAGGCCGCCGCAGCGAAGCTCGCGAGCGCGCTCAAGATCAAGACCGCCGGCGTGATGCGCATGAAGTGCGCCGGCGGCACGGGCAACGACAGCTGCGGCGTGACGAAGAGTCCGGCGAACCAGGTGCTGGGAACGATCGCCGCGAAATGCGCGGGCGGCCCCGGCAACGACCTGTGCATCGCGGCGGGCGCGGCGAACTTCGCCGCGGGCCTGTTCACCGCGTTGCGCTCGGTGATGAACTGCGCGGGAGGGACCGGCAACGACACGCTCTGGACGCTCAATGGCAACGGCGGCGACACGATCGACGGCGGCGGGCAGGCGGGGGACGCGTGCGTGGCCGACATGACTGACATCGTCAAGCGCTGCGCGCGCACGGTGCGCGTGGACCTGCCGAAGGACGAGATCGACAAGCTCAACGGCAGTCTCGCGGCGCTGCAAGCGCTCGCGGACAAGTCGAAGGCGACCGTAAACGGCACCACGGTCGAAGCCGAGCAGCTCCAACTGGTGCTGCAAGCGATCAACGACGTCCGGGCGAACCTCGAAGCGATCCAGCAGTCGCAAGCGGACTCGCTGCGCGCGCTCGCGCGCGCGGTGTAGGTCAATTTCGCGCTGCGCGTCCGACCTAGGGCCTGGCGGCGCGCCCGGAAGGACCCACTAGGTTGACCACAGCGCCCAAAACGGGCGGCCTCGTCAACCTAGTCGCATCGCACGCGCTCCAGCGACTGAGGACGCCCGCTAATTCGCGATCGCGATCCACGCGTTCAAGAAGCCGGCGAAGCACAGCCACGCTGCGAGCGGCGCGACGAGCAGCGCGGCGATTCGCGAGACGCGCCATGACGCAACGAACCACGCGACGACGAGCGCCAGCTGCGCCACGAGCAGCGCCATCGCCCAGCCGGGCTGGCGCAGCGCGAAGAACACGCCGGTCCAGAGCACGTTGAGCGCGAGCTGCGACGCGAACAGCCCGAGCGCGAGACGCGGCGCCAGTCAAGCCATGCGGCGATGCCCATCAGTACATAGAGCACGGTCCAGACGACGCCGATCGCCGCGCCGGGCGGCGTGAAGGACGGCTTGTCGAGGCTCGGATACCAGCTGTCGAGCGCGTCGCCTCGCAGCAGCGAACTCGCGC
>JBDHZF010000079.1:0-11551 GCA_039811765.1 Thermoleophilia bacterium | reverse complement strand
CGACTGAAGCGAGCTCCCCAAACGGACTCCGACGTTGACGAACCGGCGCTTGAGATCGAGCAACTCGACAGCGTCGCGGTCGTCATGGTTCGACGTCTTTACTACACGGACACTCCTGATCGGGACCGCCTCGAAGCATTCGAGTCATGGCGACACTCCGAAGGCACCGACACCATCGTGTTTGACTTCAGGGGATGTCCGGGTGGTGATGACGGCTACATCGGGAACTGGATCGAGGCCGTCGTCAACCGGGATGTCGCCTTGGGGGTCATCGTGCGCCGGACGGGCCCCGGGCGGCTGATCGACGAGTGGAACCAGCTGGCAGCTTTCGCCACAGACGCAGGCTGGGACGAGGCTCGACGAGTGGCAGCGCGGCATCCCGACCACTTCACGATGATCGATGCATCGCTCCCCATTGGCGACCAGCTCAGTGCGGTCGCCGATGAGCCGACCGGGATCGAAAAGATCCCGATGCCACTGCACGGTCGCGCGGATGCGCCTTTGACCGCCAAGGTCATCGCGCTGATCGATGGCGGCTCCGGCTCCTCGGCGGAAAGCTCAGCGATCGCACTGCGCGCAGCATTCGGTGCGCCGCTGATCGGCGCACCGAGCCGCGGATGCGTTGACTGGGGCAACGTCATCAACTACCCGCTGCCAGGAACAGGCACGAAGTGGTGCATCCCGACGCACGGCACTCGCGACGCCGGCGGTCCGTACGACCTGGTCGGCATCACGCCCGACGTGGTACTCGAGGACCCCGGCATGGCCGCAATCGATGCGGTTCAGGCAGCACCCGACAACTGACTGCCGCCACCCCTGTAGGTCCGCACGCAGGAGCCAAGACATCGATGTTCGGCCGCTGACCCCGTTGCATTCTTGCCCCGCAGTTGCCCCGTCAGCGGGGCAAACGGGGCAACTCCCGCGGGTTCTCGTGTCCGGACAATTCCGGACATGGCAAAGCACTCGTAATGAAGGGGTCAGCGGTTCGAGTCCGCTCATCGGCTTCAGAAAAATGCCCGCCTTTGCGGGTGTTTGTGTTTTCGTGTGTCGGAGCGGGGCAACCATTTCGGGGCAACCGGGGCAACTCGTTGACCACTTTTCAGTAGTGATGTTCGACGGATCGATTTCGCTCTGAAAACCTCTTTCGTCCCCGGTTCTCCGTCAGATTCCGCAAGGCGCTGTCCGGACATATCCGGACAGCGTCCACTCAGCCGCTTCTTGGTTCGCGTGGGAGGATTGGCTCCATGACTGGTGCGATCTCCGAGCAGTGGCGAACGGTACAACCGCCCGATGTGAAGCGTGCGGCCAGCCCGGCGGTGTTCACACGCGGGCGTGAGTGCGCACAGGCGGGTCGTATCAGCTCCCTTGAGCTGGTGGACGATGCGACGGTTCGCGCGAGGGCTTCCGGGTCGAGCGGTGAGACGTACGTCGTGAAGGCGCGGCTGGTGCCCGATGCGAGCGGCGACGGGATCGTGATTGCGGGCTCGTGTACGTGCCCGGCTGCTGAGCACATGCCAGTGTGCAAGCACGTCGTCGCGCTCGCGCTTACGGCGAGTGACAACGTCGAGGTCGCGGCGAAGCCCGCCTCCAAGCGTGCAACGCGCTCAAAGGTCGATCCGCTCGACCAGCTGGCGAAGCTGCTCGAAGTCGCGCCGAAGCAAGCGCTCGTTGAGGAGCTGTTGGACGCGGCTGCGCATGATGCGAGCCTGCGAACGACGCTCACCGCGCGTCTCGTTCGTTTCAACCCGGGTCCGATCGACGTGTCGCATTACAAGTCGATGCTGCAGCGTGCGCTGCGCGTGAATGGGCACATGCACTGGCGCCAGACTTCAGCATGGGCGGGTCCCGCGCAGGAGGCGATCGCTGCGCTCGGTGATCTGCTTGAAGCTGCGCCCAAAGATGCGGTGAAGCTGTGTGAGTATGCGTTCAAGCGGCTCGAATCTGCGTATGGTCGTGTTGACGATTCCGGCGGCGAGCTCACGATGCTCATCAACGACGTCCGCCCGATTCACGAGGCCGCCGTGCACCGCGCTGGCGAGAATCCGGTCAAGCTCGCGCGGCGGCTGTATGAGCTGGAGACGCAGAGTGAGCTCGATGTGCTCGACAACTGCTACGTCGTCTACGCTGATGCGCTCGGCGACGCAGGCCGCGCGGAGCTTCGCGCGCTCGCCGAGCGTGATTGGGACGAGCTCGCATTTGCATCGGATTGGGGCGTCGACTTTGCCGCCTGGAGCAGGCGCCGCGCCGCCGGTCGCGTGCTGGAGCAGGTCGCGCGTGACGAGCGCGACTCGGATCGCCTCGCCGAGGTGGTCGGCGACGGGTTCGACAACTCTGTGCGCTACGAACAGGTTGTCGACGCGCTGATCGACATTGACGATCTCGACGGTGCCCTGCACTGGGCCCACGATGGGCTCGAGGCATTCCCCGACGACACTCGCATCGAAGCAAGGCTCGTCGACGTGCACATGCGACGAGGCGAAGTCGATGCCGCGGTCGCCCTCGCGTGGTCGATGTTCCAACGCTCGAGCTCGACGACTGCATTCGAGCGACTGCGCTCGTGCGCAGAAGCAGCCGAGCAATGGGACGAACGTCGCACAGAGGCGCTCAAGTACGCCAGGGCCGTGCACCCGACCCAACTGGCAGACTTGCACCTCCATAACGGCGACGCTGACGCCGCATGGCAAGCCGCCGATGAGCACGGAGCGACGCGGGACGTGAAGCTGCGGATCGCGAAGGCACTCGAGCTGACCCGCGGCGCCGAAGCTGCCACCTACTACTTGTCACTGCTCGACGACACACTCGAGCGCGCGTCCAAGAGCAACTACCAGCGGGCCGTCGCGCTGCTCGCCCGCGCTGACGCGCTACTCATCACTCCCGACGAGCGCGCGCACTTCGACAATGCGATCGAAGAGCTGCGCGCCGGCCGCCACCGCCGCAAGACGTCGTTGATCGGCATGCTCGACGCGCGAGGCTGGTGACGTCAGCCACTCCACCGCTGGGCATCAGCGCTCCACCTTGATCCGAGTTGCGTGCCAAGGATCACTGGATCCGCGAACAAGATGCAGAAATCGACGACGGCGCTGAATCCGTTCGGAAGGGCGCTGAGTGCGGTTCGCGTTCGGTAGCGCTGCCACGAGGCCTCTCGCAGTTCCCGAATCTCGAGGAGCACCTCCGCCAGCGGCCGCAGTTCGTTTCCCCGATGCGCCGCTGTGCGCACGATGTCAGCCCGCAGCTCGTCGAAGTCGATGTCGAATCGCTGCGCGACGAGCCAGACGTCGCCGAAGTCGCGGTCGCGGGTGTTGGCGTCGCCTCGACTGATCATCGTGACGATCTTCTCGGCCAGTACCGCCTCGACGGAGTACGTGAGCATCTCGAAATCGGAGCCGAGCAGAGCGGGAATCCGCCTCGCCTGACCGCTGATCGGATCGCCAAAGCTGACATCGAGCTGGGCGACCAACCGCGCGGCATGAAGTTGTGCCGGGATCCGGACACGCAGCCCGTGGTACTCAGCGTCCTCGCGCATCGTGTCCACGGAAATGGAAGCCACGTCGAACTCTACGCCGTCACCGAAATCGACCGCGACGACGTCGGTGATGATCGATCGAATCTGATCCGGGTCGTTGTCGATGGCGCGAGCAGCCAGGTCGGCGTCGCGCGTCACATCACGCACGTCGAGCGCTGCGAGCAGCATCCCGCCCTTGAGGACGATCCGATCGGCGAACTCGGAGTCAGCGATTCGAGCGAGGAGCCGCTCGTGCACGTAGAGCTCCAGCTGCTGCTGCGTGTTCAGGCGGCGCTCTCGCGCCCTTCGCTGCAGCGCACGGAAAATGTCACTCGCATCGATCACGAGACGACGATCTCCAAGATGCGGCGAACTGGCATCCCCGCATTGAGCTGTCGCGCCGTGTCCAGCAGTCGGGCCGGGCTGGAACCCGAACGCGCCAAGTAGCGCCTGACAAGCTCGCCCAGGGGCTCGTTCGCATGTCGATGCGCCAGCCGGATGATGTCGACCGTAGTGCGCTCGGCATCGTAGAGCGCGATCGCTTCACCCGAGGCGAGCTCGTAGCTCGTGTGCCCGACATCGAACGTGTCAGCGGCGAAGACATGGACGCTCGTCTCCGGCCACTCAATTCGTGGCCGGTGCGCTCCTTTGGGAACAGCGATGTGAACGGCGCTTGGGATCTCATCGGTGAGTTCCCACACCGACGCCGACGTGGCCAGACAGGCAATCGCCCGTGGCGCGCGCGCCAGGACCGCGACGACATCCAGCAGCTCCACCGCCGGCGCGGACGCCAGCCGAAACACACCACGCGATAGCTCGAGCACCTCGCCCGAATCGCGAAGACGGTACAGATCCGACCAGTGCAGCCCGTGGCTTCGCGCCGCTTGCGCGGTCAGCGTTGGCCCGGCCTGCTCGAAGATCTTGATCGCGTCGGCGTCTCCCATGATCCCTCCGATGAAAGTCTACATCAGATGCCGAATTCGATGTAGCTTTTCATCAGCGCCCTTCGATGGCCGCGCCGGTTACCCTGACCCCATCACTGACTTGCCCTGAAGTTGCCCCGTTTCGGGGCAAATCGGGGCAACTCGTGCCGGGTGGAGTGTCCGCTCATGTCCGCTCATACCCGCTCGAGTCCGCAAAATGCCTGCTAATATGGGGACTTGTCTGGACATGTCCGGACACGAGAAGGCTCTCGTAATGAAGGGGTCAGCGGTTCGAGTCCGCTCATCGGCTTTTTCGACAGAATGCCTGCATTTGCAGGTATTCTTGCCACTACCGCCTCCTTGCGGCGCCGCGACCTCCGACCACCAACGGGGCAGCGGATGCCTCCGGAAATTCGCGCTCGGCTCGGAACATTCCTGCAAATACCGGATTTGTCCGTTCACGCCTGGCGAGCGAGCGGGGCAACCATTTGCGCCGCACCAACGCGCTGGCCGATGGACAACACTCGGTTTTGCCGAGAGATTCTCTGGGTATATCCGAGATATGCTCGCGTCTGACATCGATCATGCACTCCACCAGCTCGGCGCTCACTTGGAGCGTGCGGGGCAATCTGGGGAAATCGTGGTACTGGGCGGTGCGAGCCTGCTTGCACGGGAGCTGACATCGCGTGCGACGCAGGATGTCGACGTGCTCGGCATCCGGCTGCCCGACGGCTCCGTACGGTCGGCGCACCCCCTTCCCGAGCACTTGCGCCGCGCAGCCGATGAAGTCGGGCTTGCGCTCGATCTCAATCCTGATTGGCTTGACGATCGGCCCGGATCGGATTTCACAAACGCGGCACCTGATGGCTTCGAACAGCGTCTCGAGCTGGTTCGCTACAGCGCGCTGTCGGTCTGGCACCTCGCAGCCTCCGACATCCTCACGATCAAGCTCATCGCAAGCGCCGAGCGCTGGGGCGAGCGGCCCAACAAGCACTGGAACGACGCGCGTGAGCTGGGAGCTGATGCCGCGGCGCTCGCAGCAGCTCGAGCGTTCGCGTCGCGAGTGTGGTCGGACTCCTCCGCTGCATGGACATGCCTCGACGAGATGGAGCGGGTGCTCGATGACGACTAGCACTCACGCATCGACAGTCAACGCAATCGGCGACGTGCTCTGGTCGCAGTGGCGATCGCTCGGCGTCCCCGCAGCGACACGACCCGCCGAGCGCCTGATCGATCCGGAAGCGCTCATCATCTACACCGCGGTGTTCACCGACTCGCTCGGCGACGACCGACTTCGTGACGGTGCGATCTCCTGGTGCGTCGAGCACCACGATCTCATCGCCAACACGCGCATCAAGAAGCTCCGCGCCGCAGTCACCGTCGGCCCCGACGACGCGTTCGCACGATTCGCCAACCAGGTCACCAGGCACGTGAGGCGCCTGCCATGGTCTCCAACGGCTGATGCGCCCGACTGGACCCCGTCGACTGACATCCGCCTGCCGCTTCTTGACCAGGACCCGTTCCTGCTTCGCGTGCGATGCCGAGCGATGTTCGGCGCAAACGCTCGAGCCGAGGCAGTCGCATTCCTCGCATGCGTCGGCGACTGGGCGACGCTCGCTGCGATCGAGCGCGACACCGGCTACTCGCGCACACAGATCAACGACGCTCTCGACGGGCTCGTGCATGCACGCTGGGTATCACGAAGCCAGCTCGGCAACGCCACCCGCTACGGCCTCACGACGCACGCACGCATCGAGCTCACGACACCGATCGTCGAGCATAGGACTGGTTCGCGGGTTGGCGATGTCATTCGCAGCCCCGCAGCGCCGACGTGGATCGATTGGCAACCCCGCTTCGAACTGCTGTGGCATGTCGCCGAAGCAGCCGCCGCGCTCGACGCGGGCGACCTGATCGGAGCCATTGCGGCACTGCGCGCGCGGGAAGAGCCGTTCCGCGCAGCGCACATGTCAGCGCCCTCGCCACTTCGTCCCGACGACGATCCTGGCGAGTACGAATCCACGCTCGTCGAGTTCATTGCGGACGCGGTCCAGAACGTCGGTGGTCGTGGGATTCTGCCGTAGAGCTCCAAGTCACGGCTGGCGGACTGATAGGTCAAGAGCGCACGCGAGCGCAGCTCATCGGCCACCGACGTCAACGGGCTCGCGCACCTGGGGGATTGCAGTCAGGGGCGTGTAGGCGAGCGCACGCATGGCGTTGACGATCACCGCCAGGTCGATGACCTCTTGCGCCAGCGCCCCATAGATAGGGGGCAGATAGCCAGCAGCGGCGACCATCATGCCGACGGAACTCAATGCGATGCCGGCGATGATGCTCTGCCGTGCGATGCGCGTAGAGCGCCTGCCGATGGCAATCGCATCCGCGACGACGCCAATGCGATTCGAGATCACGACGGCTTCTGCTGCCTCCGAGGCTACAGTTGCGCCGGCACTGCCCATGGCGATACCGACATCCGCTGCGGCGAGCGCCGGCGCGTCGTTGATGCCATCGCCAACCATCACGACTGACATCCCATCTGCTCTCGAACGCAGCTGCTGCAGGAGCGCCAGCTTGTCCTCGGCACTGCAGTCGGCATGGACTTCCTCGATCCCGAGCTGTTCTGCTACGTGATGTGCAGCAGCAGCGTGGTCGCCCGTCGCCATGACAACTCGTGAGATACGTGCGCTATGCAGCATGCCTGCCAGCTGGTGCGCGTCCTCGCGGACCGTGTCCGCCAATCGGATCGCGCCCGCGTACTTCCCGTCGATCGCGACGTGTGCGTACGCGGCGCCCGACACCGTCGCCATCGTCGTCTCCGGTGAGCTGATGCCCAGCATGCCGAGGTATCCGGCGCTCCCGACCTGGATCCGGCGCCCGTCCACCATCCCTGCGATGCCCCTGCCGGGCGATTCGTCGACCATCGTGGGGATCGGCAGTTCACCATGCTCGCTCCTCGCCGCGTGAGCGATCGCTTCGGCCAGGGAATGCACCGACATTTGCTCCAGCGATCCAGCCAGCCGAAGCAACTCCGCCGGAGTGACTGCGCCTTCGGACGAGATCTCGGCAACGGCGGGTGCACCCAGCGTCAGGGTGCCGGTCTTGTCGATGAGCAGGATTCCCGCGCGACCGAGCGCCTCGATCGCTGCGCCCCCCTTTACGATCACGCCCTGGCGCGCAGCAGCTGACGTGCCGCCCACCAGTGCGATGGGGGGTGCCAGGATGAGCGGGCAGGGGGTCGCGATCACGAGCACCGCAAGCGCGCGGATCGGATCGCCCGAGACGATCCACGCCCCACCCGCCATCACGAGCGTGGCCACCAGGAACACGACGGAGTAGCGATCGGCCATTCGCACCATCGGCGCCTTGCGCGCGGTCGCCTGCTCGACCAGTCGAACGATCGACGCATACATGCTGTCTCGGGCGACCTGCAACGCCGTGAGCTCGAATGGGTCGCCACTGTTGGACGACCCGCTCATCACCCGGCCCCGGCCCTCGACCTCGACCGGCAGGGGCTCCCCCGTCAGCGCCGACGTATCCACGATCGCGGTCCCTGCGGAGACGTATCCGTCGACCGGAACCACTTCGCCCGAACGCACGACGACGATGTCGCCGCGCTGCACCTGATCGGCACCGACTTCGACGATCTGCTCGCCCCTACGGACATGCGCTTCGCGAGGCGCGCGCTCGACCAACGCCCTGAGTTCTCGCCCCGCACGACCCTGCGCGTATTCCTCGAGCGCATTTCCCCCGGCCAGCATGAGCGCGATCACCGCACCGGCGAGGTACTCCCCGGTCGCGAGCGCACCCGCAATGGCAAGCAGGGCGATCACGTCGACTCCAACCCGGCCCGCGAAGAGTGCGCGCAGCACCGACCAGACCAACGGTCCAAGTACGATGACGTTTGCCGCAGCCCACGTCAGATGCGCCAGCTCGTCGACGCTCGCGAGGTGCAGCAGCCCCCCGCCCATCAGGAGCGAGAGGACGACGATCGTCAGCGACGTGTGGTAGCGCGGGATCCATCGAGCGAACGACTTCATGTCGGCACCACGACCCGTCCGCAGTGCCGAGGTATGAGACGGTCCGCCATTGACGCAACGCACTCGTGGTGGGTGATAGGCAGCAACGTCTCCTGCTACTCGTGGGAGGGCATGACGAGCACCGGCAGGTTCGCGTGCGCCACGACACCTGATGAGACACTGCCGAGGAGCGTTCTGGCGAAACCCGACCGGCCGCGTGCACCCATGACGATCGCAGCGTAGTTCCCCGCATCGGCAACATCGATGATCTCGGCCCACGTTGACCTGGCCGACAGCCTGACGAGCGGTCGGGCATCAAAGCCAACCTCGCGAGCAAGCGCTGCGCCGTCGTCAGCCGTCCGAATCCCCTCCGAGCGCGCTGCCTCCTCGAGGCGCTTGGCAATCTCCGGCTCGTGAAGTGCCCCTACCAACAGCGCGGACGTAATCTCGACCACGACGAGTACGTCAGCACGAGCATCAGGGAACAACGCAGAGGCGTCACGGATGGCTGATGCAGCGTGCGCAGATCCGTCGTAGCAGAGAAGGAGCGATGCAGTCATGATTGGCTGAGCTTATCTCGGCCGCGACGACGATGCGTGGGCATGGCCCGACTGGCTGTTCGCAGGCGACGACGGAACCTTCGGCAATCGCTGGGACGATCCCATCAGGAAGTACCGAGTGCTCTACGCGTGCTCGCAACGCCTCGGCGCCTTCGTCGAAACGCTCGCCCGATTCCGACCAGACCCGCACGTCGTCGCCGGACTCGAAGCGATCGTCGACGACGAGCCCGACGAATGCATCTTGCGGCCCGGACAAGTACACGCCTCGTGGGTGTGGGCCAGGCGCATCGGAACTGCATCTGTCGAGGGGCGGTACGCGGACGTCGGAACGGCCGAGTGGCTCGGCCATCTCAATGCAGCGATGGCCGCGCGCCTCATCCACTACGGACTGAGCGAACTCGACGGATCAACGCTGCGTCGTTCCGCGCCGCGCGGTCTCACGCAGGAGATCTCTCGCTACGTGCTCGAGCGGTTCGATTCCGAAAGCGCCCAGGCGTTCGACGGCATCTGCTACCTGTCGCGCCTCGGCGACGATTTCACGAACTGGGCGATCTTCGAGCCGGACGACCTCACGACATGGAAGCTGATCGCAGACGCCACATGCGACCACTTCGACACCGACGACGATGACCTCGAGAGAGCACTCAAGATCCTCGACCTCGAGCTGGTGGGCACGTGAAGCGCGGTGAGACCAAGCGGCCACTGAAGGCGCGCCTGTCGCCACACACCTTGAGTTGACGCCGGAAGAGACCATGATCTCGGTCTCATGCGACGTCATGGTCGATCAGCGGACAAGTTCCGAGCGCGCCGGAAGGCCGCGGCGCCCGTCCGCCCCGATGCCGACGACGATCGCGCGCAGTCGACCTGAACGATGCACGTTGCGGAAGGTGACGCTGCGCCCCGTGACGACCGCGAACCGCTTCGTCCGGTCGGTACTCGTCAGCGTCACCCCGTGTCGGCGGTTATTCGCGCCCTTCACGAACGTAACGATGACGACCGTGCCACGTCGAACGACGCGCACGCGGCTAGGTCGGGCCGGCCGAGCCGGAGGCGGCGCGACGTAGGACCCGACCGTCCGTCGCGCGAAGTTGAGCCCGTCGATGCCGATGTCCGCGACGATCAGTCGTCGGCCACCCGGTCCGCCGCCCGGGGTGAAGCGAATCGTGCCCGAGCCGCGCTTGGCAGCGCCGAGAGCTCGCTCGCCGGATTTCGCGACCTCGGCGAAGCTCACCTGTACGCCCGCGGGGCCGGAAACGCGCCACGACAGCGTCCGGGCGCGCGGTGTGCCCCCGACCCGCACCGTCACTGCGGGTGGCGCGGCGCCGTGTACAACGTCGATCACCTTGGCAGCGGCTCCGCCGGCGACGGGACGCACCGTCCACATGCCAGGCGCGGGACGCCGCACGCCGAGCAGCGCCCGACCGCTCGCGTCGTCGACGAAGCCAACGGCGTGAGCAGCCTTGTTCGTCACCGGCGCCAGCCCCACGACCGCCCCCGCCGGATCCACCAGCTCGAGCTGCGGCGCGGCGCCCGGCGCCGCTTCCGCGTTGACGGTGAAGCTCGGCGACCCAGCGGCGACGAAGAACGTTCGCGCCTCGATCGTCCTGCCGAGCGATCCGACGCGCCCGCTCGCAGCCGCACCGGGCGGGATGGTGACGATGTCGTTGATGTAGCAGGAAAAGAGGCTGCCGCGAATTGCGGGCTTGAACAGCAGCGCAACGCTCGGGCCCTTCTGCTCGCTGACACACGCAGCCACGCCCTTCTCGCTGATCGCGCCGGACACCGCCGGGCAGATGCTCGCGACGCACACGCTGCCGCGAACCTTGCCGCTGAAGTGGGGATCGTTGACGTAGAACGTGCCGGTCTGCTCAATGCCGAGTGCATCCCCGCCGAAGTCGACGCCTGCCTTGACGTATACGTAGCCGTCGCTGTTGTACTCGAAGCCGGCCGTCGCGAGCTGCAGCCCGAGCGCCTGCCCGCGTCCCGTCATGCTGATGATCGTGGGCGTGCCGAGCTGGACGTCCATATCCCCGAGGATGTCGACGGTGAAGGTGTCGGGCGGTGCGATCGGCAGCACGGAGATCGTGACGCCGCCACGGATCTGCGTGGGCCGGAGCCCGAACCCGAGTCGCAGCTCGCTCCAGTAGACGCCCTTGAACACCGGCACGCCCGGGAACGAGCCCATCTTGATGTCGCCCCGAACGAACTGGCCCTTCGCGAACTGGAAGTCGCCGAACATGCGCGGCGCGATCGGGCCGGGAATGATGACCTCGCCCTTTCCGGTCCATGTCGACCCGGCGCGCGCGTAGGAGATGTCCAAGTCGCGGATCTGCATCACGCCCACGTAGAGGTCCTGAACCTGCACGCGCAGCGTCGACAGCTGCAGCCCGCGCTTTCGGTCGGCGCGCAAGACGCCGTCGGCGGTCAGACCGCCCATGTACGACGGCAGCCTCAGCCTGAATCCACCGTTTTCGCGGTGACGCCTTGAAGAAGTAGGTGCCTTGACTCAGTATCCATGCCGGTTTTCCACGACTGACACGGATCTTGAGAAAG
>JBDHZF010000078.1:0-11892 GCA_039811765.1 Thermoleophilia bacterium | reverse complement strand
AAACGATCCGCCGCCACCTCATCCAACTCCCCGGACGCATCACCCGCAGCGCCCGACGAGTGACACTGCACCTGCCAAAGCGCTGGCCCTGGCGCGACGCGTTCGAGCAGATCCTCCAGCGCATTCGAACGGATCTCACGAACGCGGCCATCTCGAACATGCAACGACGCACGTCGTCAACGATCGAGAAGACCGTCGCGCTCGCCACGATGCCCGGCCCGAAGTCGCCCGGCATGGCAGCCGACAGCGCGGAATCGCTCGCATCGGCGTTTGCACGGGGCATGGTCGTCGTGGGGCAAAGAACGAAGACCTATGCACCCCCGGACAAGAGCATCGACATCGTCTCAGGCGAGATCCTCGAGGACGTCGCCAAGTACTGGACCACGCACCCGGATGACGCGTCGCCGGAGGCGAAGCTGGACGACCTCGCCGACCTGACGATGGAGCGCGCGGCCAACAAGCACCACGACGTCGACACCGAGCAGTGGGACGACATCCGGTTCTACGAAGCCGATCGCGACGCGCTCCAATTCGTGCGAACCCGCCTCGAGCGGATGCAGCTCCCGTCCGGCAGCGAACCCGAGCGAGCCCGCCTCGTCAAGCTGGTGGACGAGGTGATCGCCAATCAGGGCAATGTTCGCCACGGCGCCGGCGTGGACGTGCCGAAGCTGCACGAGTCGCTGTACTACGGCTACCAGCCGCTTCGCGATCTCGCTCGCGAGCGCACGGCCTGACCGCAGCCGCGCCGTCGCCTCCTCCCGGTAGGTTCGCAGCGACATGCCCTTCCCCGCGCTCGCCACCATCCCGCCGCCGCCGTTCCAGAACCTCCAGCTCGGCTCGGCGACGCTGCACGGCTACGGACTCACGATGGGCATCGCGATCGTGGTCGCCATCAGCATCGCCGAGTGGGGACTCAAGAAGCAGCACGTCGACACGTTGCGCTTCACGCCGTTCATCCTGATCTGCGTCGTGGCCGGATTCGTCGGCGCGCGCTTGTACCACGTGGCGAGCCAGCCGGTGCGCTACGCCGACCATCCGGGCGACATCGTCAAGATCTGGGAGGGCGGCCTCGGCATCTACGGCGCGGTGGCCGGCGGCGCGATCGTCGGACTGTCGATCGCGCCCCGCTTCGGGATCCCGCGCCGCGCGATCGCCGACGCCGTCACCCCGGCGCTGCTGTTCGCGCAGGCGATCGGACGCCTCGGCAACTACCTCAACCAAGAGCTGTTCGGCAAACCGTTCGACGGCCCGTGGGCGCTCGAGGTGGACCGGGCGTTCCGTCCCGACGGCTACGAGCACCACGCCACGTTCCACCCCACGTTCTTGTACGAGATGCTCGGCACCGCCCTGCTCGGCGTGCTGTTCGTGCTGCTGCTCAAGCGATGGACGACGCGCACGCCGGGGATCCTGCTGCCGCTCTACGTGAGCGCGTACTCGTTCGTTCGCCTGCTCGTGGAACCCCTGCGCATCGACGACGCCCACCACTGGCTCGGCCTGCGCCAGAACGAGTGGGTAGCAGGCGTGCTGTTCGTCGGCGGCCTGCTCGTGGCCGCCATCATGCGCCGCCGCGATCCGGCGCGCCGGACCTGAGTCTCACACCACCGCGTCCGCGACCCGCGCCGCCTGCGGCATGTCGGCGAGCGCGACCGCGTCGGTGGGGCGCCCCGTGAGGAACGTCAGCACGCGGCGCGCGTCCTCGCGCATGCGCCACGACGCGGCGCCTGTGGAGTCGCCCACCACCGCGAGCTGGGTGTAGGACGACGGCGCGGTGCCCGCGTCGTGCAGCGCGTACTCCACGACGTAGGCGCGGTCGATGCCGCGCGCGCGAAGCTCGCGGCGCAGCAGCGTCTCACGATCTTCCTCCATGCCGAGGTCGCGGCGACGCATCGTCACCAGCACGTCGCCGTTCACGCGCTCCACGCCGGCCGCGGCGCGCTGGGCCTGCACTGCGTCGGCGATGGCGCGCACGCGCGCCGCGTCGAGCAAGAGATCGTCGCAGCGTCCCGGATTGACGCGCACGCCCACCGTGTTCGCGGAGGCGAGCACGATCAGATCGTCGCCCGCGATCGGCACGACCGCCGCGTCGCGATCGCGAAGCGCGTCGCGATCCGCGCACACGTCGATCAGCCATGCGCCGTCGCGTCCCCGCTCGACATCGATCGGCAGCGGCGTGCCCTTGGGCAAGCTGCCGTCCTCGTCCATCTCGAGCGAGCCGTCGTGCGCGAGCAGCACGGTCGAGGCGAGCAGCAGCTCGATTGGGGCGCGGCGATAGGCGATCGCGTCGCGCAGGGGCTGGTTGGCAGTCTCGGGAATCGTTCGCATGAACGCCATGCTCACCGCTCCCGGCCCCGTCAAACGCCGCGTCGCGTACACGTGCGGAACTCCGCACGCTCAACGGCGCGTCAAGGACGCGACGGCTGCGGCGCGGAGAAGTTCGGGTCGAGGACCTTCGCGGCGTCGACGAGCGTGTCGGTGAACGAACCGAGCGGACCGGTCACCCCGGCGAGCGCCGTCTTGGCGTCCTGCTGCTGCGTGTCGGCGGCGCACTCCGCGAGCAAGTTCGCAACGCCCTGCGCGGCTTGGCGCAGCGATTCGCCGCGCTCGGCCAGCTCCGGCGCGAGATTCAGCGATCCCTCGATCGCACCGAGCATGAATTCACCAGCTGCTTCCGGCGAGAGCTTCGCGAGGATCGGCGCAACGAGATCCGCACGACTCGCGGTCTGACCTGCGGGGATCCGCGGCATCGCGGTCATCATCGCGCTCATCGCGATCGCGATCGGCAGGCCGGTGATGGCCTGAGCGGCCTCAGTGCGCGTGGTGGGCGCGGGTGCGACGACCGCCGTCGAAGAACTGGGCATGGAGAGCAGCATGTGAACGTCCTTGTTCGAGCTTCGCTTGGGATTTCGAGGATCGTACCAGCGCCCGCGATCGAATGCGCGGCTCAGCAGAGCGCTTTCGGCCCGAGCAGCTCGCGAAGCTCCGCACGCAAGCCCGGCTGGATCGACACCTTCCAGTCGTCGCCGAGCTTCATCAGGACCTCTGCGCCCTCGGGTTGCTGCACGCGGAAGGTGACCTCGGTGGTGCCGGGATAGTTCTTGAGGATGCGCTGCAGCTCGCTCATCGTCTTCGGATCGGCGAATGTGTGGCTGGCGGCGCGCACCTGCACGGCGTTCAGCTCCGGCGCTTCCTCGAGCGTGGACACGCGCTCGGCCATCAGGTCGACGGAGCCTTCCTTCGCTTCGAGGCGCCCATCGAGGATGATCACCGCGCGCTCGCCCTGCAGCTTCTCGCGCACGTCCTCGAACACCTTTGGGAACACCACCACGCGGACAGTTTCCTCGTCGGTCCCTTCGAGCGAGAAGAACGCCATCGGCTGGCCCTTCTTCGTGACCAGCGCGCGATAGTCGCGCACGATCCCGCCCACCTTCACGCGCGTGCGGTGGTCGGTGCGCGATCCGTCCGCGTTGCGAGTCTCCTTCGGCGGCACCCAGCCTTCTTCCTCGATCATGCGATTGATCTCGGCACCGTCGGCGAGCACGTCGCCGATCGAGTGCGTGGTGCGCGCGTCGATCGCGTCGCGCCACAAGTCGATCGGTTGACCGCTCATGTACAGGCCGGTTGCTTCGCGCTCGAAGTCGAGCTTCTCGAGGAACTCCCACTCGCCGCGAGCGATCGCCGGATACTCGGGCACGCTCGGTTCGTCGCTGTCGGCACCGTTCATCGCGAGCTCGCCGAACAAGTCGAACTGGCCGCTCTCGGCGTCGGCAAGCGCCTTCGCGCCGAGCTGCATCGCACTCGGGATCGCGTCGAACATGCCCTTGCGCGGATCCCCGGTCGAATCGAACGCGCCCGCCTTCACGAGCGCCTCCACGACGCGCTTGTTGGCGTGCTCCTTGCTCACGCGCCCGCAGAAGTCGTAGAGGCCGTCGAACGAGCGGTCGGCGCGCGCGTCGATGATCGCGTCGATCGCGGCGTGCCCGACGCCCTTCACCGCGCTCAGCCCGAAGCGGATCGAGCCATCGGCGCTGTTCACCCGGAAGTCGTGCACGGATTCGTTGACGTCCGGCGGCAGCACGTCGATGCCCATGCGCTTGGCGGCGTCCACGAAGAACGGCACCTTGTCCTTCGTGTGCATCACCGTGGAGATCAGCGCCGCCATGTACTCGGACGGGTAGTGCGCCTTCAGCCACGCGGTCTGGTAGGCGATCAGGCCGTAGCACGCCGCGTGCGACTTGTTGAAGGAGTAGTCGCCGGCCTTCTCGGCGTCCTCCCACAGGCTCGCCGCGACTTTCGGATCCACGCCGTTGGCCTTGCACCCGTCGAGGAACATCGGCTTGACCTTGTCGAGCACGGCGCGAAGCTTCTTGGCGATGCCCTTGCGCAACTCGTCCGCTTGCCCGGGCGTGAAGCCCGCGAGCTTGCGGGCGATCAGCATGTACTGCTCTTGGTAGCAGGTGATGCCGTAGGTGTCGGCGAGGATCTCCTCCAGGCGCGGATCGGCGTACTTGATCCGCGCGGGTTCGCGCTTGTTGGCGGCGAACGTGGGGATGTACTCCATCGGACCAGGGCGGTAGAGCGCCACGAGCGCGATGATGTCCTCGAAGCGAGTGGGCTTCACCTGCCGAGCCGCGGCCTGCATGCCCTCGGATTCGAGCTGGAAGACGCCGGTGGTGTCGCCGCGCGCGATCATCTCGAACGTCGCGGGATCGTCGAGCGGGATCTTCGACACGTCGAGGTCCTCGCCCTTGGAGTCCTTGATGAACTCCACGACCTTCTTCAAGACGTCGAGGTTGCGCAGCCCGAGCACGTCCATCTTGAGCAGCCCGAGCGCTTCCACGTCGGCTTGCTCGAACTGCGTGATCACCTGGTCGCCGTGGTCGCCGGCGCGCAGCGGCACGATCTCGGTGAGCGGGCGGTCGCTGATCACCACGGCGGCGGCGTGGATTCCGGTGTTGCGCACCATCCCCTCGATCGGCATCGCCATGTCGATGACGCTCTTGGTTGTGGGATCGGAGTCGTACTCCTTGCGCAGGTCCATCCCGTCCGCCATATTCTTGGCGAACGATTGCTTCGGACCATCCGGGATGAGCTTGGAGATCTTCTCGCCGATGAACACCGGCAGGTCCATCACGCGCGCGGCGTCCTTCACCGCCATCTTCGGCTGCATGCGTCCGAACGTGGAGATCTGCGCGACTCGATCGGCGCCGTACTTCTGGGAGAGGTACTTGATGCACGCCTCGCGGCCGTCCTGCGCGACATCCGTGTCGATGTCAGGCATCGAGATGCGATCCGGGTTGAGGAAGCGCTCGAACAGCAGGTCGTACTTGATCGGATCGAGATCGGTGATGCCGGTGGTGTAAGCCACCATCGACCCGGCTGCCGAGCCACGACCCGGGCCGATCGGGATCCCTTGGCTACGTGCCCAGTTGATCCAGTCCCATGTGATCAAGAAGTAGGCGCTGTAGCCCATGCGCGAGATCGTTTCGAGCTCGAAGTCGAGTCGATCGCGCAATTCGCTGCGCGTGTCCACTTCGTTGCCGTAGCGCTCGCGCAGACCCGTCTCGCACAGCTCGCGAAGGTACGAATCGGCGGTATGGCCTTCGGGGCAGTCGAACGGCGGCAACAGGTTCTCGCCGAGCGTAAGTTCCACGGTGCAGCGCTCCGCGATTTCCACGGTGTTCGTGAACCACTCGAGCGGATAGCCGAGCGGCTCGAACTGGCGCCACATCTCCTCCTGCGTCTTGAACCAGAACTGGTCCGTGGAGAAGCGAAAGCGCTTTTCGTCGCTGATGCGCGCCTTGGTCTGGATGCAGAGGAGCGCGTCGTGCGGCTTGGCATGCTCCTGCAGCAAGTAGTGCACGTCGGACGTGATCACGCTCGGCAGCTTCAGTTCGGCGGCGATGCGGCGCAGCTTCTCGTTGATGTGCGCCTGGCTCATCCCCGAGTCCTCGTCCACCACCCCGTTGTCTTGGATCTCGACGTACACGTTGTCGCGACCGAAGATCTGCACGAGACGATCCACCTCGCCGAGCGCGCCCTTGTCGTCGCCCTGCAAGATCAGCTGCTGCGTCTTGGACGCCATGCAGCCGGTGAGGCAGAGCAGGCCCTTCGCGCGCGATTCGAGCTGCGCGTAGTCCGTGCGCGGCTTGTAGTACATGCCTTCCAGGCACGCCTGCGAGCTGAGCGACATCAGGTTCTGCCAGCCCACGTTGTCCTGGGCGAGCAGCGTGAGGTGGGTGGTTTCCGAACGACCGCCGTCCGGCAGCCCGCGCACCTGCTGATCCTGCGTGAGGTACGCCTCCATGCCCATCACCGGCTTGATCCCGGCCTTGGTGGCGCGCCGGTACAGCTCGAGCGTTCCCGCCATCGTGCCGTGATCGGTGAGGCCGACGTGCTGCATTCCGCACTCGCACGCGCGATCGATCATCGGGCCGATCTGGTTCGCGCCGTCCAAGATCGAGTACTCGGAGTGGACATGCAGGTGCGAAAACTCGGGCGCGGACGACGACATGAGCCGAATTCTAGCGGGGCGAGCGGCGCAGGTAGCGATTGGCTACCGAACGAGCTGTGGTCCGCGGCATCACGTCGCTGGAGCAATCGTCACAACGGCCACCTCGGCCGCGTGGGATCGGCGAGCTGCGTCGCGACCTGCCGGATCGTTGCGACCAGCTCGCGTCGCCCGCGGTCGAATTCGTGTGTCGGAGCTGGCAGCTGGATCGCTAGCTCCGCCAGCTCGCGCTCGACGTCGCCGAACATCGAGCGCGCGCCAACGAACACAGCCGGATCGCCGTCGCCGTCAATGAGCCTCGCGGCCGCGATCGCTGCGCCGAGCACAGGGGCCACGACCTGCGTGTCGACCGAGGCACCGACCGTTGGCCCCAAGAGCGCAACGAGCCGTTTCGCCGCATTGAGCTCGAACCAGTCCGCGTTGCCGATTCGAGCCTGTCGCACAATCCCAGCCTCCACAAGTCGATCCAGCACCTGACGCACACCCGACTTCACGTAGCCGGTCGACCTCGCGAGAGCATCGGCCGTCCAGCGACGCCCAGGCGCATCACCCACCGCGAGGGCGAACAACACGTCTGCGCGCGCTTGCGTGCCGAATGCCGCTCGATACCGAAGGAGGCCGAACGCGGCTTCTCCGGTGATCGCCCGGCGCGACTTGCCTGTGCGCGGGAACCGATCTCCGCCGCTGGTCGCGACGCCGGGCAGCGCGCCTCGAACCACCGTCGCGAGCGGCGTTGCGAATGCAGACCACTCCAACTCGCCCAACCGCCTCACACGATGCTTGAGCACCGGCCGCGAGACGAGGTCGTCGAACTCGACGAACCAGTCGCGCGCCTCCTCCCCGAGCCGGGAGTCGATCGTTGCGCCGATGGACGCGATCATCAGCGAATCCTCCGGCGCGACCGAGAACGGCACCCGCCGCCCGTCCGCGCTCGACATGCCCACACTTGCCAAGAGCGACCAGGCGCACGAGGCGGCCGCCGATCTGCACGCCTGTTCGAGCGGGCCCATTAGCGCCGGCCTCGCAATCGATCCACGATCCGCTTCGCATCGACCAGCGCGGCGTCGAGAACTGATCGGCTGTAGCGGCGCGCCATGACCTCACAATACCCCAAACAATCATAATACACACGCGATAAGCCGATTTATTATGATCGGATGGTGCGGCGAGCAGAGCGCAGAGAGGTTCACCGGCATGGCCGACAAGATTAGCTGCCGACAGCGAACGCCGCGCGTGACCCGAGCGTCGTGCTCTACGCCACGAGCGAGCCCTTGCGCACCACGATCACCTTCGCGGCACCCTTCGCGCCGGTGTTCTCCAGCGTCAGCAGCCGCGCGTTCGGCGCGCTGGTCACGCGCACGGGCCCCTGCACGTACACGTCGTAGCCGTCCGGGTAGTGGCGCGCCGGTACGCTGATCACGGTCGGCTGGGCGATGCGCAGGTCCGGCATCCAGATCATCGAGAAGCGTCGTGCGCTGCCGAGCGGATCGAACTTCCACGTGAGCGGCACGCCGGCGATCGACTGGGGGTACGTGCGGATCAGCACGTCCGCTTTGTCGGACTTGAGCGATCCGGGTCGATCGAGGTCGTCGCCCCACAGCCCTTGGAAATCGGCGACGCCGGTCGGATCCTTCCACGACGCGTAGTGCCAGAAGAACCAGCCGGACATGTTCTCGTCGGCGAGCGCCGCTTGTCGCGCGATGTCCTTCAACTCGTCGCTGGCGCCGAACTCGGTGATCGCCATCGCGCTTCGGTTCTTCGCCCGCGCCTTCTGCGCGTACTTCCACGTGAGCCGCTCGACCGCCGGGCACGTTGGATCGGCATCGCGCGTGACGAACGGCACCACGCCGCCGACCATGCAATAGGAGTGGAAGCTCAGCACCGTGTTGCCGCCCCGAACCGCGAGCCGTCGATCCACGCCCACCTGATTGACCATGCCGAACGAGGTGAGCGTGTGTCCTTCCCACCAGATCGGAGTCTTCGTGTCCATGCGACGGATGCCGTTCGCAACGTGCTCCTGCATGCGTTGCAGTCGTCCGTCCTGCGCCTTGCACCCGCCGGGAAGGATGCATCGCTTCCACGAGCTTCCGGGCCACGGCTCGTTGATCAGGTCGTAACCGATCAGGTTCGGCTCGTCGCGCATCGTCTGCGCGACATACATCCATTGGTTGCGGAAGCGGGTCCACAAGCGCGCGCGGTTGTTCCAGAAGTCGTTCCAGACGGCGGCCATGCTCGGCGACATGTAGTTGGCCGGGAAGTAGGCGATGTTGGTGACTTTCGAACCGCGATCCAGCCGCGTCCAGTCGGGGAACCCTTCGCCGCGGTACGCCTCCGACCACATGTCCTGATGCGAATCGACGAGCACGCCCACTTGCTTGTCGCCGAACATCTGCACGAGCGAGCGCATGCGCGAGAGGTAGGTGCGGTCGTACTTGCCAGGAGACGGTTCCACGCCGACCCACATCACGCCGAGTCGAACCGCGTTGAGGCCGTTGTCAGCCATCCACTGCGCATCGCGCGAGTCCACGTAGCTGGACGTGAGCGGCGAGCCGAAGATCTCGGACGGCGGCACGTACGGCGCGTACTTCCACACCATGTTCACGCCGTGGAAGATCGACACGCGCCCGTAGCGATCGCGCAAGAACACGCCGTCGCTGCGGTACGGCCCGGCGAGCGGCACGGTCACCGGTTCGACGGTGGACGAATCCTGCGTCGGCGGAGCTGCGGGCTGGTCGGCGGCGAACGCGGCAGGCACGAAGACGATGCATGCCGCAACTGCCACCACCGCGCACAAACGCAGCATCACTCGATTCTCCGTCAACCCCATGCCTGCATCTCGGCTCGTTTCGGCAATCGGTTGCAGGTGCTTCGCTCATGCAACCGTTCTTGGAAGCCGACACTCACCACGATGACCGACGATGACGCTCGATCAACGAACGACGACCATCCGCTGGACCGCGCGCACCGCTTCTTTCAGCGCGCCGCGCCTGCGATCCGCGAGGCAGGCGACGTGATCGTGCAACGCGTGGACGAGGCGATCGCCAACGCGACGGCCATCGAGGGCGATGTCGTGGAGGCGCGGGACGAACCGCCCGCTCCGATGATGGATTCCGCACAGACCTCCCGACCGCGACGGTCGATGCACTGGGCGCATGTAGCGATCGTGGTCGCCGCGGCCAGCTACTGCTCGCTGCGGATGCTGCGATCGGCCGAATCAGCGTGACTTGATCAGGTAGTCGCCGGCGCCGGCTGCGCAGCCCCGCCGCCGTTGAACATGTCGAACAGCGCGCCCCCCGCGTTCTCACCGACCCAGCTGCCGATGGCTCCGCCGATCATTCCGCCGACGAACGCGCCGATCGGCGCGCCGACGACGGTTGGCGCGAGCAGTCCGCCAAGGATTGCGGCTCCGGCCGACGCACCCACCAAGCCGCCGACCGCATTGCCAGTCGCCTTCGCGCTCTCCTTGCCGAAGCCGCCTTCCGCGTCCATCGCCGCCTTGACCTGGAAGCCGCCCGCGACCGCGCCGATGGCGATGCCGATCGGCCCCAGCACCTTTGCCGCGCCGCCGAGCTTGCCAAGTGTTCGCGATGCCGCCACGGCCTCGCCTTCGACCGCGCCCGACGCGGTGCCAACGGCTTTCGCCGTCGTGCTCGCCGAAGCGCCGCCTCCCTTCGCCGCTCCGGCGAGTTTTTCGGCCCCTGTCGCGGCCGCCTTTCGAGCGTTCTGCGCCGCAACGATGTCATCCGTGCCATCCATCCAGCGCATGCCCAGGCCATATTGCATCGCCTGCCCTCGCGTGATCTTCCCGATGCCGCCGGTGAGATTGCGCGCGGCCGCGTTCGCGCGAATGCGATCGACGGGATGAACCGCCGCCCAATTCGTTCGCGTGGACTTGCGAAGCACTCCGGCCGCCTCGATGGCGCCTTCGCTGCCGGTCGCAAGCGTGCCGGCCTTGAACTGCTTGAGCAAGTTCCGAGCCGACGTACGCGTCGCGGAATCGAGCTTCCCGTTCTGCGCGGCGCGTTGCAACATGTGCTCCACGTTCTTCGAACTCTTCCCGAGCTTGTACGCGCCACCGACGATGGCCGCGCCGACGAGCGAGTTCTTCAGAATCTCCACGGCATTGTCGGGCTTTTCGGCACGGACCTCCTTGTCCGCCTGCGCGAGCGCGAGCTGCCCTTCGGGAGTCGAGGTCGCGTCGAACGCCTGCTGCAGCTGGGCTTCGGTCGCGCCTGACGCACGAAGCAGCGACAGCTGCATCATGCTGGTCTGCGAATCGAGGTCAAGTTCCTTGAAGCGCTTGGTGAACTTGTCGTTCCAGTCGTCGTTCCAGCCGGGCTGGCTCGCGGCCGCAATCCCTGTGGACGCCGCAGTCGCGGCGACTGTGGCGACATCGGAAGCGTCCTGCTGCTGGGCGTCTGCCTGATCCTGTTCGAACTCGTCCGAGTTGACGTACTCGATCATCGACTGGTACAGGTCGCCGAGCTGTTCGGGCGTGTAGCCCGCCTGCTCGACTTGCGCGAGATCGTCGTCGCTGAGCAGCCCGAGCGACGCGATGTCGTCGATCGTCGCCGTCGAGGCCGTGGAGGTGGTCGTCTCGTTGGCGTCTTCGGTCGCGGCGGCGTACAGCTCGCCGAGTTCCTCGGGCGTGAATCCGGCCTGTTCGATCTGCGCGAGTTCCTCGTCGCTGAAGATGCCCGTCGACGCGAGTTGATCGATCGTCGCGATTCTCGCCGCGATCGGGGCGTTCGACGCATGCGACGCGGCGGCCGCGTAGCTCAGCGACGGGTCCGACTCGTCGACGGTTGCAGCTTCGCCGTCATAGGACGTGGATCCGTCCGAGTAGTACGACGGCTCCTCGTACGCGGTGCTGTAAGACGAGTCGTTGACCGGCGCGGTTCCAACCGCGTTGTAGTCATACGGCAGCGCGCTGCCGCTCGACGAATTGATCGACGTCATGGCGTTTCCCCCTCCACGGAGCCTCCTGCCTCGGCGCGGCAGAACACGAAGCTCCGCAACCATGGTGCATCAGGTCACGGGTTTCGTAAAGGGGCAATCGACACGCCGAATTCGACGGCCATATGCGGGGTTGCTCGATGCTGAGCGAATACTCAGGCAGCCGGAGGCTGGTGATGCGCGTCGCGGCTCCACACTTTGGTGGCGCCGTCCACGATCAGCACGAGGCGCGGATCGCGAACCCAGGCGAAGTGGGCTGTGTCGTTGCCTTCGAAGTGCAACAGCTGCACCGCGGCGGTCGCGTCGGGCGTGGCCGACCCGGGCGTGGACGCCTCGTGCGGGTTTCGTCCGGCGACCGCGCCAAGCGCGCGCACGTAGAAGCGCGAACCTTGCTTGAACACGCCCGCGGCGGTTCGATCCTCGCCGCG
>JBDHZF010000077.1:0-11911 GCA_039811765.1 Thermoleophilia bacterium | reverse complement strand
CCCGCACGCGTCACCTTGATGCTCTTGCCGATAAGGGTGCTCAGCACCGTCCGGCTGCGAAGCTCGTCGAGGAATTGCGGGGAAAGCGCCACGGGCCCTCGCGATCAGCCCGCGAGCGCGCACGTGACGACCACTGCGCGCGGCGCATGCTGCACGCAGCGCGGGTGCGCGGCGAGCCGCTCGGCGAGCATCGAGACCGCGTGCTCGAGCGTCTGCGCGTTGGCAACCGGCTCGGGAAACGCGAGCTGCTCGACCACCGACTCCATCGGCACGCGCGGCTCGATCCGAGTCGCGTCTTCACCACGCGCGAGCGCATGCAGGCGCACGCCGTCCGCGCCCAGGCGATCGGCGACGTGATGCACGTCGAGCGACGCGACGTCGCCGAGCGTCGCCAGCGCCAGCGCGCGCAGCAGCTCCACCAGATCCGGCTCCGCGGGCAAGAGCGCGAGCGACATCGGCGCGAGCACGCGGCGCGCCTCGCCCGCAGTGACGCGCAGCCACCCGCCCGCAGGCGCATGCCGCGCCGCGACCCACGCCACGAACGGATTCGGCCCCGCCCCGATGCGCACGCGCCCCCCCGCATACGAGGCGAGCACGCGCTCGAACACGCGCGACAGGCCTCCATAGAGCAGCGCGAGCGGCGCCGCGTCGAACAGCGCTCGCCCCGGCTCGAGCGGCTGCACCCCGGCGCCATGCGCCTCCAGCCGCTGCACGAACCGCTCCGCGGCGGTCTCCACCCGCGCGACATCGCACGCCAGCACCTCGAGCTGCGCGCAGCATCCCATCGCGCGTGAGACGAGCATGCCACCCTCCACGCCCGCGTCGCGCGCAGCGTCGGTGCAGTCGAGCACGATCGGGTGCGATTCGGCCTCCGACGCGAGCGCCACCGGCCCCGCCAGATCCGCCCGCCCATGCGCCACCACCCGCAGCGGGAACCCAGGCATCCAGCAGCATGCGATCACCGGACCCGCGCTGGAATCGTCCCCCGCCATGCCCACATCGTATCGAACATACGTTCGATACGCTACCCTGTCGTGCATCCATGCGCGGACCATTCCAACAACGCCGCTTTCGTCTGCTCTTTCTCGCCCAGTGCACATCGTTCCTGGGGGACGCGATGCTGCTCGTGGCGCTCTCGTTCGCCGCGCTCGACGTGAGCAACGGATCGGCGTCCGCGCTGTCGATCGTGCTTGGCACGGGCAGCGCCGCGCTCGTGCTCTCGTTCCTGGTCAGCGGCGTGTGGGCCGATCGCCTGCCGCGCCTGCGCGTGATGGTGGCGAGCGACCTGATTCGCGTCGCCACCCAAGCCGCCACCGCCGCGCTGCTGATCGCCGGCGCCGCGACGCTCCCGCAGCTCGTCGCGCTGTACGCGCTCTACTCGATCGCGACCGCGTTCTTCACGCCCGCGCGCACGGGACTCACCCCGCAGCTGCTCGAACCGCGCCTGCTGATGGCCGGCAACGGCGCGATGGCCACCGCCGAGCACTTGATGTGGCTGATCGGCTTCGCGTTCGGTGGTGGGCTCGTCGCATGGATCGGCGCCGGCTGGGCGATCGCGATCGACGCCGCCACGTTCGCTGTGAGCGCGATCCTCTTGCTCGCCATCGGGCGCGTGCCCGCCACCTCGACCGCGGAAGGCCGCCAACCGTTCCTGCGCGAGCTCGCCGCCGGCTGGCGGGAGGTGCGTTCGCGTCGCTGGTTGTGGTTCACGATCCTCAACGCCACGCTGTTCCTGCTCATCTACGAAGCGCCGCTCCAGGTGCTCGGCCCGATCATCACCACCAATCACTACGACGGCGCGCGCACATGGGGCTTCCTGCTCGCCGCGACCGGCGGCGGCGCGCTGCTCGGCGCGCTGCTCGCCACGCGCAATCGCCTGCGCCGCCCCATGGTGGTCTCCATGGTGTTGTTCTTCGGCACGGGCGCCGTGCCGCTGCTCTTGCTCGCGCACGCGCCGATCGCGATGCTGATCGCCACGAACGCGATCGTCGGACTCGCGTTCGGCCTGTTCGACACGATCTGGAACAGCTCGCTGCAGCACCGCATCGCGCCGGATCGCGTCTCGCGCGTGAGCGCGTGGGACTGGATGGGATCGATGGCCGGCATGCCGCTCGGATTCGCGCTCGCCGGCCTCGCCGTGGAGCACCTCGGCGAACGCGCCACGCTGATCACCATGGCGATCGGCACGGTCCTCGTGTGCGCCGCGTTCATCAGCGATCGCGACGTGCGCCATCTCGGCGACGAGTTGATTTCGGCATGATCGTCCGGGCAACGACCGGCGCGTCGGGCAGAATCGCCGCATGAAGAAGCTGCTGCTCGGAGCCCTGCTGTTGCTCGTGATCGCGGCCGTCGCGTTCGGCGTGCGCACCCTCGGCGCGCGCGACGAAACGGACACGGTCAGCTCGCGCGATGCGGCGAAGCTCGTGGACGAAGACGATGACGACGACGCCGACAACACAACGGTCGACGCCGGCAATCGCCCCGCCGCCGGCACCTACACCTACACGGGCGACGGCTCCGACCACGTGTCGGCGCTCGGAGGCAGCAGCCACACGTTCCCCGCGAAGATCGCCGTGGTGGTCCAGCTGGACGAAGACGACGCGTGCGAGTGGTCGATGAACGTGGTGTACGTGAAGCAGCACATCGAGCAGCGCGACTTCTGCACGAAGGACGACGGCACCGTGCTGGACCTCGGCTTCGAACGTCGCATCGAGTTCTTCCGACTCACCCAGGACACCGAGTACGACTGCGACGCGGACGCGGTTCGCCTGCGCCCCGACGCGAACGAAGGCGACAGCTGGAGCTGGTCGTGCCACGACGAGGACGCGGATGCCACGAGCGCCTATACCGCCACATACGTGGGTCCCGAAACGCTCACCATCGGCGGCGAACAGGTGGACACCTTCCACACGAAGGTCACGTCCAAGCAGACGGGCGAGACGAAGGGCAGCGACACGTCCGAGTTCTGGCTCGAGAAGACCGGCCTGCCGGTGAAGTTCTCCGGCAAGCTCACAGTCGACACGAAGTCAGTGCTCGGGCAGACGACCTACCACGAACAATTCCGCTACACGCTCGCGTCGCTCGTGCCGGAAGTCGTATGACCTACTTGTCGAACGCCGCCGGCGGATCCTCGACCTCGTCCGGCCGCGACATGTCCGCCTTGAGTTCCCCCTCGGGCTCGTTCCACAACACCGACGACGCGTCGAAGCGCGCGATCGCGCACCCATCCTGACGCGAGAGCGTCACATCCACGTCGTCGTCGCCGAGCGTGCCCGTCACCACCGCCGTTTCCGGTCCGCCGTACTGCATCGTGCACGCCTGGTTTGCCGGCGGCTCCTTCAGCAGCGTCTCGCGCGCTTCGTCCGTGGCGAGCCATGCGCACGCCGCCTGCTCGCGGCTGCCGTCCTTCGCGTCCGCTGCAGGGCACGTCACCGTCGCGTTGCAGATCGCCGGAATCGACATGCTGCACTGGATGCCGGTCGGCACCGGCACCCCACCCGTGGCCTTCTTGCTGCCGATGTTCGTGAGGTGCACGTGCAGGTCCGCGCTTACCTCGTCGCCCGCCGACGTGGTCTTCGATTTCGACGAGCCGCTCGAGGATTTCGACGAGTTCGAATCGTCGTCGCTCGATCCGCCGCAGCCTGTGAGCACGAGCGCGCAGATCGCCGTTGCCAGTGCCGTCGTCGCCAGTCGAGTTCGCATGCGCTGAGTGCTACCCGCTCGAGCGCGCTACTTCACCCCGCCGGCGGTGAGTCCCGCCACGATGCGGCGCTGGAACACGAGCACCATCCCCACGAGCGGCAGCATCACCAGCACGCTCGCCGCGCTGATCGGCCCCACCGGAATCTCGAGCGTGTTCTCGCCTTGGAAGAAGCTGATCGCCGCTGGAATCGTCACGCTGCGCCCCGTGGCCGACAGCGAGATTGCCATCAGAAACTCGTTCCACGTGTTGATGAAGACGAGGATCGCGCTCGTGAACACCCCGGGAGCCGCGAGCGGGAGCATCACCTTGCGAAACGCTTGGAAGGGCGTCGCGCCATCCATGTAGGCGGCGTGCTCGAGGTCGCGCGGCAGCTCGCGAAAGAAGCTCGACATGATCCAGATCGCGAGCGGCAGCGAGAACGTGACGTTCGGCAGCACGAGCCCGGTCTTGGTGTCGAACAGCCCGAGCGTTCGCCACAGCTCGTAGATCGGCCCGACGATCGCGATGCCGGGGAACATCGACACGGCGAGCACTGCGAACATGATGAAGTCCTTGCCGGGAACGGGAAGCCGACCGAGCGCGTATGCAGCGCATCCGCCGATCACCATCGCCACCGCGGTGGCGGAGCCGGCGACGATGATCGAGTTGAAGAACGCGCGCACGAACTCGTCGTTGTGGAACACGGCGCCGTAGTTGGACAGCGTGAACGTGCTCGGCAGCAGCTTGCCGTTCGCGGCGGGATCCATCGACAAGCGCACGAGCCACAGGAACGGGAACAAGCAGTATCCGATCAGCGCGGCGATGCCGGTCCAGGTGAGCGCCTCGGACGCGCCGACCCACTCGATCAACCCAACCAGCACGAGCACGAACGCGGCCAGCACGGCGAGCGCGCCCATGCCCGCGAGCGATCCAACCACCGCGATTCCCGCGCCCACGCCCACGAGCAGCTTGCCACGACCGATGTTCGGACGAGTCGTCTCCGGGAGCATCGCGGGTTGATGGATCGTGGCCGCCGTCATGCCATGCTCGCGATCGCCGTGGTGGTCGTTCCACGCGCGTGCTGCGCGCGCCGCTCGCGCCGAGATGGTTTCTTCTCGACGCCCTCGGGCGCCGCGCCGAGCACCTTCACGAACACGAATGCGACGATGAACACCATCAGGAACGTGAGCACGGCCATCGCGGTGCCCACGCCCATGTCGAGCCGCTTGATGAGGTAGTCGTAGGAGAGCATCGACACGGTCGACGTGTCGTTCTGCCCGCTCGTCATCACGTACGCCAGGTCGAACATGCGCAGCGCGTCGAGCGAACGGAACAGCAGCGCCACCAGGATCGCCGGCTTGAGCGCCGGCAGCGTGAGCCGCGTGAACTGCGTCCACCACGACGCGCCGTCCACGTCAGCGGCTTCGTACATCTCCGAATCGATCGACTGCAGTCCCGCGAGCAGCAGCAGCGCGATGAACGGCGCGGTCTTCCACGTGTCGGCGAACACCATCGCCGCGATGCTGGTCCAGCGACCGCACAGCATGCACGATTCGTCGGCAAACAGCCCCATGAACCGGTTCATCAGGTCGAACGTGAACGTGGGCGTGAAGATCCACTTCCACGCGAGGGCCGTCACCACGGTGATCGTGGCCCACGGCACCAGCACCGCCACGCGCACCATGCCGGTCGCGCTGCCCAAGCCCTTGTTCATGACGAGCGCCATCACCATGCCGAGCGCGAATTCCACGATGACGCTCGCGATGCCGAACACGACCGTGGTGCCCACCGCCGTCCACCATGTGGAGGACACGAGGATGCGCGCGTAGTTGTCGAATCCGATGAACGCGTAGTCGTCGGGGATCTTCACGTTGTAGCGGTGCAGGCTCAGCCAGATCGCGTTGAGCACCGGATACGCGGCGACGATCGCCATTAGAACCAGCGCGGGCACCACGAGCAACAGGCCGAGCCGACGCTCGTCGAGACGATCCAGGAACGCGAGCGGACCACGCATCAGATCTCCGCCCTTCCGTCGATCGCTGCCTGCACCTTGCGCTCAGCCTCCTTCGTGGCTTGCTTGGGCGTGAGGCGACCATTCAGCACGTCGTTGTAGGCCTTGTAGAGCACGTTCGTGACGTCGTTGTAGTACGGCGTGATCGGACGGTTCACGCCCGTCTCCAATCCCTTGGCGAGCGTGTCGAGGAACGGGAGCTGCTTCGCGAGCTCTTGATCGTCGTACAAGGCTTTGAGCGTGGGCATCTCGCCTTTGACCACGGCCTTTCGGCGCTGCACGTCGTTGCCCGACAAGCACATCATCGCCTTCCACGCGAGCTCGGGCTGGTCGGTGCTGGTGGCGATGCCGTAGTTCTGCCCGCCGAGGATGCTCGCTTCGGAGCGTCCGTCGAAGCCGGGGAGCGGCGCGATCGCGAACTTGCCCTTCACCTTCGAGGCCTTGTCCTGGTTCATGAGCGCCCACGCGTAGGGCCAGTTGCGCATGAACACCGCGTCGCCCTTTTGGAACGCCAGGCGCGCGTCTTCCTCCTTGTAGGTCGTCACCACTTTGGGCGCGATCTTGTCGTGCATGATCTGCTGCAGCCACGAGTAGGCGTACTCGGCGCCGTCGCCGTCGGCGATCGTCGACTTCGTGCCGTCGTCCGACAGCACGTGCGCGCCGGCGCTGCCGAGGAACTCCAGCGAGTCCACCGTGCCGCCTTCATACGCGGATCCTTGGAACACGAACCCGTCGATCCCCGACTGCTTGGCTTGCGCTTCCTTCGCCATCTGCGCGAGCTCTTCGTACGTCTTCGGCGCGTGGTCGACCAGGTCGGTGCGGTAGTACAGCAGCGCGGCATTCGTGCCCACGGGCAGCGCCCAGTATTTGTGTTTGTAGTACGTGCTGGCGAGCGCGGCGGGCACGTACTGGTCCTTGAGCGGGGCGACGCGGTCGGTGAGGTCCATGATCCAGTTCGCGTCCGCGAACTCGGCGGTCCAGATCACGTCGAGGTTGATCATGTCGATCGTCGTATCGCCCGCGGCCAGACGACGCGCGACCTGTTCGCGCGCGGCGTCCACGTCAGGACCCATCGGGATCGCTTCGATCTTGTAGGTGTTGCCGTCGGCTTTTTCGCAGCGCTTGAAGTTCTTCTCGTCGAAGCCGGTCTGGTCGCGCCACGTCATGAACCCGAGCACGGGCACGCCGTTGGCTGTGTCCGCGGAGTTGCCGCATCCAGCGGCGAGCAGCGAGGCGACGAGGAGGAGCGCGGCCACGGCGAATGCATGCATTCGCGTTGCTCGCTGCCCATGGCGGGCGTCGTCCCGTGCTCGTCCCATACCGGTCTGTCGATGGGACCGTGCCGCGCGTTGCAGCCGAATTCCGGATGATCCGGAACAGGACTGCCGATGTGAAGCGGGCGAGGGGTCTCGAACCCCCAACCTCCAGCTTGGAAGGCTGGCGCTCTACCAATTGAGCTACACCCGCGTGGGTTGCACTCAGACTACAAGATCCACACCGTCCGCACCATGCAACGAAGCCGCAAGCTCCAACTGCTTCGTGCGCGGTCGAGCACGCTGGTATGCTGCGAGTTCACGTGGTGGATGTAGCTCAGTTGGTAGAGCCCTCGGTTGTGGTCCGAGTGGTCGCGGGTTCGAGTCCCGTCATCCACCCCTTGCGATTGGCCGCCCCCCAGCCCACGACCGCCGGACTGCTCAAGGTCGTCTACGGCGATTGGTTGCGCCGCCTCGGCGCGATCGACGGCGGACGCGCGCTCGCGCCGGACACGTTGGAACTGCGCTTCGAATCCAATCGTGACGCCGTGCTCGCCACCGCGGCTCTCTCCGACGCGATCGACGGCGTGCGCGTGCTGGTGCGATGCCAAGACGGCTCAGCCCCCGCCGCCGCGCCCGTCGGTGCTGGCGAAATCGCCGGATTCGTCGAACGCGTTCCGGGGCTCGTTCGCGTGCAGCCGCGACGCATCCCCGAACCAGCGTTCGTGGTAACCGCGGCAACGCCGGACACCAACGCGCGTCTCGATCCGCTGCTGCGCGACTCGATCGCTGGATTGCCCGTACGCTGGCAGACCGACGCGCCACGCGATCAAGCATCCGCGTAGCTTCGCCGATGATCCGGACATGGAATCACGGTCCTCGATCGATTCGACCGGCGCGTTCGAACTCGCCGCGCTGCGCTTGCACTTGGTGGTCGGCATGGCAGCCGCCGACGACGAAATCCACGACGACGAAGTGACCGGCCTCGCCGATCTCGTCGACTCGTGCGACGTGACGCCCGTGCAACGCCGCTATCTCGACCAGCTCCTGCTCGCGCTCGTTGCCAACCCACCGCGGCTCGACGATCTGCTGCGACGGCTCGTCGACGGATTGCACGATCACGTGCCCGAATTGGCGCAGCTGCTTGTCGACGATCTCGTCGCCATCGCGCATGTGGACGGGCGAGTCGATCCACGCGAGGAAGGCATGTTGCGTCTGGTGTGCGGCGCGCTCGAAGTCGAGCCCGTCTCGCTGTACGAGCCACACGAACGCGCCGGCGCGGATGCGAGCGCGAGCGAACTTGCCGAACTGGTCAGCTCGTTGCTGTCGCTGGACCTCGCGGCCTGAGGTCTACAGTGCCACCGCGTCTTCGCGGATGTGCGCCGCGAGCCGATCGACGAAGCCCGGCACGTTCACTTCCTGTGTGAGCACGTGTCCTGCGCCATCGATCGTCTCCACGGTGGCATTCGGCAGCAGGTGACTGTACAGCTCCGTCGCGCCGTTGAACACGAGCTTGTCGTCGCCCGCGAGCAGCACCCGGGTTGGCGCTGGCGTCGTGCCCGCTGCCAGTGGCTTCGCGGCGCTCGCCAACAGTTTGAGGCCGTCGAGAAACAGATCCGCGGGCAGCGACGCGTTCGGATCACGCAGTCGATACACCGTGGACGCGGGGTTGTTGGTCATGTCGATGCCTTTGGCCTGCGGCAAGCCGATGCGCGCGTTGCGCGCGCGCTCGGACACGAGCGAGGCGGCGATCTTGAGCTGGTCGAGCGGTCCGGTGAACGAAGGCCGCGTGAGCGCGCTGATCGGCATGGCGCGATCGCCGGCACGCCTGGGTGCAGCTGCTTCCAGTCGAGCATCGCGTCGGCGCCGAAGCTCTCGCCGCCCACCACCACCGGCAGGTTCGGGTGATCCGAACGCGCCTGCTCGAGCAACGCGGTGAAATCGCTTGCGTGCACCATGTGATCGGCGACGCGCTCGCTGCGCGACGGCATCGAATACGTCACGACACCATGCTTGGCGAGCGCGTTTCCGAGGATGTCGAGATCGTCGAGCCGCATTCCCATCCCGCCCTTCACCACGAACAACGCTGTGGCGTCGGACGCGATCGTGGGAGTTGCCACGTGGTAGGCGACCTTCGCGCCATCGCTGCCGAGGACGGTCCTCGCCGCGCTTTCAGCCACTCGTTCGATGCCCGTTCCCATCGCTGCCCCCAACTCGTCGTCCGATATCCGAACATCGAGGGAAGCGTCGCGCGCGTTGCGCGCGGCGATCGTTAGTCGATGTCGTTGCCGAGCGCGAGCTCGATGCGCACGAGCGCGTCGTTGAGCTCGATGTCCTCCACGAGCGACAGCTCGCCCGCGAACAGCGACTTCGCTTGCGTGAGCGTGCGCTGCTCCGTTGCGGAGAGCTTCTTGCCGCCGCGTTCCAGCTCGGTGTAGTCGCGCAGCACGGACGCGATCTCGTCCGCGTCGGCAGTTTTCGTGCGCTCGATGCCTTCGCGCGTGCGCACTTGCGGGTTTTCGGGAAGCGCGTCGCCTTCGTCCTGAAGCGATTTGAGCAGCGTCTTCGCGCGCTTCTGTGCGATCACAGGACGCACGCCCTTCTCGTCGGCCACGCTCGCGGGAACCATCAACGTCATGTCGGAGTGGTTGATGTGGATCGACAGGTACTCGCCGTAGTCGTCGTCGCGGTAGGTGGTCTCCACGATCACGCCAGCGCCGTGGGGAGCGTAGACGACTTTGTCTCCAACCTTGTACGACGCGCCCACGGCGACCTCCGATTCGACTGCGAGCGCTGGACGATCAGCGCCTCGGAGGTTGTCTCTACCCGCTCGTGCAGTTTTTCAACGTGCAGGCAGCGGCGACGGTTCGCTGGCACGTCGCCGTGCTGCGACTGTGGGCGACATCGTCGCGGGATCGGTGACGATCAGGCCCGGGCGAAGCATGCGATCCGGAGCGGTGAGCTGGACGAAATCGCGCAGCTGTCGGGTGGTGACGGATCGTGGAGCGTCGAGCGCTGGATCGAGCAGCGTGTAGGTGCCCGGAGCGGCGTTCGCAGCGCCGCGCACGACGACGACGGCATGCGCTGCGGGCGCGGTCGGCGGCGGGTCGTCGGGTCGGCGCGGCCACCTGGTCGCGGCGCGGTTGCCGCCGATCAACAGCGCGGCGCCGCGACGCACCGCGGCGAGCCCTTCGAGCAGCGAGAATGACGCGTCCACGCGCGCGCCGGCATCGCGCATCGCGGCTGCCTGCTGGGATTTCGTCGTCGCCTTCGAGGGATCGTTCACCCCCGTCATCATCACGCGCGCGGCGTCGATCGCCGATTGGCTGCGCTCGCCATGAAAGCCAGGCACGTCCAATCCCACGAATCGCAGCGCGTTCACCACCGACGTGGGACCGCAGTTGCCGTTGGCAGTTCCCCACGGCAGGCCGTCGGGCAGCCCTGCGCCCCGCGATTGCGGCAGGAACGTGCTCGCGGGATCGCGAGCGGGCGAGCTGAGCGTGGCGAGATCCATCGAACCGTCCTCGCCCTTCGTTCGCGCCGCGTGCCGCCCATCGGCGTGCGCGCGCCGCATGCGGACGCCACCGTGGCCGTTATGATGGGGCAGCCAGCGTCGGGACGTGGCGCAGTCTGGTAGCGCACTCGCTTTGGGAGCGAGGGGTCGCTGGTTCGAATCCAGTCGTCCCGATCTCCACACGATCGAAGGAACACGCCATGCGTCGCAACGAACATCGAGCCGATCAAGTCCTTCGCGCGGGCATCGTCGCGCCCGCGCTGCTGCTCGTGGGCGGCCTGGCGTTCGAGGGCACGACGGCGGCGATCTTCTTCATCCTCGCCGTGGTGATGTTCTTCACAGGCGTCGTTGGCTTCTGCCCGCTCTACCGCGTGCTGCGCATCAGCACGTGCCCGCGCGACGCCGCCTGAGCGATCAGGCCTCGGGTGTGACAACCACTGCGGTTCCGTACGCCGCGATCTCCGACATGTTCGACGCGATCTCGTTGCAGTCGAAGCGCATCGCGATCACCGCGTTCGCGCCCATCGCCTGCGCGTTGGCGCGCAATCGATCGACCGCTTCCTCGCGCGAAGATTGCAAGAGCTTGGTGTAGCCCTTCACCTCGCCGCCGACGAGGCCCTTGAGTCCCGCGCCGATGTCGCTGAACATGTTGCGGCTGCGCACGGTGAGGCCGAACACCTCGCCGAACACGCCGGTGACCCGGTAGCCCGGGATTTCGTTCATCGTGGTAACGAGCAGCTTGGTCATGGCCGCAGCCTCACACGCGCGGGCGGGCTCGCGCAAGTTGCCGGATCGGGCGAATCAGGCACCGATCGACAGGTCGCGCCGCCGGAACGCTGCCAGCCCCACGCCGATGGCCGCGACGGCGATGGCGCTGAGCGTCACGAGCGATTCGGGGTCCGCATCGTCGACCATCGCGTGCGGAACGTGGGCAAGCGGCGAGATGCCGAACACCCAGTCCGGCACGTCGAGCAGCTCCACGAACAGCAGGATGGCGGCGACGCCGAACAGGCCCCACCCGAGCCATGCGCCAAGACGCGGAGCGAGCCCGAACCCGAGCACGGCGACTGCCACGAACACGCCTACCGCCGGCAGCTGGGCGAGCGTCGCGACCATGAGCTGCGAGATGTCTATGTCCGCGCCCACCACGCGCCCGACGACGCCCATGACCAACCCGCCGAGCAGCACCGCAACGCACGACGCGACTATCGCAACCAGCACGTGGCACGACATCCAGCGCACGCGGCTCGGACCTGCGACGAACAACACGTCCCCCACCTCTCGTTCCTGCGCGCGCAGCCGCATCGCGAGCTGCAGGCCGAGCGCCGCCCCCATGAGCGTGACGTACGTCGTCATGATCGACAGCAGCGCGTCGGTGATCGCGCTTGCGCCGCCGAGCGCCTCGAAGATGCGCTGCGCCTGCGAGTTGGAGCCAACGAAGTCCCCCATCG
>JBDHZF010000076.1:0-12027 GCA_039811765.1 Thermoleophilia bacterium | reverse complement strand
ACCACCGACCTCGCAAACAACGCAGTGACGTCGGCCAAAATCGGCGCCGGCGAAGTCGCGACGACCAACCTCGCCGCGAACGCGGTGACATCCGCAAAAATCACCGATGCCACGATCGCCACGGCGGACGTCGCCGACGGCGCGATCACGGGGGCGAAACTCGCGATCGGGGCGCTCGACGGGTCGGCGTTCGCCGACGGCGCGATCAATGGTTCGAAGCTCACCGACGGCACGGTGACCAACGCGAAGATGACGGCTGACACGCTCACCGCGGCGTCGATCGCCGCGAACGCGATCGGCACGAGCGAGCTCGCGAGCACCGCGGTGACCGCGGCGAAGATGGCGGCGAGCTCCGTGGTGGGCGGCAGCGCCGGCACGATCCAGGACCTGTCGATCACCGCGAACGACCTCGCCGCGGGAGCCGTGACCAGCGCGAAGCTCGCGAACTTGTCCGTCACAACATCGGCGCTGGTCGACGACGCGGTGACGAACGCGAAGATGGCCGACGACGCGATCGGCAGCGCCGAGATCATCGCTGGATCGATCGCCTCATCGGACATCGGTTCGAACGCGATCTCGCTCTCGTCGCAGATCGCGGACGGCACCGTTGCCGAAGCCGACCTCGCCACGGCGGTGCAGACGAAGCTGAACTCGGTCGGCGCCGTCGTGACCGAAACGGTCGTTGGAACCAGCGCGAACGGCACTGGCGCGGGCGAGACCCGAACGGTCGCCTGCAACGACGCCGACGGCAATCACGACGACATCGCGATCGGCGGCGGAATCCGCCCCACGTCCGCGACCGCGGGCGTCACGTTCGCCACCGACCTCGAATCCGTGCAGGGGTCGCCCTACTACGTGAGCCCCGTCGGTTGGACCGGCACGGGCAACATGGGCTACAAGCTCTGGATGAAGACCGCGAGCGGCACGTTCAGCTACACGCCGTACGCGATCTGCGTCGTGGTGTGATCAGCGACCGGCGGTCTGGATCAGCTCCGCGAGCTCGCCGGACTCGGCCATCTCCGTGACGATGTCGCAGCCGCCGACGAGCGTTCCGTCGACGAACAGCTGTGGGATGGTCGGCCACTCCGAGTGTTCGCTGAGCACTTCGCGGATGCGCGGGTCGACGAGCACGTCCACCGCGGCGAACGACGCGCCGATCGAATCGAGCGCCTCCACCGTGCGCGCGGAAAAGCCGCAGTACGGCTGATCCGGCGTGCCCTTCATGAACAGGATCACTGCGTGCTGGTCGATCTTGCCGACGAGCTCGGCCTTGAGCGCGTCGCGATCGAGCACGTTGGATTCGGATTCGGTCATCGGTCGGTCCTGTCAGTCGGGAATGCGCGTCGTCAGCGCGAGCGCGTGGATCGAGTGGTCGCCCATGTCGCCGTCGAGCGCGCGATACACGAGCTTGTGCTGCTCGACGCGGCTCAGTCCCGCGAACGAGTCGCTGACGACGGTGGCGCGGAAATGATCGCCGGTTCCGGTGTAGTCGACCACGTCAACCTCGGCGCCGGGAAGGGCGGCGAGGATCCGGTCGCGCACGTGCGTTTCGCTGGGCATGCGGTGCATCATGCCATGTCGCCTCGATCGCGTGGGACGATCAGTGCACGATGCACTCGCCGCGTGGGACGAACGTCGAGATCCCAGCACTCCACCGACCGCCATGCTCCTGCGAGCGGCAGCGCCTCGGCGACGCGGCGGGCCGCCTCTGCGCGATGCTGCTCGTCGATCGAATAGGCAATGGTCACGTGTGGAATCCACGGATCACGCGCGAGTGCGAGCGGATCCACCTGGTCGACGCCGAGCTGCTCGACCAGGATCGCCCTCACGACGCGAAGGCGCGAGTCGGGAGCCGGCGCAAGCCACGCGATTCGCCCATCGCCGAAACTGCCGGCGCGATCAAGCTCGAACAAGGCCGACGACTCGATGGTCGCCGCGATCGCATCGACTGCGGCGCGATCGGCGCGGCTGGCGCGGGCCAGTGTCAGATGTGGCTGGAATCGCGGCGCGGTCGATGCGCCGGCAGGCAGCAACCCGTCGCGCTCAAGCGCAGCTGCGAGGCCGCGGATCGCTGCGTCGAGCAGCTGGTCTGGTCGCAGTTCGTAGCTGAAGCGGTGGCGCGGGTCGTCGACGAACTCACCCATCGCGACGCAGTCGATAGAGCACGTGGCGCTGGAGCGGATGCCCGTCGGCGATGCGCGGGTGGTCGAAGTCGTCGGCCGGGTCGCGCGTCATGCCCAGCCGTTGCATGAGCCGCCACGAGCGCTCGTTTCGCGGCGCCGTCATCGAGACGATCTCGTCGAGATCGATTACGTCAAACCCGTACGCGAGGGCTGCGCTCGCCGCCTCGAACGCGTATCCCTGGCCCCATGCCTCGCGCGCCAGGCGCCAGCCCGCCTCCACGGCCGGCGTGAAGTGCGCCTCAAAGGTCGGCACGTTCAGGCCGACCGTGCCGATGAACCGCCGATTCGCGACAACCTCGACCGCCCACAGCCCGAACCCGTGCTCGTCGAACGAGTCGTCGAAGCGATCCATCGCGGCGTCGCTCTGCTCCCGCGTGAGCGGTGCCTGGAAGTGTTCCATCACGGCTGGGTCCGCGTTCATCGCCGCCCACGGCTCGCGATCGGACTCGCGCCAGCGCCGCAGCAGCAGCCGCTCGGTGCGGATCGAGTGGGGCTCGGAGTCGGCCATCGAACCAGTGCTTCCCCGATGTCGCCAATGGGTACCAATCGCCCGTGGGATTCTCGCTGCTGCATCGTCGTCGGCGCACCGCGGGCGCATGGAGCATCGAGCTCGACGCGCTCGCGAAGGCCGCTGGCGGCGCGCTGCTGTTCGGCATGCCGCTCGTGTTCACCATGGAGATGTGGTGGTTCGGTGCGGTGATCGCGCCGCTGCACCTGCTCGCATTGCTCGGCGCGACGCTGCTCGCGAACCTCGGCCTGGCACGCATGAGCGGTTTTCGGCCGGACACGGGCACGCTGCGCACCGACCTGCAGCAGGCAGTCGAAGCGATGGGCATCGGCGTGGGGCTCTCGCTTGCGATCCTCGTGGCGCTCGCTCGCATCGACACGTCCACCTCGCTCGGCGTGCTCATGGGCGTGGTGGGCCTGCAGACCGTGCCGCTCAGTCTCGGCGCGATGGTCGGCAACCTCGTGTTCGATCCAAGCGTGGGACGTGCCCGCGACTCCAGCGACAAGCCGAGCAAGAAGCCCTGGCGCGAACTCGGCAACGACGTGGCGGCCACGCTCGCCGGCGCGCTGTTTCTGGGCTTTTCGATCGCGCCCACCGGCGAGATCCCGATGCTCGCTGCGGGGCTGTCGACCAGGCACCTGCTCGCCGTGGTGGCGCTCACGATGCTGGCCAGCTACGTGATCGTGTTCGCCAGCGGCTTCGACTCGTCGCACCGAGTGCGCAACGTGGGCGGGCTGTTCCAGCGCCCGTTCTCGGAGACGGTGCTCGCGTACCTGATCGCGCTCGTGGCGAGCGCCGCGTTGCTGTGGTGGTTCGGGCAAGTGGGCGGCGGCGATCCGCTGCACTGGATCCTCGTGCAGTCGGTGGTGCTCGCGGTGCCGGCGTCGCTGGGCGGCGCGGCGGGAAGGCTGGTGGTCTGAGTGGCGAACGCGGTTTCGAGGCGGCTGCGAAACGACTCGCGCACGCGCGCGGAGATGGTGACGCTCGCGATCAGCGCGCTGCTGCTGGCGGCGCTCGTGGGCGGGCTGCTGTGGAGCGAGGCGTCGCGCGGCGACTCCCCGGTGAAGGTGTCGCTGCAGGCGCACGAGGCCGATGCGTATCGACACGACGGGTTGTGGTACGTGCCGGTCACCGTGACGAACGACGGCGACGTCGCCGCGGAGCTGCTGCAGGTGGAGCTCGGCAGCCGGGACGAAACAGCGGACGTGGAGTGGGAGTTCGTCGGCGGCGGCCAGTCGGTGGACGCGACCGCCACGTTCGAGCAGCGGCCGCAGCCGGGCGACGTCGAGCTGGGAACGGTCACGGCTACTGCGCCGTGACGCCCACCTGCCACGACACGCCGCTGCGATCCACGCACCAGCCGTACCACGGGCTGAACGGGTATTCGCCGCGCGGCATGAGCTCGGCCCCGCCGTCGGCGAGCTGCTCGAAGATCTCGTCGACCTGCTCGCGCGAGTCGCACTCGAGGTAGATCGACGTGGCTGGGGTGAAGCCGAAATCGTGCATCGGCCTGCTGTCGAACGCGAGGAACGGCCGGCCGGCGAGCGTGAATCGGATCGCCTGCCCAGTCCCGTCGGGGCCAACCTTCTCGTCGATGCGCGAATCCGGGACGATCGCCACGTAGCGAGCCACGGCCTCGTGCGCCAAGCCGTCCTGGAACATCAGGTGCGTGAGTACGTTCATAGCGGAGAGGGTGGGATTCGAACCCACGGATGAGTTGCCCCATCAACGGTTTTCAAGACCGTCGCCTTCGACCGCTCGGCCACCTCTCCATGCGCTGCAGTGTATCCAACCCAGCCTTCTCACCTGCGACAGCTTGTGCTCTCGATAATCATGAGATCGTCTCAATCCAGGGAAGCCATTCGACCGATGGGCCACGCAATCACAAGGAGCCCCTCCATGCCCGTCGAAGTCCTCACGTCGTTGCTTGCAGCTACCGCAACCCTCGTCGCCATTCGAGCACGAACCATGCTTCGCCGGGATCGCCGGGTTCTCGACGAACTCGCGGGTCGCCTCGCGAACCTCGACCGAGTGTGCCTGTCCGGGCTCGGCAAGGGACTCGAAGCGATGCAGCGCGAGGACATGTCGGTTCGCGTCGCGCCGGAGACGACGCCGATGCAGGTCGACGCGGACGGAGCGGTAGGACAGCTCGTCGAATCCTTCAACGGCATGCTCGTGCGAGCACAGGCGAACCTGGCCGCGTACAACGACGTGGCGGATCGCCAAGCGTTCATCATGGAACGCCTCGGCAGCGTCAGCGCGATGCTCGAGGCGCTGCGAGCGAACTGCCTCACCGACCTCACGGCGGCGCTCGAGGCGATGGGCGAACAGGACTTGACGCGCCGCGTGCTTCCTCGCACGACGCCCGTGCCCGCTTCCCAGCACGACATCGCAGTGATTCGCGAGCTCGTCGAGACAGCCAACGGAATGCTCCACCGCGTACAGGCGAGCGTCGAAACCTACAATCGCGTGGCTGACCAGCAGCGCGACGTCATCGCCGACATGGTTGACGTCGCCAGCACGCTCGCATCGTCGGCGGACCAGCTCGCGGCGAACGCATCCGAAGTTGGTCGAGGCACCGAGGAGATCGCCGATTCGACGGGGCTTCTCGCATCCGGGACCGAGAATCAGTCCAGGCTGCTCGACGTGGTGGCGAGAGCGGCGCAAGGCGCGTCGGACAGCGCCGCTGCGGCCCACGAGCGCAGCGACGACGGCGCGACGGCCGTCACCCGCGCCGGCGCTGGAATGCAAACGCTGCTGGCGACGTCGCATGACGTCACGAAGTCGGTGACGAGCCTCGCCGACAGGTCGTCGCGGATCGGCGAGATCGTGGACACGATCACCGGCATCGCGGACCAGACGAACCTGCTCGCGCTCAATGCCGCGATCGAGGCGGCGCGGGCGGGCGAACAGGGGCGCGGCTTCGCGGTGGTGGCCGACGAGGTCCGAAAGCTCGCCGAAGAGAGCCAGCATGCCGCTGGCACGATCGGCACGATCCTCGACGAAGTTCGCAAGGACACCGACGCGGCTGCGAAGCTCGTCGGGGCGAGCGTCGAGGCCACGGAGTCCGGCGTTCGGCTCGTCGACGACGCGCGTTCGCTGTTCGAGCAGATCGCGCGAGGAGTGCACGACGTCGCGGCGAGCGTCGACGAGATATCCAACGCGGTCGACCAGGCCAGCAGCGTCGCTCGTTCCGCGGCCGAATCCACGGAACAGGTCGCAGCTGCAACGGAGCAGACCACTGCGTCCATGCAGGAAGTCGCGGCGGCATCGCGCGATCTAGCCCAGCTCGCGGTTCGCGTTCAAGCGTTCACGAGCGGATACCGGCTCGACGCGACCCAGGCGACGATTATCTCGATGCCGCGGAGCGCGTGACGTTCCGGGGAACCTCCGGGAAGCGGCTGCCCACAATTTGCTGCTCCGGCAACGACACGTATCGAGTGGTCGTCCGCCTCGTCGCCCCCGGGCCGCGGGCGATCACCTCGGCCAGAGTCGACGCCCCTTCCGCGCCGACGACTCTCACGTCGTCCGCTCGACTCGTCGCAGCGCGACGGACGATCGACCTGACGACCAGCGCACCTGTGTCCCATCCCGACATGATTTCCCCATTCGCCTTGGCTATCCCGACTGTCGAGCCCACGCTCCGAGCGGTTGCAGTAAGGCCATCCTTACGTCGTTCGATATGGTGTGCGAATGGACGTACTCGACGCCATCCACACCCGCCGCACAGTGAAGCGGTTCGACCCGACGCCGTTGCCGCCGGAGCAGCTCGATCGCGTGCTCGAGGCGGCGCGCTGGGCGCCCAATCACCGGATGACGCAGCCGTGGCGACTGCGCGTCGTCGGGCCGGTGACCCTGGGCAGGCTCGTCTCGCACGCCGGCGAGGGCGGACGCAAGCTGCTCACAGCTCCGCATCTGGTGATCGCCTCCTACGTGCCGAGCCCCCTGCCCCAGCACGCCGAGGAAGACGAGCACGCGACCGCCGCTGCCGCGTACGCCGTGCTGCTCGCCGCTACCGGCGAGGGCCTCGCCTCGTTCTGGCGCACCCCCAAGATGCTGCGCGACGAGGAGGGGCGTCGCATCGCCGGCATCGGCGAGGACGAGCACGTGATCGCGCTGATCTACCTCGGGCGCCCGGTCGGGGAACTACCTGAACCGCCGGAGCGTGACGCGCCCGAGGCCTTCATCGAGTACCTCGACTAGCGAAGGATATCCGGATATACTCAGGGCATGGCGAAGGTCTTGGTCTCCCTCGACGACGAGCTGCTCGCGCGCATCGATCGGCAGGCGGCGACGCTCGGGCTGTCCCGCAGCGCGTTCGTGGCGAAGCTCGCGCGTGACCACGTCGACGGAGCCGGTGCCGCAGCACCGGCGAGCGCCCGGCGAGCGCTCGAGCGCGCACGGTCCGCATGCCACGCGGCACGCAAGGATCGCGACGCCACCGATCTCGTGCGATCGATGCGTGACGAGCGATGAATCGCGTCGTGCTCGACGCGTCAGTGCTGGCGAAGGCGTTCGCCGCCGAATCGGAACGCCATGCCGACCAGGCGATCGCGCTCCTCGATTCGTGGGAGGCCGGAGCCGTCGAGTTCGTGGCGCCGGAGCTGCTCATGCTCGAGGTGATGAACGTCGCCGCCCGCAAGTGGCATCTCGACGAGCCGGTCCTGCACGTGCTCGCCCAGGCGATCGACGAATTGGCGATCGACATCCGGCGCGTCGATCCGTCGAAGCTCGCGCACTGGTCGGCGCAGGAACTCACCGCATACGATGCCGCCTACGTCGCCGTGGCGGAATCAGCGGGCGTCCCGCTGATCACCGACGACGAGCAGGTGCTGCGGATCGCCCGCGACGTGGCCGTGCCGCTCGCGACGTTCACGCCGTGACGCCAACCCCGGCGCGGCGCTCGACGAGCCTCGGCGCGCCGTAGGCGTGCAGCGCATCCGGCACGCGGATCGTGCCGTCGTCCAACTGATGGTTCTCGAAGATGGCGACGAGGGTGCGGCCGATGGCCATCGCGGTGCCGTTGAGCGTGTGCACGAATTCCGTGCCCTTCTCGCGGCGGATGCGCGCCTTGAGGCGGCGGGCCTGGTAGTCGGTGCAGTTGGAGCAACTGGTGAGCTCGCGATACGCCTGCTGGCCGGGCAGCCACACCTCGATGTCGTACTTCTTCGAAGCGGGCGCGCCGAGGTCGCCCGCGGCGATGTTCACCACGCGATACGGCAGCTCGAGCGCCTGCATGATCTCCTCCTCGCGCGCAAGGATGAAGTCGTGCTCGTCGCGGCTCGCGTCGGGCTCGACGAACGAGAACATCTCGACCTTGTCGAACTGGTGCACGCGGATGATGCCGCGCGTGTCCTTGCCCGCGGCACCGGCCTCGCGGCGGAAGCAGCTGGAGACGCCCGCATAGCGAATCGGCAACTGGTCGGCGTCGAGGATCTCGTCCATGTGCAGCGCGGCGAGCGGCACCTCGCTCGTGCCGACGAGAAACAGGTCGTGGTTCTCCTCGGGAATTCGGTAGACCTGCGACGCGTCCGCCGGGAAAAAGCCGGTGCCCCACATCGCCTCCTCGCGCACGAGCACGGGGGGAACGACGGGATCGAAGCCGTGCTGGCCGAGCTTGTCGATCGCGAAGTTCACGAGCGCGTACTGCAGGCGCACGGCGTCGCCCTTGAGGTAGGCGAAGCGGCTGCCGGACGTGCGCGCGCCACGCTCCATGTCGATCACGTCGAGCGCGGTGCCAAGGTCTAGATGGTCGGCGGTGCCGCCCTCCACGATGCGCGGCTCGCCGAATCGGCGCAGCTCGGTGCCTTCGTCCTCGCCGCCCACGGGCACGTCGTCTTGCACGAGGTTCGGGATCGCGAGCAGCATCGTGTCGAGCTTGTTGGCGAGTTCGCGCTCGCGCTCGGTCGCGGCGTCCATTCGCTCGCCCAGCTCGCGCACGGCGGCCATCGCCGGTTCGGCATCCTCGCCGCGCTGCTTCGCCGCACCGATCTGCTTCGACGCGGCGTTGCGCTCGGCGCGCAATTCGTCGAGTTCGGTGTTCGCCGCGCGACGCTGCGCGTCGAGCTCGCGCACGTGCGACACGTCAAGCGACGCGCCACGCTTCTCGAGCATCGCTTCGACGATTTCCGGGGTCTCACGGATCAAGCGGATGTCCAGCATGGCGCAAGGCTACCCGCTCGCGCGACTTCGCGTCAGTTTCGCGCGTTGGAGATCAGTTCGGACACGCCGACGATCGCAAAGCCCGCGGCGGTGCCTCCGAGCGCGCCCAACGCGGCGCCGCGGCTCGCGGAACCCGCCCAGGACCCGGCGATCGCGCCGACTCCGGTACCGACGAACGTCGCAGCGGCGACTATCAGCGGAGCCATGCTCCAACCGTTCGAGTGCTTCGGCGCGGGATCGCATGTCGCCGGGGCGGTCGACTGCGGCGTCGCTGGCGTAATCGCCTTGGAAATGCTCATGCTGCTCATGCTGGTCCCAACCTTCGTGTCCCGATGTTCGGCTGCGCGTTCGCGACAGCTCCCGTCGCCGCTCCTATCGATTCCGGGACCGAATCTTGTTTCACGCACCAAGGACGGCTCAGCCGTCGTCGGACGGCTTCGTAGCGCCGCGATTGCCGCCTTCGCCTTCTTCCTCCGGCTTGGCTCCGGCCACCTGCGCCACGTAGCGGGCCACCAGATCGGCATCCTCGCCTGTCAGCAAGTCGTCGGGCATTGGATCGGGGCCGTCCTCGATCGCTCGACGAACCGTGGACGCCTCCGGCTGCAGCAGGTCGAGGTCCGGCCCGAACACGCCGGCCGCTTCCGCGTCGTTGAGCGAATGGCAGGAGCGGCACGTGGTCTGGAACAGCTGTCGGCCCTTGTCCTTGTCGATCGGCTCCTTCGGCGGGTCGTCGAGATTCGCCGAGCTTCCAGGGGCGCTGCAAGCGGCCGCGAGCGTGCCCATCAGCATGAGCATGGACGCAGCAGCAACGATTCGGACGAGCAATGGACGCACGTTCGGGTCGTACCCGTGGCAGGGACGTTCCGATCGGTCAATCGCCGAATCGGCCGGTAGGTGGCCGCAAACCGACGCGAAGGGTCTTGCCGATCCGTCGAAGTCGTCGTACCTTCGATGCAGGTAGGTCCGCGCATCGGCGCTCGGACCGCATGGGGGAACACAGCAGGGGGAGCCGAAGTGGCCACTCGATCCAGGGCACGCCATTTTCATGCAACGGCAAAGGCGCTGAACGCGGCGGTCGCCGCGCGCGGCGACCGCGGCGACGGGATGTTGCTCGGCGCGCAGATCGCCGACGTGGACATCCAAGCGATCATCGCTGGCGCGGACGCGGAGGGCATCACCATCGCGCCCGCGGCTGAAGACACGGCGGCGCCGAGCGCGGCGGTCACGCTGCCCGAGAGCGGCATGCGCCCCGAAGATCTCGTCCACCTGCACGAGGAGCTTCGCTGGGCAGAGAGCAAGCTGATGCACGCCTCGGAGCGATTGGCAGAAGCGCAGGAGGCCCGCCGCAAGGATCTCGTGGCGCTCGCGATCATGCGTCGCGAGCTGCTCGGCTCGTTCATGGCCGAGCGTGCATGGCTCGACGCAGGCAGCCGGTTCTTCCACGACGTGCTGCCCACGCTCTCGGCGCGCGAGACCGAGCTCGACGGATTGGTGGAGAGCGGCGTGCGCACCGAGCAGGTGATCAGCGAGCTCGCCGCGGTGCGCGCCGAGCGCAAGCTGTTCGAATTGGCGATCATGCAGACGCAGGCGCAGCTGGCGCGGATCGACGAGAACGAGTCGTCGAGCGAGTACCAGGTGGCGAGCGAGGCGTACGATCGCGAGCCCGACGGCGCGTCGATGCGCGAGCTGGCGCGACTTCGCGCATTGTCGACGAAGCAGCGACGCGAAGCGGTGCGCATTCGCACCGAGGCGGGTCAGCTGCTCGACGAACTCGGCATGGTTCCCGGCATGGGTGAAATCACCGCGGCCAACGCGTTCCTCGCGGCGGAGTACGAGGGCGACGAGCGAGCGGCCGAGCGCATGGATCGCGTTCGCGCGGCGCAGTTCGATCTCGAGCTGACGCGTCTGCCCGAGGTGGAAGCGGCCTTCAAGGCGGCGATCAAGCACCCGGTGCAGTTCATGCGGGCGCGCCGCACGTCGCGCTGAGGCTCACGCAGCAGCGGCCACGGCGTTGGCGCCGGTCGCGCTGTCGCGAAGGGCGATGGCGAGGTCGGGGCGGTTGGTGACGATGCCGTCGACGCCGCGGTTGGCCAGCTCGGCCATCGTCTTCGTGTCGTCGATCGTCCATGCGTAGACATCGATGCCGCGCTCGTGCGCGTCGTCCACGAACGACTGGTCGACCATGCGCTGTTCGGCGCTCACGAAATCCGCGCCGATCTTCGCCGCCGAACCGAGCGACGGATGCCATCCGAGCTTCTCCATCACCCACGTGGCGGCGGGGTAGAACGCGCTGTTGCGCAGCCACTCGGGCATCCATGGGGAGAGCAGGCCCGTGCGGATCGACGAGTCGTGCGCCTCGACGGCCTTGATCGACGATCGGTAGAAACTGATCATCTCGACTTGCGACATGGGAACGTTCGCTTCGAGCTGCGCGGCGGCCTCGTCTTCGTAGCCCTTTTCCTTGAGCTCGACGGACAGGTGCGCGCCGGTACGCTGGGCGAGCTTCGCGACCTCGACGAGCGTGGGGATCTTCTGGCCGTCGTCGAGCGGCGGCAGTTCGGCGTAGTTCAGATCGGCGAGCTTGCGCCCGTCGGGCAGCGCTTCGTCGTGGTGGATGACGAGCACGCCGTCGCGGGTGCGGCGCACGTCGAGCTCGAGCGCGTCCACGCCGATCGCGATGCCGGCTTCGAACGCGCCGAGCGAGTTCTCGCTCACGCCGTTCACGCCGTGGTAGCCGCGATGCGCGAACACCTTGAATCGTTCACTCGTCGATCCGATCCCATCCATGACTCGTCATCGAGCGCGAGCAGGGGATTCGTTGCGAGTCGGCCACATGGATGGCCGGGCGGCTCAGCCCGCCGACGCGGCGTCGACCGCGCACGTGCCACCGGCGAGCAGCGAATCGCGCGCATCGCAGCCGGCGTCGAACACGCGATCGGGCACGAAGGCGAGCGCGAGCACGATCGCGGCGAGCGCCACGCCGAGCGCGGCGGCGACCGGCATGCGCGTTCCGGCGGGTCGCGTCGCGCCCGTGGTGGGAGCGGGCAGCGACTGTGCTTCGTCGGCGGCGCGGGCAGCGTCAGGCTCGCGCATGTACAGCTCGACGATCGCGCGCAGGTAGTAGGCGAGGCTGACCACCGAGCCGAGCGCGCCGACGATCGCGAGCCAGCCATA
>JBDHZF010000075.1:0-12190 GCA_039811765.1 Thermoleophilia bacterium | reverse complement strand
CGAGCACGGGATGTTTGCGACCACCGAACTACAGCAGATTCTGGCGGAACGCGGGATCACGATGTCGAGCGTGCAGGTGTACCGTCTGGTCGCGCAGGTTCCTGAGCGCCTCAACCTGAACGTGCTCGTGGCGCTGTGCGACATCCTCGGCTGCGCTCCATCGGACCTGATCGAACCAGTCGCCCATGCGCAGCGTCAGCGACGCGCCGCCGGCGCGACAGATTCGAAGCCGGCACCCAAGGCGATCTCGCCCAAGAAGGCTCGTGTCGCGCGCGACGACAAGCGTCGCTCGTGACCGGCGCGATCAAGCGCAGCTGCAGGATCTGCGGAAAGGTGCGACCGGGCGGCAGGCCGGTGTGCTCGACATGCCAATCCCGCGACCGCACGACCTGGCGCGAGTGCTCCAGCTGCGGCGACCTGCGGCGCGTCGCCGCCCGCTCGTCCGCAGGACAGCCCCTGTGCCCGCGCTGCTACCAGCGACCACGCGAACACTGCAGCGCCTGCGACACACTGGCCGCGGTACATGCACGCGTCGCGGGCGAACCAGTATGCGATCGCTGCTATCGCAGCGCGCGCCGACCATGCGGTCGATGTGGTCGCACACGGCGCATCGCGCTCCGCGCGACGCCCGCGAACCCTGACCTGTGCGCGGCGTGCCATTGGGCACCGACTGCGACGTGCACGCGCTGCGGCGCCACCGCGATTGCGACCGGCGTGGCCTCGGGCCGGGCCGTCTGCTTCGGGTGCGTCGCCGTCGGGAAGCTCGACGCGATCATCACTCGTCCCGACGGAAGCCGCGACGAACGGCTCGCACCATTGCTCGACCTGTTTGCGCGCGTCGACCAGCCACGAACACTGCTGAACTGGCTCGACCGAAAGGCCACCCCAGCACGGCCGACAAGGGGCGTGGACCTCCTTGTCAGATTCGCCAGCGGCTCACTCGAGCTCACGCACGAGGCGTTGGACGATCTGGATGCCACGCCGTCGCTGACGCACCTGCGCGGCCTGCTGATCGCAGCGGGCATCCTGCCCGACCGCGATCCACACGTGGCATCACTGGAAGCCACGATCGACCGCGCGATCGCGCGCGTCGAGCACGACGACGACCGCCGGCTCCTGACATCGTTCGCGCGCTGGGAGGTGCTGCACAAGCTGCGGCGCCGCCACGCCCGAGCAAGGGCCGTCACACCGAGTACCGCCAAGAACGCTGCAAGCACCGTGAGCGAAGCTGCGCGCTTCCTCCACGATCTGCGCGATCAGCACGTCGAACTCGCCGACGCGACACAGGCGCACGTCGATCGCTGGCTCGCAAACGGCGTCGGCGCCCGCCGCAACATCGGCACATTCTTGCGATGGGCCGAACGACAACACATCACCACCCCGCTATCGATCACGCACCCACGACGCGAGATCACCCCGCGCTCACTCGACCAAGACGAGCGCTGGCAGACGGCCCGGCGCCTTCTCAACGACACCAGCATCGCGCCCGGCGACCGCGTCGCCGGCATCCTCGTCGTCCTGTACGCCCAGCCCCTGACCCGCATCGCGACCTTGGAGACAGAACACGTCGTCGACGACGGCACCAACCTGCACCTGACGCTCGGCACTACCAGCGTGCTCATGCCACAACCGATCGCCGATCTCGTCCGAGCGCTCCCCGATCGTAGCCAGCGCGGCACCAGCGGGCACAGCGCCAACGTCCACCGATGGCTCTTCCCGGGACGCAACGCCGGCCACCACCTCCACGTCGAGACCATTCGTACCCGCCTCGCCGCACTCGGAATTCGCACTCGCGACACTCGCACGACCGCGCTATTACAACTTGCAGCAGAGCTTCCACCAACCGTAATTGCCGACCTGCTCGGCATCCACCCGAACACGGCAGTCAAGTGGGCCAAGGCCGCTGGCGGCGACTGGACGCGCTACGCCGCCAGTCGAGCAACGCGGACACCGTGAATCGTCAGCGCCCGTCGCCCAGGTTGCCGAGGGTGGTCGTCAGGCGCCAAGAGCTTCGTCTGGGGACCAGTACTCGATGAGATTGCCGTCGAGGTCGTAGAAGTAGTAACTCGTCGCGCGCATCCAATCGAATCGCGTCGGACCAAGTACGTCCACGCCGGACGAGCGAACCCGTTCGGTAGCCGAATCCAGGTCAGCTCTGGTCACGTTCAGCGCGAAGTGCACCTGCCCCCATCGCTGACCGGCGGGATGCGGCGAGTGTTCTTCGAACAGGAGGGACCCCCGATGCAGTGCAAGCCGCTGTGACTGCTCCGGCGCACCTGCCCAGAACCACGCCCAGTTCTCGTCGGCTTCGCGCTCGACGGCAAGCCCGACTACGTCGCGGTAAAACCGCGCCGAAGCCTGCACATCGTCGACAACGAGAACAAGCTCCGCAAAGCCTCGGCTGAAGGTCGTCATGACGAAACTCTAGCCAATGGCTAACACCCGGCTATTGCGCTCCCGGCGATCACCGAAGCCAGCCCATCCGAACTCCCCCGAACCCGGCCGTCGTTGGCCCCCGACAGCCCGAGACATACCGAGATACCGCCGGCACATACCCGTAAGCGAAGTCGCGACCGGAAGCCTACGGTTGACGACATGTCACTCCTTCAGGTGACCGGCGCGATCAAATACGGCTGCAGGAATCAAGGCTAGAGCCGCAGGTAGGGAAGTTCCGTCGATGGAGTGAAGCCAAGCAGGATCACAAGTCGGTAGGAGCTGGCGTTGCCGCGACGGCATGCCCAGATCGGGGCAAGGCCGCGGGCGAGCGTACCGGTGATCATGGCGGAGGCGACGGCCGCGTCGAGGCCCTGCCGTCGAGCTTCCGGGAGTGTCTCGATGCCAATCTCAATGCCGTCGTAGGTAGGAAACGACGAGAACGCGAGCGCACCGATGGTGCCTTCGCGTTCGGCTCGCCATCCGCCGCCATGGGCGAGAAACTGCCCGGCGTCGCGCCAGAACGCAGAAGGAACGACGCTGCCGGCGAACTCGAAGTCGCCTGCTTCCGCCGGACGAATCACCCACCCCTCAGCGGTGCGGGCGGTCGCGCGGTATTCGGCGAAACGGGTCGCGTCGAATTCGAAGTTCACCCGGGTGTCCGCCGTCAGGTCGCGCCCGATCGTTTCGCGCAGAGCGTGTTGCCACGGGAGGTGTGCAGCCTGGGGATCGATCTGGAGCCATTCGTCGCCGTGGGCTCCAGCTCGAGCGCGCAGGAACGCGATGACCTCGTCGAACGCTTCGGCGAGTCGACTTCCCCAGACGAGGGACATGCCGTATGGGTGGCGAGCGTACGCGGCATCCGGGCCGACCAAGGCGGAGGTCCAGATCTCGCCGTCGGCGCTGCCGTCGATCACCGCTCGGGCGAATCCGGTGTTGATGCCGAGGCCCGCGAGCGACTGCCCGAGGTATTCCCGATCAGTGTCGGTGACAAATCGATTCACGCTCCCAGCCTATTTCACCCGGCCGCCGCCCTCTCCCGGCGACCTACCGGAACCAGCCCAGGCGAGGGACTGTCCACAACTTTGTGTCCGAGCGCCGCCGCGAATAGGACCACGCGAACGAGGAGAGCTTGCGGATGGTTAACGTGCTGGTGCGTCGGCGGGGAGCATCGTCACCAGGGTGAGCTTCTCGGCGTCATCGGTTCCGGGCGTTGCGGTCCACACGAGTAGGGTCTGGCCGTCGTCTTGTGCGCTGAGCAGTTGGCAGTGGAGGGTGAGCTCGCCGACGGCCGGGTGCAGCATTCGTTTGCGCGTGTGTGGTCGCGAGTTCACCTCGTGCCGTTCCCAGAGCTGCGCGAACTCTGGGCTGCGCCGCTTGAGGTCGTCGACCAGTTGGCGCGCGAATTCGTCGTCGGGGGCGGCGGCGAGCTGTCGGCGCAGGTTCGCGACCCAGACGCGCCCGTGCAGTTCGTGGTCCTCGGCTGGGTATCGGTCGCGGGAGGAGGTGTCGGTGAACCAGCGGTAGTAGGTGCTGCGCTGGAGTCCTTCGAAGCGTGTGAGGTCGCCCATGAGCGAGCGCGCGCCGTCGTTTTGCACGAGCACTTCGCCGACGTTGGTGATGACCTGGGCTGGTACGTCGAGGTTGTCGAGCACGCGCAGCAGTGCGGGGCTGACGTGGGTGGACCGGAAGCTGCGCGAGGGTGGGGTGTGGCCTGCGAGGCGAAAGAGGTGGTCGCGCTCGTCCTGGCTCAGGCGCAGCGCCCGGGCGAGCGCCGCGATGATCTGCTCCGATGGTTGCGGGCCGCGTTGCTGCTCGAGGCGGGTGTAGTAGTCGGCGGACATCCCGGCGAGCGACGCGATCTCCTCGCGACGAAGTCCCGATGTGCGTCGGCGCGGGCCGCCGTTGAGGCCGACGTCCGCGGGCTGCAACGCGGCGCGGCGTCGGCGCAGGAAGTCAGCGAGCTGTGGCCGGTCGATCATGTGTGTCCATCATCGTCGAATCACGGGGTGGTATCCACGGACTGTCGGTCCCTGGATTGTCGTGGTGGTCGAGGTGGGCGTGGAGCAGGGCGCGTGCTGCGGCGCCGCATTGTCTGGCCGGGGTATCGGTGTCGAACATTCGCGCGGCGACCCAAGCGCCGTCCATCAGCAGAAACAACTGGTGGGCGAGCGCGGGCGGGTCAGGAGCATCAGCTTGCGCGGCAAGCTGGGTCAGGCGTTCGAGCATCGCCTGCTTGTTGGTGAGGGCGACCGCGTGTGCAGGGTGGTCTGGGTCGGGGAAGTCGGCGGTGGCGTGCTGGAAGGTGCAGCCCAGACAGGCGGTGGCGGTTGCCTGCTCGGCGACGGCATCGAACGCTTGCTCGATGCGCGTGCGTGCGTCGGCGTCCGGGTCCATCGTCGATTCGAGCCACTGCCAGAAGCGTTCGTTGGCGCGGGCGAGGTAGGCGACGATCAGGTCGTCCTTGGAGGGGAAGTGCCGGTAGAGGGTCATCTTCGCGACGCCGGACTCGCGGGTGATGGTGTCGACGCCGACCGAGACGAACCCGTCGCGGTAGAACAGCCGGCCAGCGGTGTCGAGGATGCGCTCGCGCGCGGGCTGGTCGGTGGTTGCTGCTGCCACGTCCGTCTCCTTCCCATCGAGCATGAGGAGGCCTCGAGCTTGACGATCGATACAGACCGGTCTATACAATACAGGTCTGTATCGGATCATAGCGTGCCGGCGCACGACGCGCCAGCACCAGGACCAGGGAGAGATGATGAAGATCGCAGTTCTCGGCACGGGCATGGTCGGTCAGGCGCTTGCCGGAAGGCTTCACGAGCTCGGGCACGACGTGACGGTTGGCACGCGCGATGTCGCGGCATCGCTCGCGCGCATGGGTCAGACGCCGATGGGAGCGCCTGAGTTCGGCAGCTGGTATGCGGATCACTCGGAGGTGGCCGTGGCGACGATGCCGGACGCGGTCGCCGATGCGGAGTTGGTCGTGCTCGCCACCGCCGGCGTCGCATCGCACGCGGCACTCGAGTTGGCGGGTGCTGCCAGCCTCTCGGGCACGACGATACTCGATATCAGCAACCCGCTCGATTTCTCGAACGGAATGCCGCCATCGCTGGCGATCGTCAACACCGACTCGCTCGGTGAACACCTGCAGCACGCGTTTCCCGACGCCCACGTGGTGAAGGCGCTCAACACCGTCAACGCGAACGTGATGGTCCACCCGGCGCAGCTCGCCGGCGGCGACCACACGATCTTCATGGCCGGCAACGACGAGGGCGCCAAGCAACAGGTGCGCGAGCTGCTCGAGTCGTTCGGGTGGCGCGACATCCTCGACCTCGGCGACATCTCCGCCGCACGCGGCACGGAGATGTACCTGCCGCTGTGGCTGCGCCTATTCGGCACCCTCCAGACTCCCGCGTTTTCGATCAAGGTCGTGCGGTGATGGCCGCGCACCGTCCGGCCGCGGTCGTCACCGGTGCGAGCCGCGGGATCGGCGCGCAGGTCGTTCGCGAGTTGACGACACGCGGCTTCGAGATCATTGCCTGCGCTCGCAATCCGGACACGGTCGACACGGCGGACGGCCCAGGCGGCGGGAAGGTCGTGCCGTTTGCCTTCGACGTGACGAGCGACGCCCACGCGGACGAGCTGCGTGCAGCGCTCGAGCGGTACGAACACGGCGTGCAGGTACTCGTGAACAATGCAGGCGTCGTCGAGGACGGCTGGCGCGGATCGATCATGGATGTGCCGCTCGCAGTGTTTCGATCGACGTGGGAGACCAACGTCCTGGGCGCAGTGCGCGCAGCCCGCGCTGCGTGGCCGAGCATGCAGCGAAGTGCGTCACGGCCCCGGATCGTGAACGTCTCGTCCGGCATGGGGCAGCTTGCTGAGATGGGTGGACGCTCACCCGCATATCGAACGTCGAAGACGATGCTCAACGCCGTCACGCGCATCCTCGCCGCAGAACTCGATGACGAGGCCTTCGTGGCGTCGGTCTGCCCAGGCTGGGTCCGTACCGACATGGGTGGTGCGGATGCGCCGCGAAGCGTCGAGGCCGGGGCCGACACGATCGTCTGGCTCGCCGCCGACGCCGACGTGCGCGAGCTTCAGAGCGGTCTGTTCTGGCGTGATCGCGATGTGATCGCCTTCTGACGCTGCGGACTCGTCATGGGGCGGTATCCACGGACTGCGAGTCCCCGGATACACGCGCCTCTCCCGACGCAACGCGGCACGCGGCACCATGACCGTCGAGGGGCCACCGCAACGGCGTGCAGCCCGTGCGCCACACGAGGATCGGAGAGACGACATGGAGATCACGGACAAGGTCATCGTCCTGACGGGCGCATCGTCGGGCATCGGCCGGGCGACCGCCATGATGCTCGCCGACCAGGGCGCGCGCGTCGTGCTGGCCGCCCGCGACGCGGCCGCGCTGGAAGATCTGCGACAGCAGCTCCCTGGGTCGGAGGCGATGGCGACCGACGTCACGGACCCGGATCAGGCAGGGGCCTTGATCGAGCGGGTCGAGGCGAGGTTCGGGAGCATCGACGCGCTCGTCAACTGCGCCGGGCAGGGGATGTTCTCGCGCGTCGAGGGCATCGATCTCGATGACCTGGACCGCCTCTGGGATCTCAACGTCGTCGCGCCGCTGCGCCTGATGCAGCTCGTCATCCCGATCATGCGTCGACAGGGCGGCGGGACGATCCTGAACGTCAGCTCGCTGTCCACGACCAGGTACATCCCCCACATCGCTGGCTATGCGGCGACGAAGTACGCGCTCAACGCGCTCACCCTGGCCGGCCGCGCCGAGCTCGAAGACGACGGGATCGTGGTCAGCCTGATCCGCCCCGGGATCGTCGATACCGGATTCGGCGACCGCGCCACGACCCCGGAACCCGATGCGCTCCGGCATGGACCGGACGGCGGTCTGCTGCCCCACGTCATCAGCACAAACACGGTCGCTGAGCGAATCGTCGACCTGTTCCGCTCGGGGGCCGCCGAGGTGAACATCACCGAACCCTGAACACCGGAGCAAGCGCAGGATAGTGTCCGAGCAACGAAGTGAAAGGGATGACCATGCGGATGCGTAAGTTGGGGAGCGGCCAGTGGAGCCTCGAGGTGAGCGAGCAGGGGCTCGGCTGCATGGGAATGAGCGAGTTCTACGGCGCGGCCGACGAGACTGAGGCTGAGGCGACCCTGCTGCGGGCGGTGGAGCTCGGGATCACGTTCTTCGACACCGCCGATATGTACGGCCCGTTCACCAACGAGCAGCTCGTGGGACGCGTGCTCGCACCGCACCGCGACCAGGTGGTGATCGCCACCAAGTTCGGCAACGTGCGCAACGCCAGCGGCGAGTACCTCGGCCTTCGCGGCGACGCCGCCTACGTGCACGAGGCATGCGACGCATCGCTACAGCGGCTCGGCGTGGACCACATTGACCTCTACTATCAGCACCGCGTCGATCGCAGCGTCCCGATCGAGGAGACCGTCGGCGCGATGGCCGAGCTGGTAGCAGCTGGCAAGGTGCGCCACCTGGGTTTGAGCGAAGCATCGCCGGACACGATCCGCCGCGCGCACGCCGTGCACCCGATCACCGCGCTGCAGACCGAGTACTCGCTCTGGGAGCGCACCCTGGAGGCGGAGATCCTGCCGACGCTCCGCGACCTGGGGATCGGCCTCGTGCCGTACTCACCGCTGGGACGAGGCTTCCTGACCGGACAGCTGGGCGATCTCAGCAACCTCGACGACGGCGACTTCCGCACGGCAGGCGTCCCACGCATGACGGGTGAGAACCTCGAGAAGAACCGCTCACTCGTCGACGAGCTGGCCGGCATCGCAGCAGACGTCGGTGCCGAGCCCGCACAGGTGGCACTCGCCTGGGTGCTGTCGCGCGGCGAGGACGTCGTACCGATCCCGGGAACCAAGCGTCGTCGCTGGCTCGAGCAGAACACCGCAGCAAGCGATGTCCGGCTATCAGCGCAGGTGCTCGAGCGCCTCGAGGAGGCGTTCCCGCCCGGCGTCGCCGCTGGCGACCGCTACCAGAGCATGGCCTCGATCGACGCCTGAACCTGCTTGTTTAAGTCCCTCGCTACGAGCCGACCAGCGCCTGCAAACGGGCAACTGCTGACAAGCTGCTCCGGTCGGAGGGCAACCACCCCAACTCGCACCACAGGTGAGGAGTCAGGGCTAGACCGCCGCACGAAGATGTCCGATTGCCGAGTCCATTCGACCGAGCGCGGATGCGAACAGGAGCGGCCCCTTCATGCTGCTCGGCGAGGACGCACGGTAATGCCCTGCCAGCCTCAAGAGATCCACCGCGGCATCGACATCCCGCACCGCGGAATTCACGAAGGGCTCCGTCCGCGGATAGAAGTAGGCCACACGCCCACCAACGTCGACGATCTCGTCGTGCGCCCGAAGGACCGACGAGATTGAGTCGTCAACGTGCGAAAGCCCCAGCCGCTCAACGGTATTGCACACGACCCGCAGATCACGCGCGAGATCCAGCAACTTCATAGCGCCCCCATTCCCGATAGCTCGTTCCCCGCTCGGCCACGACCATGCGGATTCCCCTGTCGCCGCTCCATCGACGGTCGATGGAAACAGGACCGAGGTCAGCGAGATCAACTCACTGATCTGGCACAAGACTTGACTCCGGCGAGCCAGCCCACCCGAACTCCCCCGAACATGGCCACGGCTTGGCCCCCAACAGCCCGAGACACACCGAGATGTCACCGACGCAACCCCGTAGGCGGAGTCACGACAGGGTGCCTACGGTTGACGTCACGTCACGTGGTCAGGTCAGTGAATTCGGGGGACTCGAATATGACGGTGTCGCCGGTATAGGGCCAGCACTGGCGCGGTCGCAACGATGCGCTTATAATGACCGATACACGGGTAAGTTTATTACCGGAGGTTCGCATGGCTCGCCGCACGACAGACCGCACTCGCGAGGCGCTCGACTTGTACGAGACGATCCTGCCGTGCTTCACGACGCAGGCCGAGCGCGCACAGGCGATCGGCATCTCGCGCACGGCGATCCGGCCGTGGGATCGCAAGGAGATCAAGAGCGTCAACGAAAGCTCGCTCCAGCGACTTCGGCTCGTGGCGCAGACATGCGACGAGTTGCAGGCCACGATGCCGGCGCATGCGATCGGCAGCTACCTGCTCGGATCGTGCATGGCGGATCGGGTAGTCCCTCGCCTCAATCTGGTCATCAACGCTGGCACGCCGAAGATCGTGACGGATCTCGCACGCGCGGAATCCGAAGCGCTCGCGAAGGTTGTTGTGAAGCACCTCCCCGCTGAAGCCTTCAACGATGACGCCTGGGCTGATGTGGTTGCCGAGCTTCCCGACCGCAGCCGCACCCTCGCAGCGGATCTCAAGCGCCGCTCCAGGGGGCGCGTCATCGCGTCGATCTAACCCTCGCCGAGCCTCCGCTCGAGGTAGTACGCGAGCCGACAGTCCGTGCCCTTCGGCTTACGCGCCCGTTCGAATCCGAACGACGTTTCGATCACACGCGCCGACGTCTCGATATCGGTAGCCCATGCTGCAACGCCTGCTGCGCGCCCAGCCTGCTCGGAAGCTTCCACGACGACATCGATCAATGCGGCCTGCACTTCGGCGGCGGTATCGGGGGCGTGCTGCGCATGGCGCGCATCGATCGCGAGGCGCTCGATGACGAACGGCCCCTCTGGCGGAACATGCACCGCGATGAAGCCAACGACCGCTCCACCTGCGGTGACGTAGATGACGCGACCCTTCTCGGCGCGGTTCTTGTCGCGCGCATCCCCATGCGCGGCGCGTGTCGGGGCATCAAAACCGTCGTGATCGAGGCCTGAGGGATCGAACTGCGCCGAGTCGATGAGCACGACCGGCGAGCCATCGACCCCGCGAAGCTGCCCAAGGGTCGTCCGCACGGCGATCAAGTGTTCGTCTGGTCCGCGGTGGCGACGACGCCGCGTGACTTTCACTCCGTACCGGCGTCGGGTCATGCTACGCCCCGAACCACCAGCGGAATACGCGGTCGCGCGCGTCGCTACACCGGTACTGGCTCGTCTCGCCCTCGGAGCCCAAGCTCTGACAGTTCCACCCGTGCGCCTGCAGGCCGGTGAAGTTCGCTGAAGTGCCTGCTGTGAGAATCAGGTTCTTCGCCTCTTGGCACTGCATCCCTCGAACGCTGATGTCGAAGTAGCCAGCGCCGCTGGCGTAGTCGACTCCATCCATGTCGAACGCCGGGCAATCCACCGCAGCTGGAGCAGGCGCTGCGGCCGGCACCTGCTTGGCAGCAGCGGCCTTCCCTGCACGCTTACCCTCGACCGTTCCCTGGCGAGTTCCCGCGACTGCACCGCGCTGCTTCTCAGTGGCAAACGCCTCGTCATACGCAGTCTTGTAGGCATCCTCATGCGCTTGCTCGCGCGCGGCGTCTCGGGCATCGATCCGGGCGACCGCAGCATCGCTGGCCGAAGGCGCAAAGCCCTTGCCAAGCGCCGCTCCGATCGCAAACGCGAGCAGCGCTGCCACGCCGAGCGCCCCGATCGCAATGCCACGACCGGGGAGAGACGACACGACGGCAGGCTGTGAGCCAGATACATCATCGCGAGGAACGGCTACGGACTCCTCGGCCTCGCTTGATCGCACCTCGTCTACAGAGGTGTCCTCATCTGACACCGGAAGCGGCTCGGTGGCAGCGTCGTGATCGAGGGCCTCGTCGGGCTCTTCGCTCATGGTGTCCTCGTCGCGGTCGTCACTCATCGTGCATCGAATCCAGACTGGTTCTCGCAGTAGGCAACGAGCGCGCTCCACGTGTAGTTACCGGGTGGGAAGTAGTCGGGCCCATACGTGTTCATGCACGAGTCGTACGCCTGTTCTGAAGCTCGCGCTGCAGCGGCAGCAGACGCAGCGGCCGCATCACGTGCCTGCTGCGCCTTCACCGCCTGCGCTCGCTTGACCTCCGCTCGAAGCGTCCGCGCGCGCACCGACTTCAACGCCTTCGCCTTCGCTGGATCAAATCCGGCCTTCCACCCGGCTTTCTTGCCAGCGGCAGCGCCTTCCTTGATGCCGCTTGCGGTACCTGCACGCGTGCCGGCGCGCTCCCCGTTCGACTGCGCCTGAGCAACATCGGGCGCACCGAGACCGCCGATGATGAAGCCCGCGACTCCCGCAGCAAGCACACAGCCGACCAGCGCGAGGATCCACGGCAGTTCTGAGAAGCGAACCATGCCGCGAATCCTACCGGCTACTATTGCCCTCGCGGCACGGGAGTTACGGAGTGTGTCCGGCCGCCGTAGCCTTTCGCAACACGAGGATTAGTCGCGGCTCAGCCGGTCGAGGGCATCGAAGCTCGTGTCTCCGAAGAGCAGCTCGTCGGGAACTCGAGCGCGGCGCTGAAGGCGCGTGCCAAGGGGTACCCGAAAGTCGTCGAGCAAGGCGTTGAGCCAGTCGCACAGCAGGCAGATGTTCTCCATGTCCGGCCTCGAGCCGTCACGCATGCGCGTGAAGAACGACGCTGGGATGTCGAGTGCTCGAGCCAGATCACGCCAGCTCAGCCTGAATCCACCGTTTTCGCGGTGACCCCTTGAAGAAGAAGGTGCCTTGACTCAGTATCCAGGCCGGTTTTCGACGACTGACATGGATCTCGAGAAAGGCACCTTCCGGATGCAATGTTCGCACACGCTCGATCGGCTTGCAGTGACGTTCGATGACGACCGTGCGGTCGCTGACGCGGGGCTCGTGCTCGCGGCGTCGATTTCGCAACGGGTCGGGT
>JBDHZF010000074.1:0-12576 GCA_039811765.1 Thermoleophilia bacterium | reverse complement strand
CATCCCGATCGGCTTCACGCTCGTGCTGATCCACCTCATCAGCATCCCTGTGACGAACACGTCGGTGAACCCGGCGCGCTCGATCGGCCCGGCGGTCTTCGCTGGCGGCGACGCGCTCAGCCAGCTGTGGCTGTTCATCGTGGCGCCGCTCGCCGGATCGGTGGTGGGTTGGATCTTCTACAAAGTCGCGTTCGGCGGCGGCGCGCAGGTCGACGCGGGCGAGTCGGCCGTGGCTGCTGGCTGAGCAGCTCGATCCTTCAACGGGCCGTTCCTGGCGCGCGATCCGCGCGACCAGGGGCGGCCCGTCGTCGTGCTCGTGTCAGTAGTCCTCGCGATTTTCAGGCTTGAGCTGTTCCTGCAGCGCGGCAAGGTCGATTTTCGTCGCGTGGCGCTTGTCGATGGGGATCCGCCGCAGCGCGCGCACTTCGACATGTTCGGCAAGCCCCATCCCGCGCATCACGCGGATCGTGGCGGCGATCGCGTCGCGGCGGGCGAAACCAGCGGCGGGCTCGATCGCGAGCACCGCGCTGGCATTCTTGAACTCGCGGTCCGATCCGGAGAACTTCGGCATGCAGATCGCGGCGCGCTCCACCTCCGGTAGATCCGTCACGGGCGTCTCGAGTTCCAGCGCCCACCGACGCGTCCCCTTCATCGTGAAGCCCGAACCACGACGGCCAAGCAGCCAGAGTCCGCCGGCGGCATCGCGCTTGGCGATGTCGCCTGTCCGATGCCACACGCGACCATGCTCGTCGCGCACCTTGTTCTCGCGAACCGCGTCCGGGTTCTCCCAATAGTCGCGGTTCACGTGCGCGCCAGCGATTAGCACTTCGCCGGGCGTGCCATCGGCAATTTCCCAATCGCCCAGCGTCGAACCACGCTCGAGTTCGATCGGACGATTCACCTCGCGCACGAGCAGCACGTCGACGTCCTCGACCTCGCGCCCCACGTAGATGCCGCCGTGTTGGCGCATCGAATCGCGACGCGCCAACACGTCCTTTGCGGTGGCATGCGCGATCGGCGCTGTCTCCGTCGAACCGTAGAGCGCGATGATGTTCGCGTTGGGCAGCACGCCTCGGGCGGCGTCGAGCAGCGCGGGCGTGACGGGTCCACCACCGGTGTACACGTATCGGACCGAGCGAATCGGCGCGCGACCGGGCGCTCGCGACAATTGCTGGAGCGGGGCAGGGCTCACCGCGAGGATCGTGGTGCCGGATCGATCCACGAGCTGATGGAGACGCTTCGGATCGGGCAACGGGTCTTGCCCCACCCGATCCGGCGTCAGCACCGTCGCCACGCCGCGTCCGAGGTTGTGCAAGACGAACTCCGGAAGATTGGTCCACACCCGAGCACCATCCACGTCATGCACCGTTCGCGCGAGGGCGCGGTGCTGGGCGCGGAGAATCTCGTGCGTTCGATTCGTGCCCTTCGGCGCGCCCGTCTGGCCCGCGGCGAACGTGACGAGCGCGGGCTCGTCGGGACGCATGCGCGTCGCGGCGCCGACGCGTGCGTGCTCGCCCGCGACGAGCAAGTCCGAGAATCGCTCCGCTCCTGGCGAGCGACGATGTCCCGTGGTCACAGCCAACTCGACGCGGCGAAGGGCCGGGCTCATGAGACGCAGCACGAAGCTCTTGGGGTTGCCGACGAACGCGTCCGCGTCAACGAGCGACGCGGCTTGTTCGATCATTCGACGTCCACCCCACGGCTCGATGAACGTCGCGACCGCGCCGAGCCGCAACACCGCGAGTAGCGTCACGTACAACTCGAAGCTCATTGGCACGAACACCACCACGCGACTGCCGCGCCCGATGCCGCGATCGCGAAGCGCTCCGGCGAACGAGCCGACCGCTCGATGCAGACGCTCGAACGTGATCACGTCGCGCACGTTCCCGCCCTCGTCGAGCCGCAGGAACGCCGGGCGATCGGCGACCTCGTCGAGCATCTCGATCATCAACCGCGCGACGTTCGCGTCGGCGACCTCGTCAACGTCGAAGGCGCATGGCGACGTCACGCCGACCCCCCTGGCCCGAGCACGGTGTCTACGAAGAAGTCGCGATACAGGAACGACCGATCGGCGTCGTGCAGGCGTCGCGCGAGCGCCGGGTCGGTCGATACCACGCCGTTCTCCAGCAACGACGCCGGCGCGCTGCGTGCAACGAGGTTGCTCCAGTAGGCGAGCTTCGCTCCGGGGGCCGCCGCGTCGACGATCGATCGGTACGCCTGTTCATGCTCTTCGTCGCTCATCCACTCGAAGACATCGCCGAGGTTGAAGCCCGTGAAGGTGGACTGCTCGCATGCGTGCAGGAAGGTCTCGAGCTCGGAGCAGACCACGTCGAGATCGTCGAGCCGTGATCGAAGCAGCTCGTGGTTGTCTGGAGCGAGCCACGGATGCCCCGTCGGTAGATCGAGGAAGCGCCCCAACATGCTGTACTGCAGGAACGGATTCGTGGACGGATCCAGCTCCACGAACGCGTTCCAAGCACGATCCGCCCAGAGACGAGCGTTCGCTCGCTCCGAGGCGAAGAGGCGCAATGCGAGGCGCCATCGCCGATTGTTCCATCGTTCATGCCAGAAGCGCTCGCGCGCCAGCGAGGTTCGAGCGTCGAACGCGGCCCGCACGGTCCTTCGACCATGGATCAACGGCAGCGCTCGACCATGGAACAACTGCCACATGTGTTCGAGCTTGCCAATGTGAATGATGCCCGCGCCGAGCAGCTCCGGCTGCGCGTCCCAGAACATGCGAGCGTCGTCGGGCAGCTCGACGCGCACACGCGAGTACACGTGCCGACGATCGTTCGCCGGCGCGACGCCCACGAAGCGGAGCAACTCGTCATGGTCGAGGGTCCTGATCGCCGCACGCTTCAGCTCCACGAGCGCGCATTGGGCCGGGGACGCGTCGATGCTCACCACGCGGCCGGCGCCCTGCAGCAGCAACGCGAACGAGTTGTCGCCCGCGGCGGCAATCGACAAGATCCGCGAGTCGACGCTCGGCGCCAGCGCGCCGCGCAGCGTTTCGGGGTCCTCCCAGCTCTGCGAGCAGCGAATCTGACCGAGGTCGGCGACGTTCGTGTTCATGCCCGTGCCGATCCGACGCACATAGCCTCGCCGTTTTCGTCCCAGCTCATGAGACCAGGAATGCCGACGATGCCAGGGATTCCGAATTCGCGCGCGCGGCCGTCGTGCGTGGCCTTGAACCGGTCCGGCAGCTCCACTTGCTCCCAACGCTCGTGTTGGTCGCGACGAAGCGCCACCAGTCCTCGCAGGTCCGAGATCGTGGTCGTTGCTTGGACAGCGCCCACGATCTCGTCCACCTCGAGGCAGAACACGTCTTTGGACGCGTCGATCAATCCAGCTTCGTGAAGCCGATCGCCCAACGCGGCGAAGATCCGTCGAGCCAGGCCGAACACTCGGTTCCGTTCGGATCCCATCGCCTCGCGATCACGAACCGCGGAGCGTGCTTGCCTGAGCACGAACGCGAACCAGAGGCGTCGAATCGGCATCAGCATCGATCGACGCGCGGCGATACGCCCCTCTGGCCGTTGCCGCTCGGGGCTCTCGCGCAGCAGGTCGTTCTGCAACGTGCCGTCGTCATCGAATCCAAGCGCACGAATCGCAGAACGCAATCGATCGAACGCGATCACCGCGCGCATGTCCACCACGATCGGGGTCTGCCAATGCTCCAGCAACTCGGCGCGCATGTCGTCCCATGCGTTGACGAGCTGATCGGCGTCCAACGTTGCGAAGTTCACGTCGTGGCGGGCGAGCACGTCGCGAACGTTCGCGCGAAACTCGCGAACCGAACGATGGATCCGCAGCAACCGCCATCTCATCGCTGCGTGCAGGCGCACCGTGCGCGACGCGTTGCGACGGGGCGTGACTCGAGGATCGAGCGGCGCTCGATTGCCCATGGCATGCTCCATCGCGGCGGCGTGCCGTTCGTGGCCAGGCATCGCCGACAGCAGGTAGCGCCAGCTCGCGAGGTTCCAGCAGACGCGCCCGTCGACATAGCAGAGCATTGGTCGAACCACGATGCACGCGTGGTCCAATTCCGAGTCGGGGAAGCGCGCAAGTCGCAACGCCTGGCGGGACACCGACCAACATGCCTCGCGCAGGAACGAGAACGTCAATGGACTGACCACGCCCAGGGCGCTCTCGACGATGTTCGAGTCGTCCCACGCGCGGCGAATCCCGCGCGGATGCAGCGGCGTGGTGACGGGTCGAGTTTGGAGCACGTGCAGCGTGCCGTCCACAACCGCCCACTCGATGTCCTGAGCGAGTCCGCCGGCAGCGTTCTCGACGCGCTCGCCGAGCACGACCAGCTCGAGCACTTGTGCGTCCGTCAACGCGGGAGACTCGCGACGCTCGCTCGGCACGTCGATCTGCTCGACGAGGCCCTCGGCCGCGCGCACGACCATGATGTCCTTGTCCGCGATATCCGCCGCGACTGCGCCATGCCGTCGGTCGACACGGTACGTGTCCGCGTTCGCTGCGCCACTCACCAGCGCCTCGCCAAGTCCGAACGTGGCGCTCACCACGGATGTCAGCGGGTCGCCGCTGATCGGATCGCCGGTGAACAGCACGCCCGCGACCTCGGCGTCGACGAGCCGTTGCACGACGAGCGCCATCTCTGCCTCAAGCGGCGGCATGCCATGCCTCGCTCGGTACGCGACGGCGCGTTCGGTCCAGGCGCTTGCCCAGCATTGGCGAATCGCGTCGAGCAGCTGCTGCTCGGTCTCGATTCCGAGCACGCTCTCGAACTGACCGGCGAACGAATGCTCGACGCCGTCCTCGCCGATCGCGCTGGAACGAACTGCCACGACGTCGCCGGCGAGCTCGGTCGACCAGCGCTCGACGATCGCGGTTCGCAGTCGATCGGGAATCGGTCGCTGGAGCATCGCCTCACGAACCACGCGCGCCGCCTCGTCGAGTCGATCCTGCGCGACCAGCGTCGTCGCCTCGTCGATCGCGTGCCGAATGTCGGGATGCTCGATCGCAGTCGCGAATTCCTTCGCCTCGATCGCGAACCAGGCCGGGACTGAGCATCCGATCCGCTGGAGGTGGGCGAGATTGGCCGCCTTGCCGCCGATTCGCTGCCCGAGATCGGACGTCATGCGATCAGCTCCACGACTCCGGCCACCGCGAGCACGAAATACACCGACAGGCCCGCCACGCCCGGCGCGGATTCGACGGCCGTTCGCAACGGTCCGGTTGGCGGCGCGCCCGCGCGGTCGCGCTGCCCCATCACGAGCGCATGGGCCGCGATCGTGGCCATCGTTGCCGCGACGAGCGCGCACACCGCCCAGATCGAATACTCGTGCCGAGCCAAGAACGTGAATCCAATCGCGCCGAGCGACGGCCACAACATCCACCATGTCCATGCTCGCTCGCCGTGCGCTGCGTGGTAGCGCTCGAACCTGCGCCCCCACTCGAGGCCGATGCCGATGCTCGTAGCCGCGAGCATCGCGCCGATCGCGGCAGGATCGCGATACAGCTCGCCTAGCGTCGCCTCGCCACCTCTCGCGTCAATGCCGATCGCCAACAGCTCACCGAACATCAGCCCCATCACGATCATGTGGCTGATCGCGAACGTCGCGACGTGACGACCCAACCAGCCGGAAGCGAAGAACTCCATGCGCGTCAACACGCTCCATCCAGCTGCCACCAGCCACGCGGCGAACGCGAACGAGCCGACCGACCACAGCAGCACGCCTTCAACGACGAGCACGAGCGCGGCGACCAAGCCTCGCGAACTTGGACGCGTCGGAGTTTCGACGCGATCGGTGTCCGCGATCCTCACGTCGTCGTCACAGCGCAGCCTCACGATGAACAGCAGCGCGCCCGCGAAGCCCGCGATTGTGCGCCACGGATGGATGTCTCCCAGCGTTCCACCGATCCGCGGAGCAAGCAGGAGGCCGCTCATCGACGTCGCGGCAACGAACATGGTCGTCATCAACGCCAACTGCGACGGGGGTGGCAAGCGCTCCGCGAGGCACGAGCGCACGCGCGGAACCGTGCCGCGAATGTCTCGTCCGTTGTCGCTCGTCCGATGCAACTCGTTCTCAACCGATCAAGTCGGCGTCGCCGCTCACGTCGCGAAGCTCGCTCGCGTCAGAAGCGGCTTGGAACGGCGGCGGCGCCGTCGCGATTCGCTCGGACGCCTGCGCACGCAACCATGGACGATCAATGTCGATCGATGCGTTCGCGTGCTCGTTCGCCCATTCGCAGAGTCGAGCCAAGTGCAACGAGGCCCGCTGCAGCTCGCCAGGATCGTGCAGGCCGTTCGCGACGCGCCAATCGAGATGGTCGACGATTCGGTCGCGGTCCAGTCGCGCGATCGGGTCGCGAAGCGCCGGCCCGTTGATCGCCAGATCGCGAACGAACAGCGCGATCGAACGCTCGTAGGCGCGACGGGTCGTGACGGGCTTGCTCTCCACCCACTCGGCGTGGAACGCGACGACCACCGCGGCGATCGAGCCGTCTGGTCGCTCGTCGAGCATCTCCTCCGTGCCGGGAATCGTCCCTGCCGCGTGCTGGTGGGCGAGAATTCGCGAAATCGTCTTGCCACGACTGTTGCTCGTGGGTCGACGATCGTAGATGTCGCGGCGGTCGGCCATTGCGGTGGATCCTCTCACGGATCGTCACCTCGACGAAACTCGACCTCCTCCGGCCGCCGCGCGCCACCCATCCGCAATTTCCGTGACCTGTCGGGACAAATTGCGGATGAGCGCACGTCACGAGAGCGAGTTCCACGCGACGAGCAGCAGCACGCTCGCTGCGACCTGAAATCCACCCGCGAGCGTGACCGCGCCAGACACCAGGCGAGCATTCGGCGACGCGCCGCGACGCAGCAGCGCCAGCACGCCGATCGTGGCGAGCAGCACGCCACCCACGATCATCGCAAGGAAGTCCCAGGACCGCGTCGACCGTCCGAGCGCCAACGCCGCCGTGCCGACGATCGAGCACCCCAGCGCCGCGGTCGTCGCGACGACGATCGCCCACGTGGTTCGCCTGATTCGCGTGTCAACATGCGTGGCGAGCACTGAGGGGATCGCGGCGGCGAGCGCGGCGAGCGCTAGCGCGTCAGATCGTGCTCCGGTGGCGCGCAGCCAGCCGAACCCGAATCCGGGGCCATGCGTGGCGCCGAACGTGACGACGAGCGCGAACGACGCGCACCATGCGATGCCCGAGCGTCGAGAGCGTGGTGGGGTGAGCAGCTGCAGGCCTGTGAAGACACAACCGATCCACAGCGCCGCGACCAGTGCGAGTGCGATGGGTTCCAACATGAGCGTGCGTTGACGTGGCGGACAGCGACGCAGTCACTCCACCAGTCGCGTTCCTCCAGCCGTGATGATGCGTCCGATCTTGCCAAACACTGCGGTGATGTCGCCGCGCGCGGGCTGCGCGAAGTACAGCTTCGGATCCGACGCCATCGCCGCGATCGCTTCGCTCTGGCGAATCTGCGGCGATTCCGCCGGGCTGTTCGTCATGCCCGGACGACACCAGTCCGTGCTCACGCCGTAGCCGATCGCGTACACGTCGATGCCATAGTTCGCCGCGCGTTTCGACTGCGCGATCGCGTCGGCGCACGGACGATCGCGATTGCCGGTGCTCCAGTCGTACCAGCTCTTGTTTCCGGTGATCTGCCACTCCACGTTGCTGCCGCCGCTCGCGTCGGCGGTGGTGCACGCGCCCCAGCTGCTCCACGCCCCCTTCGAGCTCGCCCGGCGACGGCACTGGCGCTGCACGGGCGTGGAGCTCGCGCCGCCGTCGCCCATGTAGACGATCACCTTTTCCGCGTCTGACCGACCGTTTTTCTCGAGCTCGTCAGTCGCGGCCTGCATCGCTGGGCCGATCGGCGTGGAACCGCCGTCCTTCACGCAATCGAGCGTGCTGAGGAAGTCCGACGAGTTCTTGAGCGATCCGTCCGAGTTCTTGAAACCGGTGCCGTGGTCGAGGTCCACCACGACCCACGCATCGTGGTTCGTGGGCGTGCCGTCCATGAACGCCCCGGCAGCGCCGCCGTAGCCTGTGTACGCGCTCGCAAGGTAACTGGTGGACGAGAAGCTCGAACTGTCGGTTTCGCATGGCGCGGTGCCCGTGCGGAAGTACGGATCGCGCGAGTCCGCGCTTTCGAGCACCGTGAGGCCCACGCGGTCGCGATCCGGGTCGAAGTAGCTGAGCAGCTCACGAATGCCCGCGCGCGCCTCCACCATGTCTTGGCCGGACATCGATCCCGAACGGTCGAGCACCACCATCACGTCGAAAGTGGCAATGCTCGAATCGCACGGGCCGCACGCCGCGCCGCGCGCAGCGACGTTCCAGCTGTCGATGCCGAACAGCCGAACGAAGAACGTCGGCGTGGACGTGCTCGCGACGAGGCGCAAGCGATCCGGCGAACCACAACCGGCGACCATGCAGCTCGTGGTGGCGGTGACGTTCACGTGCTGGTCGGACACGAGCGCGAAGTTCGCGCGCGTGAAGCCCGCAGCGCTCGTGCCCGCGTCGGTGCCCGGAAGCATTTGCGCGCCGGACAACGCCCCCATGTCCACTGCGGCTTGCAGGCGCCGCTTCTGCAGCAGCCCGAAGCCGACGTCGATCGTGAGGCCCACGAAGCCGCACAACACGATGAACATGATGATCACGAGCGGGAGCGACTGCGCGCGCTCCCCATGTCGCTTGCCTGCACCCATCTCGCTACTCCACGCGGATCGTCGTCTTCGCCGTGAACGTGCCCGACCAAGCGGCGACGCCCATGACCTCGAAGCTGTGCGGCGTGCTCGATCGAACCGTGATCTGCTGCCCGTGTGTCCACGGCGGCGGGGGTTCGATCGAGAACGTCACCTTCGAGTCCTTGGTGAGCGTCAGCTGGTCGTACAGCATCTGCTTCGCGATCGTGGCCGCGCCGGCGTTGTCGGATTCCACGGCGGCGCGTCGCGCGGCGGCGCGGTTGGCTCCCTGCAGGTCCAGTCGCTTTCCGAAGGTGTAGCCGAACGCCATCAGCGCGAACAGGATCGTGAACAGCGCGAACGCGCCCATCGCGAACTCGACCATCGCCTGCCCGTCCTCGGACGCTCTGCGGGGCGCGTCGCTCATCCGATCTTCACCGTGGACGCCGCGCGCAGATTTCCGTGCCACACCTCGACGCCGAACACGTCCAAGTCGTACGGCATGGACGTCTTCACCGTGACCGTGTCGCCTTGGTTCCAGCCGCCGGTGACCGTGGTCGTCACCGAGCTCGGGTCGATCGTGTCGAGGGCCGCCCGCACGGTGCCCTTCACTGCTGCCTCTGGCGTGGGATCGACGCGCGCGACTACCGCGTGCCGCGCGCCTTCGCGAGCAGCGGAGGTGAGCTCCATGTTGCGCCAGATCATCATTCCGTACTGCACGATCGCCATCATGAGGACGCACAGGATCGGCAGGCACAGCGCGATCTCCGTCAGCGACTGTGCCCGCTCTTCGTCTCGCGCAGCTCGTTGCCACGGCGTCCTCAACGGAGCGTCCTCCCACCACTATCCACGACGACACCCCCTGTCGCCGGCCCTCGCTGAGCTATCGGCGCCTACCGAAACCTGCTCGATGGAGCCGGCGTACGGACCGTGTAAGGATCTTGGGAACGTCGCTGCGTTCAAGTCCGAGCGAGACGGTGCCGATGCGCGGGTCGAACGCCCACGCGCACCACTCGAGGACCACATGACCCACGGCGGACAATCCGCCCGCTCCAGCGATGCGATCGCCGATCAGGCGGCATCGCTGCACGCGCCGTCGCCCACCGCTGACCCGTCGGACGGACCCGTTCGCGCGCACCTGCACCGGTGGCAACCGGTGTATCTCGCGTGGGCGTTGAGTCGCTTGCTCGTGGTCGTGGTCGGTTGGGGCAGCGAGCTGGCGATGCGCGCGTTCGACGTGGACCCGTCACGCTGGCGACCGTTCGCGTTCGCGGAGACGTATCCGCACTACGCCGACGTGGCCGCGAACGGCTACACGCTCGAGAACGCCGTGAACCACCCGTTGCTTCCGGCACTGATGGCCGGCGGCCACGCGATCGGGATTCCGCTCTGGATCACCGGTTTCGTGGTGTCCAACGCAGCGTTCCTCGCGGGGTTGGTGATGTTCGCGATCCTCGGCGAACGGTACGTGGGGCATTTGTCCGCGACGCGGGCTGCGGTGTATCTCGCCTTCGCGCCCTTCGCGTACTGGTTCAGCGTGACCTCGACCGAGGGATTGCTGCTCGCGCTGACGACCGCGAGCGTCCTGTTCGCGCTTCGTGCAACGCCCGCTTCTTGGCTCGCGGCCGGTGCGTTCGCCGCGCTCGCGGTGCTCAGCCGACCCCCGGGCGCGTTCGTCGGCATCGTGCTCGCGTGCATCACAATCGGCCAGCTTCGAGGCGGGCGCATGCGCGCGTTGACGATCGCCGCGGCCGCGACCGCGGGCGCGATGGTTCCGGCTGCCCTGCTCGGGTTTTTTGCGTACTTGCGCGAGCGCACGGGCGACGCGCTCGCCTCGCTGCACTCGCAGTCGCAGTTCAACCGCGAGCTGTCGCTCGCTGGTCCATACCACGCGCTCTCGAGCGGGTTCGACAACGCGATCCATGGCAGCATCGGGCAGGCGATCGAACTCGTCGCCACGTTCGGCGCCGCGGCCTTGCTCGTGCTGTTCGCGACTCGCGCGGCGGGCGACCGCTGGGAGGTTCGCGGCTGGACCGCGTTCGGCGCGGCGAGCCTGCTGCTGCCCGTGGCGACCGGCGTGCTGTGGCAGATGCCACGTTTCGCGCTGCTCGTGCCGCCCGTGTTTTGGATGCTCGGTCGATTCGGCGACGATCGTCGCTTGCATCGAACGCTGCTCGTGTTGTTTCCGGTCGCCCTCGCCGTGAAGGTGGCCACCGCCGTAGTGGGAGTGCACGGATGAACGAACACAGGCAAGGACTCGACGTGGCGAAGGTGCTCGGCATCGTCGCGGGTCGATGGAAGACGGTTCTCGCGATCACGCTCGTGGCGGCAATGGCGGCTTACGGATACGTAACGTACGTCGCGAAGGAGGTGTTCGAGTCGACCGCGCTGGTGGCGTACCAAGCGCCGGACAAGTCGACGAACCCCACCGGAGGCGCGTTGCCGTCGTCGGGCATCACCCGCGAGGACGTGCAGACGCTCGTGGCGATGGCCGACAGCCAAGCCGTGCTGGAGAAGGCTGCCACGACAGCAAACACCACCCCTGGCGAGCTGCGACGCTCGGTGCACGTGCAGGCGCATGGCGAGGCGTCGATCGTGTCGTTCGTCGCACGCGCTGGTTCGGCCAAGGAAGCGGCGATGTTCGCGAACGCATGGGCGCAGGCTTTCGTGCAGGATCGCGTCGCGGCGGCGAACGCGAACCTCGATCGGATCGTGAAGGATCGCCAGTCGGACCTGCGCGCGGCGACGACGGACTTCAACCGCCAGCCGGCCGACGACAAGGAACCGACCGCCAAGAACCAAGCGCAGTCGGCGCTCAACGACGCCGAGGCGCAGAAGGTGCTGTGGTCGGGCGCGATCAAGCTCTCCAACCAAGCGCAGGCTCCTGAGTTTCCGGTGTGGCCGAAGAAGCTGCCGACGCTGATCGCGGCGATGCTGATCGGCATGGGCATCGGCATCGGCGTGGCGTTGCTCACCGCTCGCGTCGACAACCGCCTGAAGGGCGACGACTTCGACTCGCTACCCGCGCCGGTGATCGCGCGCGTGCCGATGTCGCCGCGCGCTCCCAAGACCTCGCCGCTCGGGCCGGCGATGGCGGAACCGATCGTGGCCGACAGCTTCGCCGCGCTCGGATCGCGCGTGATGCTCGATCGCTTCGGCGACGGCGCGCATGTGATCCTCGTCACGAGCGCTCGCAGCGGCGAGGGCAAGAGCTCCGTTGCGTCCAACCTGGCGAGCGCGCTCGCGCTCGGTGGCCGTCGCGTGGTGCTGGTGGACGCCGACATGCGGCGCCCCACGCAGGACGTTGTCTTCCCGATGCTGCAGAACCGTCCGGGGTTGAGCCAGGTGCTCACGCGTGGCGCGGAGCTCGAAGCGGCGCTCACCCTCGTCGCGCCGAACCTGGCCGCGATCGCGAGCGGCCCTCGCCATGCGAACGCTTCGGTGCTGCTCGCCAGCGTCGCCTTCCGCCAGATGCTCGATCGGCTCTCGCAGATCAGCGAGGTGATCGTGATCGACGCGCCGCCCGTGCTCGCGGTGAAGGACGCGCTCGCGGTGTCGCCGGCGGCGAACCAGGTGCTGCTCGTCGCGCGCGTGGGATCGTCCGACATCGGCGAGATCGGCGAGGCGCACTCGTACATCGCGAGCGCGGCGCAAACTCCGCAGGCGATGGTGCTCGTCGGCACCGAACGACCGGAAGGCTACGGCTACGATCAGGAGCTTCGCGCAGCGCCACGCATCGCGATGCCGAGCGCGGCTCCGCAAGCTGCGGCGCAGAACGCGGCGGCGGCCGCTCCGGCGGCTCCCGCTGCTTCGCAGTCGACGCCGCCTCCGCAACGCCCGATCGCGGCAGTGCCCGTGCCCGGCGCCAGTCCTGCCGCGCCGGGCTCCGTGCCCGTGCCACCGCCGATGCAGG
>JBDHZF010000073.1:0-12589 GCA_039811765.1 Thermoleophilia bacterium | reverse complement strand
CGCGTCAATCGCGCGGCCTCCCGCGCGGAATGCAACCGGTTCGCGCGAACTTCCTCGGCGGTGACGCCAAGCAATCGACCGAGCTCGCCTTCGTGCGGCGTCAGCAGCGTTGGAGCGCCGTCGCGCGCGGCGAGCGCCTGCGTGTCCCCGGCGAACGCGGAGATGCCTTGCGCGTCGAGCACGAGCACGCGAGCGGTGCGCGCCGCCCAGCGCGCGAGCGCGCGAACCTGGTCGCTGTCGCCCACGCCCGGTCCGAACACCACCGCGTCGGAGCGGTCCACGATCTCGTCGAGCCGTTCGGCCGCCGCGACCGTGAGCCGTCCGAGCTCGTCGCCATGCACTCCGCGAAACTGCACTTCGGGCACGGCCACGTCGAGCGCGTCGGCGATGCGATCGGGCACGCCGGCCCAGCAGATCCCGGCGCCGCCGCGCATGGCGGCCTGCGCACACATGCGAATCGCGCCGCTCATTCCGGGAGAGCCGCCGATCACCGACACGCGCGCGTCGTACTTGGATCCCGTGCGTCGCCGGCTCGGCAACATCGACAACAGCGCCGGCGTGGCGATGCCTTGCCGCACGGGTTCCTCCACTTGCATCGGGATGCCGATGTCGACCGCTTTCACGCGCCCCGCATGGAACCGCCCCGGGGCCACCGCGAGACCGATCTTCGGCGCGTGAAACGTCACGGTGAGGTCGGCTTCGATCGCTGCGCCGGCGATCGTGCCGTCGCTCGCGTCGACGCCGCTCGGCACGTCCAGCGCCACGACGGGGCGCAGCGATTCGGCGATCGCTCGAATCGCGGCTTCGAACGGCGGCTTCGGCGCGCCGGACACGCCCGTTCCGAGCATCGCGTCCACGATCACGTCGAACCCGTCGAGCGCGGTTCGCCACTTGGTGACGTTCACGCGCTCCACCGGGATGTCGAGCTTCTTGAGCACCTCGAGGTACACGCGCGGCTCGCGACGGATCTTGCTCTCGGCTTCCACCAGCAGCACCGAGACGTCGCATCCCGCTGCCGCGAGGTGTCGCGCCGCCACGAACCCGTCGCCGCCGTTGTTGCCCGATCCGCACACCACTGCGACGCGGCGCGCATCCGGAAACCACTGCAGGATCTCCCCCGCCGCGCCCAGCCCCGCGCGCTCCATGAGCACGGCCCCCGGCACGCCGATCTCGTCGACCGTTACTCGATCGACCGTGCGCATCTCGACCGCGGTATACAGCGGCACGACTCCCGGAAGATGGTGCATGACGGCGATACTATCGTCGAGATCGCGGGGGTCAGCTCTCGGCGCGCTCCTGCCGCAGCGACCGAATCGCGTCGCCGGCCTGCGAGGCCGTGTAGCCACGCGACGCGAGCCAGCGCAGCGCCTTCGCGCGGCATGCGGCGTCGTCGAGATCCACGCGCGCGAACTTGCGCCGCGACGCCTCGAGCGCGGCATCGCCAAGTGCTTCGTCGTCGACCTCCTCGGCCAGCAGCTCTTCGACGAGGGCGCGATCGACGCCCTTGCGCGACAGGTCCTGGCGAATGCGCATCGCGCCCTGCCCGCGCCGCACGCGCGACTCGATGAACGCGCTCGCGTAGCGGCGGTCGTCGATCAGGCCCGCGCCGCGACACCGCTCGATCGCGTCGGCGACCTGCGCGTCGTCGAACTCCGCTTTGCGCAATTTGGTTGCGAGCTGCGATTCGGTGAGCTGCGCACCCGAGAGCGCCTTGTGGCATGCCGCCATGAGGCTGCGCTGCGCGGGATCCTCGACGAACAGGTCCGTCGTGAACGCGAGCTCGGGTTCGGGCGCGCGTTTTCGTCGCGTGCCGCGCGGCGCGGGTTCGGGGTGCTCGTCCTGCCCAGACTGCAGCGGCTTGGGGTTGCCACGCTTGTCGTATCGCACGCCCGTCTGCGGCAGCTGCACCGCGCCGATCGGCGCGTCGAACGTGCCGACGCTCTCGCGGAGCTTCTCGATGTCGCGGCGGCGAGCCATGCGCTCATTGTGGCAGGCGCGCCGGAACTCCTACGCCTGCGGCTCGGCGTCGCTGCCCGTGCGGAACATCGATCCTGGCTTCCTGAGCAGGGAGTCGAATCCGAAGTGCGAGATCTGCCACACGGCCACGAGGTCGTCGATCGGCTCGAAGCTCGCGATGTTCCACGGTGCGTACACTTGGCGTCGCGAGGACCCGTCGGTGAACCGAGGCGCGAGCAACTGCACGGCATCGTAGGCGTCGCCGTTGCGCACGAACCCGACGAGGCCCGTGCCCGGTCCCGTGGAACCACCCGGCGTGGAGTGAGTCGCGGCAATGAGCTGGTACGCCGCCGCAGCGATGTCCTTTACGCCGCTGAGCAGCGTGCTGCCAGCGGTGATGTCGACGCGCGTGGGCACGTAGAACTGCACGCCACCGGTCGTGACGGCCTGCACGATGCCCGTTCCGAGCACGGCACCGGGCGCGGTGACGGAGGCGGTCGACGTGGAACTCGGTGCGGAGATCTGCATGATCGCTCCTTCGAATCAGTGGCTGTCGCCCGATGAAGCGACGATTGCCGGAGTATACTACCTGCCCAAGCGCCGTCGCGACGCGTGATCGTCTACTCCACCGTGACGGTCTTCGCCAGGTTGCGCGGCTGGTCCACGTTGAGGCCACGCGCAGAAGCGATGTGGTAGCTGAGCAGTTGCAGCGGCACGATCGCGAGCAGCGGCATCAGCTCGTTGCGCGTGCGCGGCACGTAGATCACGTAGTCCGCGTGCTGCTTGATGTCCTCGTTGCCTTCGGTGGCCACCGCGATCACCGCGGCGCCGCGGGCGCGCACTTCCTGGATGTTGGAGACGACCTTGTCGTACACGTGCGAATCGGTGGCGATCACCACGGTGGGTGTGTCCTCGTCCAGCAGCGCGATCGGGCCATGCTTCATCTCGCCGGCGGCGTACGCGTCCGACGGGATGTAGCTGATCTCCTTCAGCTTCAGCGCTGCCTCCAAGCCCACAGGCAGGCCGATGTGGCGGCCGAGGAACATGAAGAAGTCCTTGTCGGCGAAGCGCTGCGCGATCGTCTTGATGTTCGCATGCCACGGCTCGCTCTCGAGCATCACGCGCATGAGGTCGGGCACGCGGTGCAGCTCGTCGCGCACGATGTCGTGCTCGGCCCCGCTCAGCGACTCGCGCTGCTCGGCGAACCACATCGCGAGCACCGCGAACGCCATCACCTGCGCCACATGGGTCTTGGTGGCGGCCACGCCGATCTCCAGGCCGGCGCGCGTGTAGAGCGTGCCATCCGCAACGCGCGTGGCCTGCGAGCCGAGCACGTTGGTCACGGCGAGCACCTTGGCGCCGCACACGCGAGCCTTCTCCATCGCCGCGAGCGTGTCGGCGGTCTCGCCCGACTGCGTCACGCCGATCACCAGCGTGTCGTCGCCCAGCGGGAAGTCGCGGTGGCGCCACTCGCTGGCGAGGTCCACCTCTGCGTGCACGCCGCCCCAGGTCTCGAGCATGTAGCGCCCGACCAGGCCCGCGTGGTAGCTCGTGCCACAGCCGAGGATCACCACGTGGCGGATCGCCTTTGCGTCCTCCGGCGTGAGGCCCGTCTCGAGGATGTCGACGGGGGCGCCGCGGCGCATGCGCTCGCCGAGGGTGTTCTCGAGCGCGTCGGGCTGCTCGTTGATCTCCTTGAGCATGAAGGTCTCGTAGCCGCCCTTCTCGGCGGCGTCCTCGTCCCAGTCGATCTGGGTGGCCTCGCGGGTGAGCTCGCCACCCTCGAGCGACAGGAAGCGCGCGCCAGCGGGTGTGACGACCACCAGCTCGTCGTCCTCGATCAGCTGTACCGTCTTGGTCCACTTGAGGAACGCGGCAATCGCGGAGGCGACGTAGGTCTCGCCGTCGCCCACGCCGATCACGAGCGGGCACTGGCGACGCACGCCGACCATCGTGTCCGGGTGCTCGCTGTGCATCACGACGATCGCGAAGTGCCCCTCGAGGTGGGCGTAGGCGTCCTTCACCGCGGCGAGCAGGTCGCCGTTGTAGGCGCGGTCCACGAGGAACGGCACGACCTCGACGTCGGTCTCGCTCGTGAAGACGTAGCCCTGGGCCTCGAGCTCGGCGCGCAGCTCCACGTAGTTCTCGACGATGCCGTTCACCACGACGGTCACCTTGCCGTCGGGCGAGCGGAACGGGTGCGCGTTGTGCTCCTCGGGCTTGCCGTGCGTGGCCCAGCGCGTGTGGCCGATGCCGTAGTGCGCGTTGCGCTCGTCGCCGCCCACGGCCTCGCGCAGCGCCTTCAGGTTGCCGACCGCGCGGATGGTCTCGAACTCACCACTCGTCTCGTCGAACAGGCTGATGCCCGCGGAGTCGTAGCCGCGGTACTCCAGGCGCTCGAGCCCTTCGAGGAGGATGGAATCGACCTTCTTGGGTCCGACGTAACCGATGATGCCGCACATGTCGCTGTCGCTACCTCCTGCGACACGAGGTCGCGTGGTGCTGTGTCGTGGAATCCGCGCTTGCAAGCGACGAATCCGGATCGGGGAAGGCTACAGGATACCGCGGTTGTACGAGGTGCCGCATCGGACATGGTAGCGGTGCGGCACAGGCAGGCCACCGCAACGGTCGACTTAGACCGTCCGAGTTCCGATGCACCCATCTTTTTCCCTGCTCAACGCCTTTTCATGCGCGACGGCGATTGCCCAGCGCCGAACCCTCGCGCCCACGACCGCCATGCCCGCATTCGAAGTCGGTCGCACCCTCCCCTATGGGGACTGGTGGGACTGAGTGGGAACGGATCCCACTTGGTCCCACCACTTCCGCACGCAGTTCAGTACTGGTGGGACTGAGTGGGACGGTTTCCCACTCAGTCCCACCAGTCGTGGAAAATTCGAGCGGGGGTATCACAGCTCAGGAGGCCCAGCTCAGGAGGCCCAGCTCAGGAGGCCCAGCTCAGGAGGCCCAGCTCAGGAGGCCCAGCTCAGGAGGCCCAGCTCAGGCGACGAGCATTGGCAGGAGCGCGACGAGGGCGATCGAGATGACGGACACGGTTGCGACCACGCCTTGCAGCACAGGCTCGCGCAGGCCCGCGCGATGTCCCGCGAACAGCGAGCCAAGGGCCCCTGCGGCGAGGAGCACACCGACGATCGCGCCGATCGAGGATCCTGCGAGCGGCAAGCTGCCGACGAAGGTGTCGAAGTTCGAGAGCACCGCCCCGGATTGCTCGAGGGACGGGAGCTGCTCGCGCGCGTAGTAGCTGAGGAACTGCCATGCGAGCGCGGCGATCGCGAGGATCAGTGCGTTTCCGGGATGCGCCCATATCGGCAGCTCCGCATCGCCCGCTGTGGCGGGCTCGGCCACGGACTCGACCATGGGCTCGGAAACGGGTTCCATGCCCGGCTGCGGTTGCGCCGCCATTGCGGGTGCCTGCACGAGCGGCGCAGCCACGTCGAGCATCACCGCGGGATCCATAGGCGGCTGCGGCATCGCAGGGATCGCCGGCGCCGGCATCGCAGGCATCTGCTGAACTTGCTGAACCTGCTGGACCTGCTGGACCTGCTGAACTTCGACCGGCTGGTTCACCGGCGGCGGAGGGGGCGGCGGAGGCGGAACGGCCGCCGGCATCGCGTGCGGTTGTGGCCAGTGTTGTGGCTGCTGCGACATGCGGATCGCATCGGCCCCGCCAAGTCGCCGCCTTGAATCGTTTGCAGCACCCTGCACGTTTGGCAAGTCGCCGTCGTCAGTGCGCGGCGACCGCGCCTTCGACCGGCCGCAGCTCGCGCTCGACGACCTCGCACAGGGCAGCGACATGCCGTTCGCAATCCTCGCTCGTCGGCGCTTCCACCATCACGCGCACGAGCGGTTCGGTGCCGGACTTGCGCAGCACCACGCGCCCGGCATCCCCGAGCTCGGCCTCGACGGCCGCGACGGCATCGGCGACGGCTGCGTTCGTGTCGAGCGCGTCCTTGTCTTGCACCGCGACGTTGCGCAGCAGCTGCGGCAGTCGCTCGATGCGCGCCGCGGCTGTGGACACCGGCTCGCCCAGCCGCGCGAGCGCGCTGAGCAGCAGCAGCGACGACGCGATCCCGTCGCCCGTGGTGTTCACGCCCGTGTAGACGAGGTGCCCGGATTGCTCGCCGCCGAGCACAGCGCCGGTCTCGCGCATCTTTGCCACGACGTAGCGGTCGCCCACGTCGCATGTTTCGACGGTGATCCCGGCGGCGCCCAACGATCGGTGCAGGCCGAGGTTGCTCATCTTCGTCGCCACGATGCGATCGCCGTCGAGCGCGCCACGCGCGTGAAGGTCGAGCGCGAGCAGGCCCATTACGCGATCGCCGTCCACTTCCTCGCCGCGCTCGTCCACGGCCACCATTCGGTCGCCGTCGCCGTCGTAGGCAATGCCCACGTCATAGCCGCCCGCCACGACGGCCGTGGAGAGCAGCCCGAGGTCGGTGGATCCGCAACCGCGGTTGATGTTCGTCCCGTCGGCGGCGGTGCCGATGTAGTCGGCGGTGATGCCGGCGCGCTGCATCGCCACGCCGGCGGCGGGCCATGTGGCGCCGTTCGCGCAGTCGATCATGATGCGCAGATCCTTGATGCGCGGGTCGAGCACGTCGCTCATCCGGTCGACGATCTCCGCGGCATACAGCGCGCGGGCGTCGTCGCGGCGGCTGAACCAGCCCACGTTGTCGCCATCCACGAGGGTCTGCACGTCCACGCGCAGCAGCGCCTCGATCTGTTCTTCCTGCTCGTCGCTCAGCTTGCGCGAGTTCGGGCCGAACAACTTGATGCCGTTGTCGTGGAACGGGTTGTGCGAGGCGCTGATCACCACGCCCAAGTCGGCGCGTTCGAGCTCGACCATCAGCGCCACGGTGGGCGTGGGGACGATTCCCAGGAACACAGGCTCGCCCCCCACGCTGGAGACGCCTGCCGCGAGCGCGGCCTCGAGCATCGATCCGGAGCGACGCGTGTCGCGTCCGATGATCACGCGCGGGTGCTTGACGTTGCGCGACTGCGGACCCACCCACAAGGTAGCGGCGCGCCCCATCGCCAGCGCCAGCTCGCACGTGAGCTCCCGGTTGGCGACGCCACGAATTCCATCGGTTCCAAACAGTTGTCGAGCCATGCAGGGATCCTATCCATGAAGAACGCCCCGACCGAAGCCGGGGCGCTCGTTGCAACCAAGTCCATACCCTGACGAGTCCGAGTGGTGCGAGGGCAAGGAGCGCGAGGGAAGCCGTACTTCTCGTACGGCGACCGAGCAACGACGCAGCAATCGCGCTTCGCAGGCCGTCAGCGCTTTCGAAGCGATGGTCGTGCGAGTTGCGCGGCCGCAGTCGTCTGGCGCGCGAGAACCAAACGATGCAAGGACGCAGGAAGCCCCGATAGCTGTGCTATCGGGGCTTCCGAGGACGAAGCAGCGCGCAGGTTCGCAGCCGTCAGGCGGCGCGTCCGCGCAGCTCGTGCGACTATCGCTTCGAGAACTGGGGCTTCTTGCGGGCCTTCTTGAAGCCGGCCTTCTTGCGCTCGACCTGTCGCGTGTCGACCTTCAGGAAGCCGCGACCCTTCAGCTGGGTGCGCACGCCCGGATCGATCTCGCTGAGCGCCTTGGCGATGCCGTGGCGAACCGCGCCGCTCTGGCCGGTGATGCCGCCGCCGTGCACGCGCACGAACACGTCGTACGCGCCGAACGCGCCAACGGCCTGCAGCGGCTCGAGCACCGCGTTGCGGTGGTTGTCGCGATCGAAGTACTGCTCCAGCGTTCGCGACTCGCCCTTGGTGTTGGCGTTGATGCGGAACGTGCCGTCGCCAGCGGTGAGGATGACCCGAGCCACGGATCGCTTGCGCTTGCCGGTGGCTTGGTAGCGCGCGCCCTTCGCGGGTTTGGCGACCTTCGCCTTGAGCGCTTCGAGGTCCACCTCGGCCTGCGCTTCGTCGGCCGAATCCGAGGACGTGCCCTCGCTCGTGCCTTCGGAGGTGCCTTCCGACGTGCCGTCGGCGTTGTCGGCCGCAGCCGCCTCGACGGCGGGAGCCTCTGCAGCGGGCGCCTCGACTTCGGCAGCGGTCGCGGCCTCGTCCTGCTCGTTCACGTTCTCGTCAGCCATCGTGGCGGTCCTACTGGTCGAAGCCGGGCAGCGGCTTGGGGTTGAAGTTCTCGTGCGGGTGCTCGGAGCCGGTGTAGAGCTTGAGCTTGGTGAGCTGCGCCGAACCCATGCGGTTGCGCGGAAGCATGCCCTTCACTGCCTTGCGAAGGACCTCCTCCGGGTGCCGGTCGAGCTGCTCCTGCAGCGTGCGCTGCTTGAGACCGCCCGGGTGGCCCGAGTGGCGGTAGTAGATCTTCTGCTGCAGCTTGTTGCCTGTGACGCGCACCTTGTCGCAGTTGAGCACCACGACGTAGTCGCCGGTGTCCACGTGCGGCGCGTACTGCGGCTTGCGCTTGCCGGAGAGTGTGTCGGCGATCGCGGTCGCCAAGCGGCCCAGCGTCTTGCCGGTCGCGTCGACCACGTACCAGTCCTGACGGACCTCGCGCGGCTTGGGGCTGTACGTCTTCATCGAATGCCTTCGCATCGGGGGCTTGACTGCGGCTCGGGACGGATCGGGCACGCATGCGTGCAAGCCCCGTTCCGGGCAGCGGCGAAGAATGATACATGGAGACGAAGCCTCGTGTCGAGGCAGTCGCTCGCTTCAGCGATGCCCCGTCCTTGCCGATACCTCACGTGATGCTGCACGCCCCTGCTCGGAAGCTGCACCCTCGCACGGCGTTCGCCGTGTGCTTCGCCGTGCTGGCGAGCATGCTCGTGCTCGGTTCGATCAGCGGATTCGGCGCGTCGACGGGCACGATCGCTCCCAGCGCGACGGTGGCCGGAACGCTCGCGCTCACCGACCCGGCTGCGAAATCGGCCGATCCGCCGGTGTGCACCGACGCGCTCGCGCCGCTGGACACCGACGATTGCGCGGACGTGACGTTCGCCGCGTCGCCCACGAAGGTGCTGACGCTCGGTTCGCTCTCCGGCACGGACGTGCAAGCCGCGTCGCTGCGGTGGATGGTGACGACCACCAACCCCACTGGGTATCGCGTGCAGATGTCCAACGCCGGCCCCGCGCCGCTGCTGCAAGGCAGCGCGGGATCGATCGCTGACATGCAAACCTCGCCGCTCGTGCCCGCGTCGGGCGTGAAGGACGCGACGCATTTCGGCGTGGCGATGGGCGACCCGGCCGCCGACAACGAGAGCGCAGTGGCGTATGCCGGCTCACCGTGGTTGACGGGCGGCGGCCAGCAGGGCGAGCTGTTCAGCGGGATCCCGACGACGGGAATGGTGGTGGCCGAGCGCGCCACGCCGCAGACCAACGATCCGTTCACCGCCACGTTCGCCGCGGCGGCGATCGCCAGCCAGCCGCCCGCGCCCGGCTCCTACGCGGGCACGGTGCGCATCGTGGCCAGCGCGCTCTGATCAGACGCGAAGCGCGCGCGAAAGGAGCGACAGCGATCGGTCGACGGTCTCGGCGACGGTCGTGCCCGCCTTCGGCGCGACATCGCGTGCGACGCTTTCGAGCGCCCCGACGGCAGCTTCGAGCGGCCGATGCTCAACGAGTTCGCGCGCGAGCGCGGTGTAGGCGTTGTCGCCAAGCCCCGCGGCGGCTGTCTCGTCAACCGCACGCGCAAGCGCGGGAAGACGATCGGCCGGATCGAGCGACCCGATGAAGTCGAGGTTGCCGGCGACTCGCTGCGCGAGTTCCTCGCTCGCGACGGGCGGCGCCACCTCGGACACGACGCCTTGCGCCACGGCCACGCCGTCGGGTTGCGTCAGCGATCGAGCGAGCAAGCCGTCATAGATCGGATTGCGCGTCGCGAGATCGGCGCGGGCCGACTCGGTGAGCAGCGCCGCGCCGTCGGCTGGGGGCACGCCGCTGCCATCGGACAGCGCGCGCATCGCGCTGCCAGCGCTCGACGCGCCATCGGACGGGATCATCCCGAAGCGCTGCATCCATTGCAGACCCGCCTCGCGCCCGGCACCATCCGGGCCGAACCCCTTGAATGTGCCGAGGATCGAGCCTTTGGGGCGTGCGCCGCTCGGCGCGACGCTGTCGAGGCGCGGTCCGGTGCCGAACAACATCGCGCGCATTCCGGCGTCCATGTCAGAGCGCCTTTTGGCCGAGTTTCAGCAGTTCGGCGAGCATTTTGTCGCCCAACCCGGTCTTGGCGACGGACGCCGCTGCCGCTGGCGCGGCCTCCGTCGCCACCTGCGCCGCCGCTGGCGCGACCGGCCGCTCGATGCGCGCGCCGCCACCGATCAACTTCGTCAGATCGTCCATCCCCCATCCCCGCCATGCGGGGGCGGCCTGCGCCGCGGGTGCAGCGGGCGCGGCCTCAGGCGCATGCGACGCCGTGGTGCGCAGCGCGTCGGCGAGCCCGCTCGCGCCGTCGTCTACCACCGCCGCCACTGGCGACGCCATCTCGGTGGCGATCGCCGCGTTCGGCGATGCGGTCGTGCGCTGCCCAAGCCCGAGCATTCCCGCGAGGTTGCCGAGCTGCTCGCGCGCCGCCGACGCGGTCTCGCCGCGCGGCACCGTGTTGAGGTTGAAGTTCGAGAGGTCGAACCCGAGATTCGTCATGGGGTGTCCCGTCCCATCGTCGTTTGCGTCCCTATCCGTGCTTCGATGCGGTTCGGTCGCGCGTTTCACGGGAACCGTCGAATTCGTGCGACGAGTGCTGTGGATAGCGTTGGCGTTGGGCGTGCTGCTCGCCGCTCCGGCGACGTGGGCGTCGATCACCGTTCCGATCGGGCACGTGCCACCAAAGGCGGACGGCTGCACTGCGGCGCTGCCCAAAGACGATGCGGGTCCCGCGTCGCACGAGGTGGCCATCGACACCGATCCGTCGAACGTGAAGCTCGACGGCACGATCCTCGTGTCGCCGCCGTCGTTTCGGTTCCGCGATGGCATCGTGGTCGATGGCGGTTGGGTGTACGACTGCACGCTCACGATCCGCAACCGCCACGAAACACGCACGACTTTGCAGCTGCAGACGATGGGTGTCGTCGGAACGCGTGCCAAGAACGCGGGGTACGAGTTCGTCGACGAATCCGACAAGCGCTACGACTCCACCGCCGGCCCGTGGATCACGCCGGCTGTGCACGAGGTGACGATGGATCCGCGCGAGGTCGCGCGCGTGCCGTTTCGGATCGCAGTCCCGCAGGCTCCTCCAGCGGGTTCCGCGATCGGTTCGATCAACGTCGTCTCGCGCACGGACGCCAACGCAGGCGACGCGGTGGTGGGCGTGGAGTCGCAAGTCGCGTCGGTGGTGCTGATCCCGACCAGTGGCGGTCCCGCCGAGCTGCACCTGCGCCACGTCGACGCGCCGACGCTGCGCATCGATCGCGCAGCGTGGCCGTTCACCGCCGATCTCGACAACGACGGCACGCTCTACGCGGAGTCGAGTGGACGCGTGCGGGTGCGCTCGATCTTCGGGAACGAGGTCGCGTCGCTCGCGATCCCCGCATCCACAGTGCTGCCGGGTGGCCGCGAACCGATCGCCGTCACGTGGAAGCGCGTGCCGTGGTTCGGGATCTACCGCTGGGACGCGCGCGTGGCGAGCAAGCAGGACGCGATTGGGCAGACCTCGATCGCTCGCGCCAACGGCTGGATCATCGCGCTGCCGCCATGGTGGGCGCTGGCGGTGTTCGCCGCGATCGTGCTCGCGCTGCTCGTGTGGTGGTTGCGCCGGCGCGCCGCTGCGTGGGACGACGACGAGGACGATGACTTGGGAGACATCTATTCAGCATTCGACTTCGACCTCGCGGAGCGTCAGCTGCGCGAGCCACCGAGCAATTAGCGAAGCAGGCCCATCGCTCGCATCGCATCCGGGCCGATGTCAGCGAACGCTTCGGTAAACCCCACCGCGGACGATCCTGGCAACGGATGAATCGCGGGCCAATGCGGTACCTGGAAACGAGCGAACCCCTTGACGAGCTCCGTGTCGGGCGGCAGTCGACGCGCCGCGGCCGACAACTCGCGTGCCCCAGACCCGAAGGCCCGTGCCGCGTCCGCTACTACCTGCCCAACTGTTCGCGAAATGTCTATGCGATTCCCCCGTGCTCGCCGTCGTTCTTGACAACCGTCCATCGAGAAAGTCACGACCGCGCGTTTCACCGCGTCGGCCGCGGCATCGTCAGAAGATCGTGTCGCTCGGCGCGGGGACCGTGCCTTCCGGGGCGAACTCGTCGCCGCTTTCGGCGTTCACCGCGTCGATCTCGTCTTGGGAGACGGTGAGCTTGGCGAGGCGTTCGGCGGCGTAGTCGAGGCGCGACTGGCACCAGCGGTGCAGCGCCTCGCCACGCTCCCACAGCGCAAGCGCGTCGTCGAGCCCGGTGTGGCGATCCTCAAGCGCTTCCACGACCTGCTCGAGCTCGGCCTGCGCTTGCTCGAAGGTCAGCGTTTCGACCGGGGGTTTGTCGTCGCTCATCTCGTCGTCACCTCGATCTCGTCCACCGTCGCGCGCAGCGTACCGTGCGCGACCGCCACCTGCACGCTCGCGCCGACCTGCACCGCGCCCGCGTCGTGAACCACGCGCCCATCCGCGCCGCGCACGATCGCGTAGCCGCGCTCCACCACCGCCGTGGGCGACAGCGCG
>JBDHZF010000072.1:0-12629 GCA_039811765.1 Thermoleophilia bacterium | reverse complement strand
GCATGGGCTGTGGCGTACAACGGTCGAGTGATCCGCACGATCGACGGCTCCGATTGGACCACGCTTCCCACGCCCGCCGGCGTGAGCTCGCTCTATGATGTCGCAGCGGTGGATGCGAACCACGCATGGGTCGCCGGCAGCGAGAGCGTCAGCGGTCATGGCCAGCCGCGCTTGTGGTACACGGCCGATGCTGGCGCGAACTGGAACCTCGTGCTCTCGATTCCCGTCGACGACCAAGGCATGTCGGACGTGATCGCGACCTCGAGCACGGACGTGTGGGCACTCGCCTACGGACAGGTGTACCACTCCACGGACGGCACCACGTTCAACCCATCCGGCACCAACCAAGGCACCTTGGCTGGTCTGTCGGTGAGCGGCAGTCGCGTCGCGGCGGGAAGCGCGTTCGGCCAAGCGTACGTCACCACCAACGGCGGAACGTCGTGGAACCTGCGCGCATCCACGGAGCGCAGCCAAGCGCTCGGCACCGCGTGGTCGCCGAACGGGGACCTGTGGATGTCGGGCATGCTCGGCACCATCCAGAAGAGCACGGATTCCGGCGTGACGTGGACCACGATCGCCAACCCGCACGAGAAGACGTCGTTCGGCCGAATCGCAAGCCCCGCGAACAACCAACTCGTGGTGACCGCGCCGACGCGAACCGTGCTCGCCACGAGCGATGGTGGAACCAACTGGTCGGTGTGGCGACAAACGCCCACGGCAATCAACCGCAGCTCGATCGACGGCGTCGATTCCTCGCGCTTGTGGTCTGTCGGCGGCAGCGGTTCGATCACCACGTCCACCGATGGCGGCACGAGCTGGACCGCTCAGACGAGCCCCACCACGAACGCGCTGCACAAGGTCGTGGCGGTGTCGAAGACCACCGCGATCGCGGTCGGCGCGGCGGGCACGATCGTGCGAACCGAGGACTCGGGCGCGACGTGGTCTGTCGTGACGAGCGGCACGAGCGTTCGACTACGCACGCTCGACGCGCGAACGAATCCGACGACCGGACAAACAACGGCCCTTGCCGGCGGCGACGGGGGAACACTGCTCGTCTCCACCAACGCCGGCAAGTCATGGGCCGCGGTCGCGTCCGGCGTGACGGAACCGATCACTGCGGTCGGGGTCTGGGACGCGTCGAACTGGATCTACGGCACGGCGACCACTTACCTCACGCGCACAACGTCGAACGCGGGGTCGACGTGGACGACTCGCGCGCCGGGCGCGACCAAGGGGATCACCGACATCGTGACGATGCCGGGAACGACCGTGGCGTACGTGCTGTGGGACGACAACGTCGCGCGAACTCCCGATCTCGGCGCAACGTGGACATCATCGGAGCTGCCCGGCAGCGGCACGATCTTCGACATCGACGCGGCATCGGCCGGCGCATCGGACGTGGTGTGGGCCGTCGGTTACTCCGGACATGTGCTACGCGGCGAATCCAATGGGAACGACTGGACCACGCTCACGACCCCGACCTCCGCGACGCAGTACAACGGCGTCGTCGCGCTCGGCCCGGACGAAGCCGTGCTCGCGGGCGACATGGACCACACCGCCTACACCACGCAAACCAACACGATCGCCGACTATTCTGGCACGCAGTGGGGATCGTCCAGCGCGATGTTCGGCGTGTGCTTGCGCAGCGCCGCGGGCGCGACCAACACGTGGCCCACGACGGGCACGTGCCCGATGAGCGACGGCACGTATTGGCGCGCGCTGCCGATCGACGCGAGCGTCGGCGCAGCCAAGGTCGGCGATCTCGCGGCGCCTGGTTCGACGACCGCGAACTTCCGCTTCGGCGTGTTCATGCCATCGGCCCAAGCGCCGGGCGACTATCGGGCGCCCGTCGCCTTCGAGGTGGTTGCGCCGAGCGCATGAACGACGGGGCCCGCGATCTCACGCGAGCGAGCGGCGCTCGTCGAGCTCGTGCGGATCGCGCGATCGATTCACGCGGCCCGCGAGCTGCTGCGGATCGTTGCGAACCGCTTGGATGAAGTCGAGCAACGCGAGCCGGTAAGCGCGCAGCGACCGGATCGACACCTTCTCCGCCGGGCCGTGGTGGCCGCCGCCCACCGGGCCGAACTCCACGCTCGGAATCCCGCGCTGCAGAAAGTATGTGCCGTCGTTCGTGCCGTCGCGTCCCACGAGCTGCACCTCGTGATGCGCGTAGCGAGCCGCGGCCGTGCGCAGTCGCTGCAGGTACGGATCGTCCACCGCCACTTTCGCGGGCGGGCGTCGGAACGTCTCGATGACGCGGCACCCGGGCACCGCGAGCGTCATCAATTCCTCGCGCACGCGCTCGACCGGCTGCTCGGGCAGGTAGCGAATGTCCACGTCGAGGATGCAGCGCTCGGGCACTTGGTTGATGCGATCGCCGCCGGTGATCCGTCCGAGGTTGATCGAGGGACGATCGTAGAAACGCGAGCTTTCCTGCGCGAACGGCAGCAGCTTGAGCCGGTCGAACACGTCCATCGCGCGCTCGATCGCGTTCACGCCCAGCCACGGCGTGGCGCCGTGCGCGCCTCGTCCTTCCACCTCGATGCGAACGTCGAGCACGCCCTTGGCTTGGATGCCGACATGCAAATCGGTGGGCTCGCCGCACACCACGAAATCGCCGACCAAGCCCTTCGCCACGGCAGCCTCGGTGCCGCGCATCGGCTTGGGCTTGTCGTCTTCCTCGTCCGGCACGCCGAGCATGCGCACGCGGATGCCGAGCGGTTCGCGTTCGTGCAAGGCTGCGAGATCAGCCATCACGCAGAACATCGCGGCGGTCGCGCCCTTCATGTCGTACGCGCCACGCCCCCACAAGAACTCGTCGTCCACGTGCGGAATGAACTGCTCCTTCTTGCCGGGCACCACGTCGAGGTGGGCGTGCAGCACCACCGTGACGGGTCCCTCCCCAACGGTCGCGTCGAGGATCGGCAGCCCGTCGAGATCGAAGGTGCGGGCGTGGATGTCGTGTCCCTCGAGCCAGCCGAGCGCGAAGTCGGTGCAGGTGCGAACGCCCTCGTCGTGCGACGAATCGAAGCTGATCAGGCGCTTGGCAAGCGCGAGCTCGTCAGCGTTGCAGAGCTGGATCGCGCAATCGGCGGTGGAGACGGCAAGCTGCTCGGGGTGGAGGTTCACGTTCTCGTCAGGGTAACGGATCGCGGACGGGGACGAGGCGTTCAGCGGGCGGTTGCGCCGAATCGACGCACGAGGGTCTGACCGCCGGCGACGACGCGCACCTCGACGACGATCCGCTCGCCACGTCGCAGCGACCGCGCGAGCTTGGCGTCGTACTCGAACCATCCACGGCGGGGCGATCCGGTGCCACGCACGTGCATCGTTCGCCGCTCGGCGCGGCCGGAATGCAGCACGCTCGATCCGTGCGTGATGCGCACTTGCACGGTCGCTTGCGGCACGCTCGCCGCATAGCCGACGCGCAGTCGCACGGAGCGTCCACCGGTGCGCACGCGTCCGGACATGACCCACGCACCGAGCCGGGGCAGCAGCGTGTAGTAGCTCGTTGCGCTCGTGACGAGCGTCCCTGCAGGGGTGCGCGCCTGCACGCGCCACTCATACGTGCCGCTTCGCCATGCGCGGGCCGGTTGGGACACAGCGCGGCTTGACGCGGAGACCGTCTGGTCGAAGCGACCGCCCGGTCCGCTCAACAACACGCGAGCGCTGCGCCAACCAGCGGGCAGCGTCCACGCGAGCGTCGGCGGGGTGCCGATCGATGCGCGCGAGCGAGGCGCGGTTGGCGTTGGCTTGGTCACCGTGGTAGCTGCGCCGCCACCGCTGACGTTCGCGGCGCCCACCGCGTACAGCGCGCCGTTCGCGTTGAGGATCCCGCCGCTGACCACGCGCCCCGCGAGCGTTCGGGACGCGACCGCGGATTGCAGGATCCGCGACTTGAGGTCGTCCACGCCGATGCCGGGGTTCGCGGCCGCCACGAGCGCGACCGCGCCACTGACCATCGGCGCCGAGAACGACGTGCCGGTCACGGATCGATAACTGCCGAGCGGAGCTGCCACGAGGATCCCTTCGCCGGGGGCCGCGAGGTCCACGGTGGACGCGCCGTAGTTCGCCCACGTCGATCGATCCCCCGCGCGCGTGCTCGAGGTGACGGCGATCAGTCCCGGCAGCTCGTAGCCCGAGGGGAAATCGGGCGTCTTCGGCGAGTCGTTGTCGAGCCCGTTGCCGTTCGCGTCGCCGTTGCCGGCCGCAACGACGATCTCGACGCCCTTCGTGGACGCGTAGTCGAGCGCGTCCAGTTCCGCTTTCGAATAGCACGAGGTCGAGCCGCCGCAGCCGAGCGAGATGTTGATCGCGTCCACGCCCTGGTCGGCGGCGTAGCGGATCGCTTGCACGTATCCGGACATCGAGAACGCGCTCGCGCTGTCGCGAAACACCTTGAGTGGCAGGATCTTCGCGTCGGGCGCGACGCCCGCCATCGCCGTTCCGTTGGCGGCGATGATGCTCGCCACGGCGGTGCCGTGCCCGACTTTGTCCACCGTGGCTCCGGTGGCCGAGCCGCTGAAGTCGCGGCCGGGCAGCACGCGCCCGGCGAGATCGGGGTGCGAGGCGTCGACGCCCGTGTCGATGACCGCCACCACGGCCCCGGCGCCCGTGCCGACCTGCCACGCTTCGGGCGCGTCGATGTCCTGGTCGCTGGGTTGCGCGAGCGCCCATTGCTCGCCGATTCGAGCTGCCGACACCGGACCGTTGCGCAGCTGCGTCGCGACGCCCGTCGCGACGGCGCCGTCCTCGTGCGACGACGGCGCCTCGGTCGAGGGAGCCGCGCCGTCGCTCGCCGGAACCGCGTCGTCGGTCGCGGTCGGTTCGTCGTATGGCACGCGCGGCAGGACGGGTTCGACGTTCGTGGCACCCGCCGCGCCGAACGCCGCCTCCGCTTCGGCGGCGGTCACTTCGCTGCCGAGCCGCACCTCGTGCCAGTCGCCGGACAACTCGCCGCCGGTCTTGCCGCCGCCGAGCTTCGCCGTGGCGGCCGGCAACTCGCGCGCGGCGTCTGCGGGCGCCTGCACCATCCACGTCTCGTGCGGCGTGTCGAACTCGAGCACGGTCGGCTGCCCGGCCTCGCGACGCTCCGCCACACCTGCGAGCTGCGAAATCGCCACGACCACGCCAACGAGCAGCGCGAACGCGAGCGCGCTGCGCAGGAGTCGTCGACGGTGCGGGCGGTGCATGCCACGCCCATCGGCAGATCACCCACCTCGCTTGATCCGCGCCCGGAACTCGTCGCCAGTTTGCAACAACAGGTCGGCGAATGCGGCGACGAGTTCTGGGACAGGTCAGCGGGCGGCGGTGTCGCGCACGATCTGCGCGGCCACGGCTTGGGTGGAGCGCCCGCCTTCGATCCATGCGTCGAGCTGTCGGCTTGCTCCGGTGCTGTGCAGCATGCCGGCGACATGGTCGAACGATTCGGTCGACCCGAGCCGTCGCGCGACCGATTCGGTGCGATCGAGCAGCTGCGCGACGAGCTGGCGCGTCGACACGAGCTCGTCGCGATCAAAATCGATCATCTCGCCGTCGAGGCCGTAGCGCGACGCGCTCCAACGGTTCTCCTCGATCAGCAGCTGCGGCACCGCCGCGGCCGCCGCCACGCCTTGGTCGAATCGATCGCCGTGCCACGCCACCATCGCCTGCACGAGTGCCGACAGCCCGAGCGTGTCAGTCAGTCGCGACTGCGCGTCGCAGATGCGGATCTCGATCGTGCCGAACACCGGATGCGGGCGAACGTCCCACCACACGTACGTATGGTCCGGGATGCGGCCGCTGGCCTTGCCGCGCGCCAGCAACGCCTCGAACTCGTCCCATCCGCCGTCGAACGCCTGCGGCATGCCACTGCGCGGGAACGCGTCGAACACCTTGATCCGACTGGACTGCAGCCCCGTGGTGGCGCCCTGCCAGAACGGCGAGTTCGCGCTCAGCGCGAGCAGCAGCGGCAGCTCCGCGCGAATCGCGTTGAACACGTACATGCACTTGTCCACGCTGTCCACGCCCACGTGCACGTGCAGGCCGAAGATCAGCTCGCGCCGCGCGATCCATTGCAAGTTGGCGACGATGTCGCGATAGCGAGGCTTGTCGGTGATCGCCTGCGTCTCCCACATCGAGACTGGCGTGGTGCCCGAGGACGCGAGCACGGCACCTGCTTCGCCGGCGGCGCGCTGCGCGAGGTCGCGAAGGCGAAGCAGATCTTCCGCGGCTTCCGGCACGCCGGAGCACACCTTCGTGGAGGTCTCCACCACGCTCTGCATCAGCTCGTGCTTGATCTGCGTCAGCTCGCCCTCGGGCAGCGACGCCAACACCTGCTCCACGACCGGCACCAGCTCGAAGGTCGCAGGATCGAGCAGCTGGAACTCCTCCTCCACGCCGAGCGAGTACGCCGAGGACGCGCCGAAGCCGTGGATGCGGCGCGCTTGATGCTGCGTGGGTGTGCCAGTTGCTGCGACCATGAAACGACCGTTTCCCGACTGTACGCCAGAGCAAACGCGACAAGCGGCCAATTGCACTGGCATCGTGCAGGTTCCGTCAAATAGCGACGAGCGCGGCGATCGAATCGGGCGTGGTGCCGCAGCATCCGCCCAGCGCCGCGATCGGCAGATCGTCCACTTGTTCGCGCACGGATTCGGCCCAGCGGCTTGGGTCGGCGAGCGGCCATTGGGGCGGGTCGCCGATGGGCAGGCCCGCGCTCGGCATCGCGTAGGCGGTGCCTCGTTGCTCGCAGATCGTCTCGAGCAGATCGCGCATGCCGTTGGGTCCGATGCAGCAGTTCAGGCCGAGCAGGATCGATTCGGGCGCGTCGGTCGCGAGGTCGGCCACCCAGCGCGAACCATTGTCGTCGAGCGGGTCGACGCTGCAGCCGAGCAGCGTCTCCACGTCGCGTACGCCGGATGCGACGTCGTTCCACGCGGCGATGAATGCCTCCGCGCTCGCGCGCGACGTGTGCGTCTCGCAGACCACTGCGCGAACATCGTCGTCGAGCGCGTGCTCGATCGCTTCCCAATAGTCGCGGGGACGATCGCCCGCCGGCCCGATCGTGGCGAGCACCAGCGCGTCGCGTGCCGCTTCGCGTGCGCACTCCACCGCCGCTCGACGAATCTTGCGACGACGCCTGCTCGACCCGCGCAGGTGTGCGAGGAACGTGTTGGTCTGGATCGCCTCCGCGCCGGCGTCGAGGTACGCACGATGCGCCGCGATCACGAGCGTGGGCGCGCGCACGCACAGGTCGTCCACGGTCTCGTCGCCGTGCAGGTGATGCTGCAGCAGCGTTCCGTATGCCCCGTCGTGGATGCGCATCGGTGGGACGGTACCGCGAATCCGGGTAGAGCATTCGCGAATGGACGCTGCTTCCGACATGCCGGCCGGTCGATGGGACCATGGCCCGTTCGAGGAATCGCTGCACGACGCCGGCGTGCTCACTACCAGCGTGGTGGATCGCGGCGTGCGCGCGAGCTGGGAGCAGCTGGCGGCGATCGGTGGCGTGCCGAAGCGGCGGTGGCGACGATTCTCGCCCGTGCGCGACGAACGCCGAGTCGTCGTCATGCTCGTGGACGGGCAGCCGGCGCTCGATCTCGCCGCGTGGGAGCAGCTCGTGTCCTTGATGCCGGGCGCGGTTGCGTTGCCAACGCGCACCGCGGCGGAGTTCGGCGTTGCGCGCGAAGCGATTCGTCCACCTGATCGCCGATTTCGTCTGCTGGACCTGCGACGCGTGCGCCAGCGACGGCGTCGCTTGCGCCGCGCGATGCGCACGTTGGACGCCGATCACGCGCTGCATCGGGCACGAGTCGACGAGGCGACCGCCGCAGCGATCGAGCCGGGCGACGAAGGCGTGGCGTTCGAACAGCTTCCCGCGTATGCATGCGCGGCGCGCATCGAGGACCTGTTTCGCATCGTCGCGTCGGAGCGTTTCCCCGTTGCGGTGGACATGCTCTCGATCGACGCAACGATGCGTCTGGTGCAGCTGCTGCGCCAGCGTGGTCGCGAACCCGGCGCTGCCTTGCTGGAAGCAGCTGCATTGCAATCAGGTGGCGGGGTCGCCGTCGCGCCGCACTTGGAATCGTTGGCTCGAGCGCGCATGGCGGACGGCGACGAGCGCACACGGCTGCTCGCAGCGTGGCGGGGCGGGATCGATGGGTGGTTCGCGATGCGCGAGCTGCTGCTCGAAGCACCACCGCTTCGCGACTGGAGCGACGACCAGCTGTTGGTGCTCGCGGCGTCGCCGCCACCACCGCAGGTGCCGTCAACGACATCGGAATCGCAGGAGCAGGACGACGATCCGGTGTTGACCGCAGCCGCCGAACACGCCCGCACGCTCGTCGCGATGCGTGAAGCGGTGGCGCGGGATCGCGCGCGAATCCATGCCGCGTTGCGCGCGCTCGTGCAGACGATGGCGCGATCGCTCGTTGCCGACGGCCGAATCGAATCGCCGAACCAGGTACACGAGCTGAGCCTCGTCGACGCGCTGCGGCTCGCGCGCGGCGTGGACGTGCAGGTGCAACCGCTCGCGCTCGAAGCGCCCGCTGCTTCAGCTGACATGCCATCAGGTTCGGTGGTCGCGCTCGGAACAGTCGAACTGCGCGGCATCCCGGCGAGCTCGGGGCACGCGAGCGGGCGCGTCGTCGTGGTCGACGAGCCGTCCCCCGACGTGGACGTAGATGGATGCGTGCTCGTGTGCCGGGTCACCGACCCCGCGTGGATGCCGCTGATGCAGCGATGCGCCGCACTCGTCACCGAACGTGGCGGCCCGCTCTCGCACGCGGCGATCGTCGCGCGCGAGCTGGGATTGCCGACGGTGGTGGGCGTTCGTGGCGTCGTCGATGCGGCGCGCCGCGCGGAATCGGCTCGCGTCGACGGCGCAGCGGGTTTGGTGACGCTCGCGCCGCGTCGCGGCTGACAGCCGATCCCCCTTGTCGCGCCCGAACGGCCGTGCCACCGTGGAGACGCCACCACGGTTCGTCGTCCTCACCAACAGATCGGACCATCCATGTTCGCACGCATGCTCGTCGGCCTCGTCATGGGGCTGCTCATGGCGATTCCGCGCAACCGATTCCAGCCTGTGGAATTCGACCCGCCCACGCAGACGCCCACACAGCTTCCGCCCACGCTTCCACCCTCGCTTCCGCCTTCGAACGCGCCTCGCATGCCGCATCAATGTGACCGATTCGGTCGCTCCGGGCACGAACAACCGCTGATTCGCACGCTGCTCAAGCGGTGGTTGCCAACTGGTTCGAGCGTCGATGCTTGAGCGTTGACGCTGGGATGCCGATGTGGCCGGCATGGCCGCATCGCTCACAGATCCTGCCGTGCTGCTCGCGCTTGCTGCGGGCGGCGCGGGCGCGTTCCTGCTAATCCAAGCTCGGTTGCAAGCACGACTGCTGCGGCGACGCATCGCGACCGGCGCCGGCACGGTCGCGGTCGATGCCTCGACGGGGCTGTGGTCGGCCGCCGCTGCGTGGCAGTGCATTCGCGCGGAAGCGAATCGTGCGCTGCGACTCGGGCGTCCGCTCGATGTGTGGATCGGGGCGACCGACGATGTCGCGGCGCTCGACGAGCGCGGTCGCGAGCTCGGGTTCGATCTGCCCGCGGGCTCGATGGCGGTGCGCTTGGACGGCACGCACGTGTGCGTCGTGTCGTGCGCCGGATCCGGCGAGGCGGTGTTGCGCGTCGCGCCGGATTTCACGTGGCGCTCGACGAGCATCGAACCGAACGAGCATGCCGCGGCGGAAGCGCTCGCGTTCGTGTCGACGGAGCGTGACGACCATGCCTGATGCGTTCTCGATAGCATTGGCGGCCACTGGCGGCGGGTTGCTCGCGGCCGGCGCGGCGGCGCAGCTTCGAACGCGTCGCTTGCGGCAACGCTGGTCGCAGGCGGGTCTCGGCTTGGAGGAGCGCGCGACGGGGCTGGCGTCGATCGCCGCGATCCCGGTGCTTTTCCCCGCTGAACTCGCGACTGCCCGCGCGACTGGCACGCAGCTCGCGGTGCTCGCGCTGCGTCGCTACAGCGAGCATCCCGACGAGTTCGGTCGACGCCTCTCGAACGCCACGCGCGCGCACGAGACCGGATGGCGCATCGACTACGACGTGTTCGCGGTCACGATCGTCGTCGCCGATCGCGACGAAGCCGTGCTCGCCGCCGCGCGCATCGGCCGCGACGCCTGCGGCGACGAAGCCACGCGCGATCTGCGCGTGGGCATCGCGATGTGCCCTGAAGACGGCGTCGAACTGTTCGACGCGCTCGACGTGGCCAGTCGCCGCATGCGCGGCTTCGCCGCGCTCGACGCGGTCGCCGGGCAACTGCGCCGCGTCACCGACGACAGCCCGATCGCAGTCGTCGACACCGCGGCAGCTGGCTGATCCACGCGAGGCGGGTCAGCCGCCGAGGTAGGTGAGCCGTCGCAGCGAAAAGCGCGTCGAGCGCCAGATCAGTCGCGCGTTCGCTGCAAGCCATGCGGCGCCGAGCAGCGGCAGCACTGGCACCGCGCCGCCCACCGCCATCGCGACGACGATCGCGGCGAAGATCGCAGCGGCGCTGCGACCGAGCGGCAACCAGAACAGGTGCGACAGCCCGAGCAGCAAGCCGATCGCGACCACGTCGACGAGTCCGAGCAGCCAGACGCCGGTGAGCACCGGCACGTGCACCACGAGCAGGTCGACGTCGGCGATCGACGACACGGGCACGGACGTGACGGCGGCCACGTGCGCCACGCCAACCGCGGCGTCGTCGCCGATCAATCGCCCCGTGACGCCGTACGCCACGCTGTGCGCGTCGGACACGCCGGCGGCGAGCAGCAGCGGCAACGCCCACACGGCGCGTCGGATCGCGCGCGCGGACGCAACGCCGACCAAGAGCGCGCCAACGGTGGATGGAATCGTGGCCGCGACGACCTGCCCGGACTGCACGAGCCACGCGCCGACGCCGAGCAGCGAGGCCCCGACGACGATGAGTGGACTCGCGCGCACGCGCGCGAGGGGCGCGAACGCCGCCGCCAGCGCCACCACGGCCGCGACGAACGGCAGCACGAGCACCAAGTCCCCCATGCTCGCGGACAGGTGCTCGACCATCGGTCGACGAATCGCGTCGAGCGTGGCGAGTGCCACGGCGATCGGAATCGCGATCAGCGCGGGCACGATGCGCCATGCCAGCGCCGCCGATCGCGGTCCGTGTCGATCCGCGTCCTCGAACAACGCGTCGCGCGCGCGCACGTCATCGTGGTCAGCGGGCTGTAGTGCGTGGCGCGCCATCACCGTCCTCCTCGGCATTTCGCGCGACGCGCTTGACGCGCGCGTGCAAAGCTCTCGACGTGCGCCGCTGTCTCCACTTCTTCGCCGCAATGCTCGTGATCGCCACAACTGCCGGCTGCGCCGAGACCGCTCCTGCCAACCGAGCGGTTCGCGAGAAGCCCGTGGACTGCCACACCGTCGCTGGCGAGCGCCTCGCCGACGTCGCGTCGGCCCGCGCCACGATCGACGACGCCGCCCGCGCGACGACACGCTCCGGTGGCGCATTCGTCACGCAACTGCAGGTGCGAAGCGGCGCGATCACGCTCGCACGCGCGCGTCTGACTGGCCGGCGATCAGCCGATGGATCGAGCCGCGGCCACCTCGCATGGAGCGGCGCCGCGTCGCTGCTCGCGCCCGATCTCGACCTGCGCATCGTCGACAACTCCATTTCGCTGCGACGCGACGACCGCCCTCGCGTGTGGCAACCGCTCGGGTCGGCGTCCGGCGTCGCGCTCGACGTGGGACGCGAGCTGCTCATGCATCCGTTCTTGCTGCGCGAACGCTCGGCCAATGGTGCCGGCGATTCGGTGCGAGTCGCCCTCGTCGCGCCCGCCGCTGCATTGCGCGACTACGCGACCAACGAGCGGCAAGGCCCCGTCACCGAATTGCTGCGCCGCGCCTCGCGCTTGCGCATCGAGGCGACCACCGCGAACGGCCGGCTCGTGTCGGACCGGTTCGTGCTCGCCACTCAGATTCCCGCGGGCATCGACGGCCTCGAGCAACTCGCCGGCCGACGTGTCGTGATCTCAGGAATCACGACACGACCGTGCCCTTCGTGACTACCGCGTGATGTCGTCTACCGTCAGACCGGACTGTTTGAGAATGGCACGTAGCAATCCGGTCGGTATCGTGCGTCCTGCATGGACGGGCACGGTCGTGTATCGACCGTCGTCATGGCGCAACTTGACGTGACTGCCTCGCTGCCCGACTTCATAGAAACCGTGCTTGTGCAGCACGCGCAGGAGCTGCTTTGCATTGAGGCTCGGAACCACGCCCACGGCTACACAGCGATCGCGACCGTTTCGGTCTGCACGTCCTCTGGCGGAACCTGCTCGCCTCGCTCACGCAGAACTTCGATCGTGAGCATCATGGCTTCGCGGATGTTCTCCATCGCCTCTTCTCGCGTCATGCCGTAGCTGGAGCACCCCGGCAGCGCGGGGCAATGAGTGATGAACACACCATCCTCGTCGCGCTCGATCACCACGGTGTACGCGTAGTTGGTCATGCGTTGCTCCTATGTCAAGCCAGGGGCTTGTTCTGCCGCGAAATCGCGGATGAGGGCGGTGTGGATTCGGCGCGTGATCTTGCGTTTGAGCATCCTCAGTGCCTCAGTCTTTGTC